>CAOJRU010000007.1 GCA_948442365.1 uncultured Clostridium sp.
ATAATTTTTTTTAATTTTTTTCGAAAAACTATTGACTTTTAATAGTTAGTCTTTCCTCATCTTTCATACTTACTCTGTCGGTTTTGGTGAAACAAACAGTAATGAAAGACAAAATGATAACGACAGTGAAATAGGGTTGAGCTCTTCAATGTCTAATAGCATAAATGTAAAAAATAATATTGTGCCTGTAACTAACATAGCAATCCCTTTGCTGGAGCCGTAAAAAGGACTATACATTTTGGGAAACAAATGTGAAAGGAACGCCCCTATAAAAACACCGACTCCATAAGATAATACAGCACAAATACTATCCTTTAATGAGTATGTAGACAAAAAAGATATCCCCAGAACCACAACTACACTTACGGAAGCGGGAAAGAGACTTCTAAAAGACTCTTTTAGAACAATTTTTAACCGTTTCATCTGCCTTCCTCCTTAACTTTAGAAAGATATATTTTAGTTACTTGCCCATTTGAGCTAATTGCTGGTTAAGTATACTACAAATTACATAAAAAAGCAATCCAACAAAAAATTCTGTATATCGAAACAAATTGTCAAAATTTTTAATATAATTGAAGCTTTGTCTAATATAAAATAGAAAAATGTTACAATGTAGGAAGTATATTACAGAACTGTTAAATGTATGTTACATTTCAGTAAATACTATTGACATTATCCAAAAAAAGAATAAAATAGGAATAGCAAAGAAAGGCAAAATTATGAGAATAATAGGTGGAAAAGCAAAAGGAACCAAACTATATACATTAGAAGGTGAAAGTACAAGGCCAACATTAGATCGAGTAAGAGAATCTTTATTTAATATTCTTCAATATGAACTACAAGAAGCAATCTTTTTGGACTTATTTTCAGGAAGTGGAGCTTGTGGGCTAGAAGCTGTTAGTCGAGGTGCGAACAAAGCAATTTTATGTGACAAATCAAAGCAAGCCATTGAAATTATCAAAAAAAACATACAAAAAACACATACAGAAGAAAAAGTAGAACTCTATCAAGCTAGTTTTGAAGAAGTATTAAAAACGAAAATAAAAGAAAAGTTAGATATTATTTTTATGGATCCACCCTATGAAACGAACTATGCCTATCAAGCAGTAAAAATAATTTTAGAGAATAAATTAATAAAACAAGATAGTATGATAATTATTGAAACAGATCAAATAAAAAAGGTAAAAGAACAATTAGAAACGTTAGAAATAGAAATCATGGATGAAAGAAAATATGGAAGAGCATATCTTATCTTCTTAAGCCAAAAAAGAAAGGGGTAAACCATGGAAATATTCACAATATTAGAAACGTTAGAGGAATTATTGGAAACAAGTAAAAATGTACCATTTTCTTCAAAAGGTATAGTAGATAAGGAGGAAATGTTAGATTTAATCAAAGAAATACGAATAAAGCTTCCCGATGAATTGAAGCAAGCAAAATGGGTCAAAGAAGAAAGACAGCGTATCTTGGTAGAGGCTCAAAAAGAAGCAGATGGCATTGTGAAAGAAGCAGAAAATAGAATCATAGCTATGGTAGATGAACATGAAATAACTAGAAAAGCTTATGACCAAAAAACAGAAATTATAGAAACAGCCAATGAAATGTCAAGAGAAATATCAAAAGGAACCAAAGAATATGCAGACACATTATTATTAAATACAGAGGAAGTGTTAAACAATACATTAGCCAAATTAGAAAATAATATGTCAGAAGCATTAAACTTGATGCAACTTTCATTAGAAGATACAATAAAAACCATACAAAATAGTAGAAAAGAATTAAAATAGAAAAGTAAAAAGTCAGATGTTATAATTCTGGCTTTTTTAGGGAAAAAAGATAGGAAGAACAGGCATTTATTAAGGAATTTAAATCAATTCTATATAAAATCGAACAAAAGGATGGTGCAAGAAATGGCAAAAAAACGAAGATATAAAAAAAAGAGAAGTACAGCTTCTAAAGCAGATATGACAGTAGTTGTTATGATTATAGTTAGCATTTTATTAGCAGTACTAATTTATACAAAATCGGGAGTAATTGGAGTAAAACTAAATGAAATATTAGGTGGTATGTTAGGCATTGTGCAATACGTATTACCAATTGGCATATTTGTAATAGCGATTAAATTGGCATCAGAAGGAAGCGAAGAATTAAAGGCTAAACTAATCCAATATGGAATATTATTAGTAAGTCTTTGTATTGTATTTAGTGTATTTCAAATTTCATCAGGAGAATTACAAAACAATAAAGAATTATCAGAAGTAGTCAAAGATGCCTATACATTAGGTTCACAAAGTAAAGGGGGAGGAGCGATCGGAGCCTGTGGAGCCGTACCGCTAAATAAATTACTAGGAGATATAGGAGCCATTATACTTTGTTTAGGAATAGCATTTGTATTAATCGTATTTACTTTTGGAATTAACATGTCAGAGATCATTAATAAAATGGTAGAAGGGGCAGAAGAAAGAAAAGAAGAAAGGTTAGCACGAAGAGAAGAAATGCGTAAACAGATGGAAAAAGAAGAAAAAGAAACGCCAGCTGAACGTAGAAGAAGAGAAAGAGAAGAAAGACTTGTGCAAAAACAACTAGCAAAACAAGAAAAAGCAGCGATGGAAGAACAAATCAAAATCAATTTTGGTGGAAGATTTGTAGATAATACAGATGAAAACAATGGACTACAGAAATACGATCATAGTGAAGACGATTTAGAGCCACTAACTAAGCAATCAAAAATGCAAGCAAAACAAGAAAAAAGAAAAATGCAAGTACCAGAAATAGATAACACAGATTCAGAAATGCAACCAGATGTGATTGAAAGTAATCTATTTAAAAATGTAGAAGAAGAAAAAGAAGATAAAACCAAAGCAGTTCTACAATTAGAACATGCTATGACCGTAGAAGATGAACATTACGAATACCCACCATTAGAAATTTTAGGAAGACCAAGTAAAAAGTCCTTAAAAGGAGGAGCCAAAGCCTTAACTGATACAGCAGCCAAATTGCAAAAAACATTACATAGTTTTGGGGTATCCGCAAAAGTTGAGAATGTTTCAGTAGGACCAGCTATTACTAGATATGAACTAAAACCAGCAGAAGGAGTACGTGTTAGTAAAATTGCAAACTTAGCAGATGATATTGCCCTTAATTTAGCAGCAGAAACCATTAGAATTGAAGCACCAATACCAGGAAAACAAGCCGTTGGAATTGAAGTACCAAATACACAGAGAGAAGCGGTACATTTAAGAGAAGTTTTAGATAGTGATGTATTTAGAGATAATGACTCAAAATTAGCAATTGCCTTAGGGAAAGACGTAGCAGGCAATGTACAATTAGCGGATATTGCAAAAATGCCCCATGTATTAATTGCCGGATCCACTGGTTCAGGAAAGAGTGTATGTATCAATACCATCATTACCAGTATTATTTATCATGCCAAACCAAGTGAAGTTAAATTTGTTATGGTAGACCCTAAAGTAGTAGAATTATCCGTTTATAATGGTATACCACATCTATTGATTCCCGTTGTAACCGATCCTAAAAAAGCAGCAGGGGCATTAGCATGGGCTGTACAAGAAATGGACAATCGTTATAATTTATTTGCAGAAAAAGGAGTAAGAGACTTAAAAGGATATAACAAGGCCATTGAGAATGACGAAGAGTTAGGACAATTACCACAAATCGTTATCATAGTCGATGAGTTGGCAGACTTGATGATGGTAGCTAAAAATGATGTGGAAGATGCGATTTGTAGATTAGCACAAAAAGCAAGAGCAGCAGGTATGCACTTGGTAATTGCCACACAAAGACCATCCGTAGATGTTATTACAGGACTAATCAAAGCCAATGTACCATCCAGAATTGCTTTTGCCGTATCTTCTCAAGTAGACTCTAGGACCATTTTAGATAGTGTAGGAGCAGAAAAGTTATTAGGAAAAGGAGACATGCTATACTTCCCATCAGGAGCACCAAAGCCATCTAGAGTGCAAGGAGCATTTGTAACAGATGATGAAGTAGAAAAAATAGTTGACTTTGTCAAATCAAATGGCACAGCAACTTATAGTGAAGATATTTTAGAAAGTATAGAAAATAGTAATAAAACAGATAAGGAAATAATGGGGGAAACAACAGAAGATGACGATACCGATCCATTTTTAATGGAAGCGATACAAACTGTCATAGAAACAGGACAAGCCTCTACGTCGTTTATCCAAAGAAGATTTAAAGTAGGTTATGCAAGAGCAGGAAGAATTATTGATCAAATGGAAGAAAGAGGCGTTATTTCTGGCTATCAAGGAAGTAAACCAAGAGAAGTTCTTATGACGTTAGATAGATGGAATGAATTGAAAATGGGACAAGGAGAAGGCGAAGCATCATAGAAACCTTTTGAAAGGAGAAAAATCTTGCAAAAGAAGACAGAAAAATTTTTCGATAAAATTGTAAAAAAGGATTATAATAATGAACTCGAAAAAGTTCTTGAAAAAAAGGCGTTTCATGAAGATACTAAAAGTATGCTACTTAGTATTTTATATAAAATTGAAACCGCCTATAAGGACTATGAAAAAGTGAAACCCAATGTGGAAGACAAAGAAAATTTTATCCAATCTATCATTAATAGTATACAAAAAAATTGTGAGGATATAAAAATTGTAAAGTTAAACACCAAAGAGTGTGAAATGTTAGGAAATAAAACATTCTTAGTAGAAAAAAGCAAAAAAAGAATTATATGTTATCCATTAGAAAGAAAGTTATTATATTGTATATCCAAAATAGATAAAAAGGAAACCATTATTAAAGACAAATATTCAATTATTGATAGGACATTGTCTGATTTAATCAATGTAGGAAATAACATAGATACTGTTGAACCAATGCGTGATTTTAATGGTTATTCTTGGACAACCATTCCAAGAGAAATAGAAAGTATCAGACACAATATTGTATATCAAAATATTAGAATATTAGTCGGACAATATTTTTTGAACCACTGGATTCAAAATAAAGAATATATGATAGACTATATGGAAACGTTTAAAGATAAATTAGAAGAACAATATGGAAAAGAACATCAACAAAATATCCTAAAGCTTTTAAATAAAATATCAGTACTATTGGCAATTAGATACAATCCAAAACTAAAAAATAGATTGCAAAAAGAAAAGGTAGAAGTAGAAAAAAAATTAAAAAAAATAAGAAATAATCAAAATTTCATACAGGAAATAACCAAAGAAAAAAGAGAATTAACCAAAGATATTAAACGAATGGATGAAACATTGAATAATAGAAATATGTTACAAGAAGAGTATGAAAAAAGAAATGAATACTTGCCATTGCAAGAAAAAATTTTTAGTGTGAGAATTTTATCTCAAATGATGGCAAAAGAAAGAGAAGAGAAACTAAAAAGATTAGAAAGATTAAACAAATTACTAAATCCACAAGAATTTGTCAAAATAAAAAAAGAATTAGAAAACAAAGAAAAATATCTAAAATTGTTAGACATCGTAGAGATAGAGAAAGAAATTATCAATAGTATATTAGTATTTCAAAAAGCATTTTTACTTTGTTATCAAAATAAAATAGCAAAAATAGATACGAAACAAGAATTGATGAAGTGTATCTATGAATTTAGGTATTATTGTTTGTTGCCATTTAATGATAGTCAGGAAATTGGCGAAGTAGAAGTGATAAAGTCCCAAATTGAAGAAGTAGAAATGCTACTGATTAACAAAGCTCATGAATTAAAGTTGATGGAGACTTTTTCACAAGAAAAAGAAATTGATTATCAAATTGCAAAAAATATATTTCATATCAGAGTTATTAATTTAGAGAATTTATATATTAAAGTAACGAAAGAACAAAATTACTACTATGTTCAAGTATTTGATGAGGATGTATTTGAAGAAAAAATTGAAATTGAAAATATGTGGGGATTTGATAAAAAGGAACTATCTTTTAAATTAAATAAAAAAGTAAGATTATTTAATTAGTATTAGTTTATGAAATTAAATCAATATTTTATAAGAAGGGAAGAAAAGGTAGATGAAAATTACATTTTTGGGAGCAACCAAAACCGTTACTGGTTCAAATTTTTTAGTAGAAGCTTGTGGAAAGAAATTTTTAGTAGATTGTGGAATGTGGCAAGGAAAAACAGAATATGAAACGCAAAATGCAGAAGAATTTGAATTTAATCCAACCAATATAGACTTTATGTTATTAACACATGCTCATATTGATCATTCAGGAAGAATTCCAAAATTATACAACGAAGGATATAGAAACAAAATATATGCCCATAAAGCAACTTGTGACCTATGTGCCTTAATGTTACCAGACAGTGGACATATTCAGGAGATGGAAAACGAATGGAAAAATAAAAAAAGAAAAAGAAAAGGCGAAAAAGAAATAGAACCATTGTATACAGCAGAAGAAGCAGCAAGATCATTAGAAATATTAGAACCAGTACAATATGACGAAATCATAGAAATCACAGAAGACATCCATGTTAGATTTAATGATGCAGGCCATATGTTAGGTTCTAGTATTATTGAACTATGGACAAAGGAAGACGGAAAAGAAACCAAAACAGTATTCACAGGAGATTTAGGAAATAATGATATTCCATTATTAGACTCACCAACCATGATAGAAAGTGCAGACTATTTAGTCATGGAATCTACCTATGGAAGTAGGCTACACTTAAGAAATGACGAAAAAGCAGAACTATTTTTAGACATTGTATCAGAAACCTTAGATAAGGAAGGAAGTGTTGTCATTCCATCCTTTGCTGTAGGAAGAACACAAGAGATTTTATATGAAATCAATAAATTAAAAGAAATTAAAGACGATGACGAATTCAGAAGAAAATATAAAACATTAATGAAATCCAATGTATATGTAGATAGTCCATTAGCCATATCAGCAACCGAAGTGTTTAGAGAAAACACCAATCTTTTCGAAGAACAAATCCAAGAAGAAATTATGCAAGGAGACAACCCACTTGAATTTCCAGGATTAAAATTCACGCAAACAGCAGATGAATCCAAAGCATTAAATGAAGATAGTACCCCAAGTATTATCATCTCAGCAAGTCGGAATGTGTGAAGTAGGAAGAATTAAACATCATCTAAAGCATAATTTATGGAATCCAAAATCCACCATACTTTTTGTTGGTTACCAAGCGCCAGGAACGTTAGGGTATAGCATTGTAAATGGTGCTAAAAAAGTAAAAATATTTGGAGAAGAAATTGCCGTAAATGCTAGAATTGAATACATTGAAGGATATTCGGGACATGCCGATCAAGAAGGATTAATGAACTTTATCTATTCTTTTATCAATAAGCCAAAACATATCTTCTTAGTACATGGAGAAGCAGAAGCACAAAAAGTCTTAGAAGAAAAAATCCAGAAAGACACAGGCATTGGGGTAACCATTCCAGAATTTGGCGAAACTTATGAAATAAATGCCATAGAAGAAAACGAAGAAAAAATAAAAATGACACATAAAATAGAAAGAAAAATTGCTAATAGCATAAGACATGAGGTAATAGAACGATTAGAAAAATTAAAAGAAGAAATTAAAGATATGGACACTTATGTAAGACAAGATATAGATGATGAAAAACTAAAAGATGAGGATATCTTTAGAATTAATGAGAAAATAAAAGATTTAGAAAAACAAATTATAAATGTAATAGATGGTTAGGTGTATTTTGGGACAGGCACAACTTATCCGTTTTGGTATGTTTTGGGACAGGCACAACTTATCCATTTTGGTGTATTTTGGGACAGGTTTAACTAAGCTCTAAATAAATGAATAAAAGGATAGAATTAAGATTTGGTAAGTAATGCAAACTGTACGATAAATCTATTGGCAACCAAAGAAGAAAAGGAATGATTGTAAAGATGGAAAATAAATATTTTAATGAAGCAATGGTAGGTAATAAGAATATGTTAGCGACATTTACAGGGAAAGGAGAAATACAAAGAATTTATTTCCCAAGTAAGGATAATAGGCAATACTTGGATTATTTCCATACAGGCGTAAAAATCAATCATTCAGATTTAATCTATTTGCATGATGATATTAATAATGTTTATAAACAATATTATGATACAGATACTAATATATTAAATACAGAAATTACAAATACGTATTTTAATTTAAAAGTTCTTCAAACAGATTATGTGATGATAAAAGAAAATGTATTAGTTAAGAAATACATCTTTTTAAATGAGGGAAAAATTGATTTGAATACGAGTTTTTATATTCATTCTGAATTGTTGTCAGATTATAACAATCATGTAAGTTGTAAGATAATAGATGGTGGTATGATGCAATATGCTCATGATTTTACTTTTTCGACTTTTGCTAAAGGGCATCAACTTTCAAAACATCAAATCAATGGTAGCAAAGAAACCATCAAAAGAGGAGAAATCTATGATAAAGATTACATTGGAATGTCAAATGATGCAAGCATTTGCTATGATTTAGGAATCATTCATCCACAAGAAAAGAAAACATTGGAGATTTGTATTGCGATTGGGGAAAATAAAAATATATCACAAATTGAAACGGAAATCGAAAGAATTAAGAAGATTGACTTAAATAAAGAATATACAGAGACAAAAACTTATTGGCGTAAATATGTAAAAACACATAATGGATTAAACTTAAAAGAGCCAGAAAATAGCTATGAAGAGAAAATTTGTGATATCTATAAAAGAAGTATTCTATTATTTCCACTGTTAACCAATGCAGAAACAGGAGGAATTATTGCTTCAGCGGAAGTAGATGAAAACTTTACACAATGCGGAAGATATGCTTATTGCTGGACAAGAGATGCAGTATTTATGACAAAAGCTTTGGATATTTTAAAAATGGAGAAAGAAACAGAAAAGTTTTATAAGATATTTTGTAAAAAGACGCAAAGCAAAAATGGGATGTGGGAACAAAGATTTTTTACAGATGGAAAATTAGCACCAGCTTGGGGATATCAAATTGATGAGACAGCAAGTGTTGTATATGGTATCTATGAACACCATCAATATACAAAATCAGAGAAATTTTTAAAAGACAATTTACAAATGTGCGAAAAAGCGGTAAATTTCTTGAAAGGATATGTGCAAGATTGGTTATCGATAAGTGGACAAGATGAGCATGATAAGGACAAAGTAAAACAAGAAATAGAAAAGAACGGAACTCATCAAGAACATAAATATCATGTAAGTTATGACCTTTGGGAAATGTGCGAGGGAATTCATTTATATTCGTTAGCAAGCATTTATGCTGCGTTTGAGTGTATGCTGAAAATTTACAAAGTATTAGGAGACAAAACTTCTGATTTTGAAAAAAATCGTTTAAAAGATGAAAAGATAATAAAAAATGAACGAGAACTGGAAAAATTGCAAGTTGAAATCAAAAAATATATTAATGAAAATATGTATGATGAAGAAAAGAAAACGTATCTAAGAAACACAGAAGATGAAAAGATGGACATTAGCATGATAGGTAGTGTAACACCATTTAATGTCTTTAAACCAAAAGAGAAGAAAATCATAAACACAGTAGAAAGAATCAATTTATCTCTAAGAACTTACACAGGAGGATACCAAAGATTTGAAGGAGATCACTATAGAAATGGAAATCCATGGCCAATTGCTAATCTATGGATGACATTATATTATTTAGAAACAGGGGAAAAGAAAAAAGCAAAAGAAACCTTTGACTTTGTTGTAAAAACAGCAGGAAAGCATAGCTTTTTAGGAGAACAAGTAGATAACAATACCTTACAACCTAATTGGGTTTTAGGTCTTGGTTGGTCACATGCTATGTTTGTTATTGTTTTAGAAAAATTGTATGGTTAATTTGGTGTGTTTTGGTATATTTTGGGACAGGCACAACCTAGCCATTTTGGTATATTTTGGGACAGGCACAACTTATCCATTTTGGTATATTTTGGGACAGGTCAGAATAAACAAGTAATAAATGGAAAAAGAGTATAGCAAAATAATGAAAATTGTGTTATACTCTTTTTATAAAATCAAATAAAGGAGGTTAAATTGTTTGCCCAGACAGCCAAGAAGAAAAAGTTATAGTAAAGTATACCATTGTATGTTACGAGGAGTTAACAAACAAGACATTTTTTTCGAAGAGAAAGATTATTTAGAATTTCAAAATATTATTAGAAAAACAAAAAATAATTTTTTATATCAATTGTATTCATATGTTTTAATGCCAAATCATATTCATTTAGAAATCAAAGAGGAAAGTCAAAAAATATCCAAAATTATCCATAGTGTAGGAACTAGTTATGCTAATTATTTTAATAAAAAATATAAAAGAAAAGGTCATTTATTTGAAAATCGATTTTTAAGTAAAAATGTTGAAACGACTCATTATATGTTAGATTTAGTTAGATATATTCATCAAAATCCATTAAAAGCGGGAATCAGTAAGATGGAGCAATACAAGTGGAGTAGCTATTTAGAGTATTTTGATGATATGTTGAAGGAAGAGGATAAGATTACGGATACGGAAGAAGTCTTGAGTATGTTTGCCACAGAAAAAGAGCAAGCGCGAAAAGAGTTTTTTCAATTCAATGCAAAAACTTTAAAATTCCGAGAAAGTATAGAATTGATGGAGTATGAAATGAAAAGTAGATTGACAGATGAAGAAGTGATCTACTTTATAAAGGAAGAATTAGAGATTTATAATATTCAAGAAATACAAAAGTATAATACAAAAAATAGAGATGCTATTATACGAAAAATTAAAAGGATTAAGGGAGTAACTCAAGTACAGATAGCAAGAGTATTAGGAATTAGTGTTAGAATTGTGCAGAGGGCTTGTTGTCAAGAAACATGAAGCAATAAGTCTACTTGTTTTAACCTGTCCCAAAATACACCAAAATGGATAAGTTGTGCCTGTCCCAAAACATACCAAAACATACCAAAAAACTAAAAAAATACTTGCAAAGTATTCTTTTTTGGTATAGAATTGAATTGCCTGAGAAATTTAGGTAATACTATATTAAAGAATAGATACCAAAAATACTTTATATTTATGATTACGATTAAGGTAATGGTATCAAAAAGGAGGAAATATTATGTCAGTGAAAATTGGAATTAATGGTTTTGGAAGAATAGGAAATTTGTCATTCCAAGCAGCATTAAAGAGAGATGAAGTGGAGGTTGTGGCTATTAATGATCCTTTTATAACGGCAGATTATATGGCGTATATGACAAAATATGATACAGTACATGGGAAATTTGAAGGAACTGTAGAAGGAAAAGACAATATATTAACAGTAAATGGAAAAGATATAAAAGTATTTAATGAGATGGATCCACATAATATTCCATGGGGTGAATTAGGTGTTGATTATGTGTTAGAGTGTTCTGGTGTGTTTACTACTCTTGAAAAGGCTCAAGCTCATATTGATGCTGGGGCTAAGAAAGTTATTATTAGTGCACCATCAAAAGATGCTCCAATGTTTGTTATGGGGGTTAATCATACAGAATATGATCCAAGTATGAATATTGTGTCTAATGCTTCTTGTACGACAAATTGTTTAGCTCCATTGGCAAAGGTTATTAATGATAATTTCGGAATTAAAGATGGATTAATGACAACCGTTCATGCTATGACAGCAACACAAAAAACAGTGGACGGAGCTTCTAAGAAAGATTGGAGAGGTGGTAGAGCAGCAGCAAGTAATATTATACCTTCTTCAACTGGTGCCGCTAAAGCAGTGGGAAAGGTTATTCCAACTTTGAATGGAAAATTAACAGGTATGGCTTTTAGAGTCCCAACAGCTGATGTTTCTGTTGTGGATTTAACTTGTAATTTAGAAAAAGCAGCAACTTATGAAGATATATGTGCGGCTATGAAAAAGGCTTCTGAAAATGAAATGAAGGGAATTGTTGAGTATGTAACAGATCCTGTTGTTTCTTCAGATTTTACAACAGATTCTCATACTTCTATTTTTGATAGTACAGCAGGTATTATGCTTACCGATACTTTTGTTAAGTTAGTGGCATGGTATGATAATGAATGGGGATATTCTAATAAGTTAGTTGATTTGGCTTGCTATATTGCTAGTAAAGATTAATTTTAAATAGGAAAGTTAAATGAAAAGCTAAGATTTTTTCGTTATATAGAAGAAAAAATTTTAGTTTTTTTATAGGATAGTATTCACTTGCAAAAAGTCGAAACTTGAATGATAGATAAATTGACATAAATCAAAAATGATGTTATCATATTTATATAAATTAGTTGAAAGCTCTCTCGTATTTCTAACGACTAATTTAAATAAAAACGAACAAGGAGAACTTTATGGAAAGAAAAGAAGTAATAGAGTTTTTAGATAGTCAGTTTAAAAAGCTCAAAGAAGAGGAACATGTGGAGGATTTAATGAAGCATGGTCGGGTAAATGAGCTAAAACAATTAGCTGAAGAGTTGGATTTTTCAAGGCTACATGAGTTTTGCAAGAAGAAAGATTTAAACTTGCAGATAGATGAAATATCAGAGGAACATTTCTATGAGATGATTTTTTATTTTATATATTGTGGTTACGATGATGACAAAATTTTTGAGGACTACAATGATATTATTGCATTGGCAAGAAAAAAAGAAGAAGAAATGGCAATAGAAATTGCAGACTTCATGGAAATGAGTGATTTAATGGAATTACCCATTGAAAAACTTATTAATCGAAGATGAGATGCAAGGACGAGAGAGCAGAAGCCAACAGTGTGTTATATTGCTGTTGGTTTCTTAAATATTTATTAGCAACCGTTTTCATAGTAATTTTAATAAATGAGGATAATATACTTGAAAATGTCAAAAAATGCTTGCAATTTATAATCGAAATTTGTTATAATATTAAAAACAAGAAAGAGGGAAAAAATCAAACATAAAAAACAAAAAAAGAGAAGGGAGTAAGGAAAATGAAAAACGAGCTAAAACAAGAAAACGTAATAGCAAAACTAAAAGTTTTCTTAATCGTTGTTTTATTTTTGCTTACATTTTAAATAAGGAGAAGTTTCCTTATTTTTTTTTGGAGAAAAGTTAGAAAATAAAGAAAAAATGGAGGGATACATAATGAAAGAATTTGACAAAAAAATCGTATTAGAAGATGGAGAAGAATACTATGGATATGGATTTGGAGCGGACAAAGAAGCCATATGTGAAATAGTATTTAATACATCTATGGTAGGTTACCAAGAAATTGTATCAGATCCATCATATACCTATCAAATGGTAGTGATGACATATCCACTAATAGGAAACTATGGAATAACGGATGATGACTATGAAACCAAGCAACCAACCATAGGAGGAATGATTGTAAGAGAATATAATGACCTGCCAAGTAACTTTAGGTATACCAAAACATTATCAGAATACTTAGAAGAAAATGATATACCAGGAATTGCAGGAATTGATACAAGAAAACTAACAAGAAGTATTCGAGAAAAGGGAAGTAGAAAAGTAATTATCACAGATAGCAATACCAGTAAACAACAAGCATTAAAAAAACTAAAAGAAACGGAAATACCAAAAGATGCGGTAGCAAAAGTAAGTTGTAAGAAAAAATGGTATTCCAGAACAGCCAATCCAAACTATCACATTGTTGCCATTGACTGTGGTATCAAATTAAATATTGTAAGAAGTCTAAACAAAAGAGGTTGTAATGTAACTGTTGTTCCTTACAATACCACTGCTAAAGAAATTATAGATTTAAAACCAGATGGCATATTTTTATCAAATGGACCAGGCGACCCAGAAGATGTAAAAGAAGTAATAAAGTTAGTAAAAGAGTTAAAGGGGAAATATCCGATATTTGGAATCTGCTTAGGTCATCAAATGATAAGTCTAGCTTATGGAGCTAAAACCTATAAATTGAAATTTGGACATAGAGGTGGAAATCATCCAGTATTGAATTTAGCCACAGATAAAATAGAAATTACGAGCCAGAATCATAGCTATGCCGTAGATGAAAAATCATTGCAAAAAACAGATTTAACGGTGACACATAAAAATATTTTAGATGATACGATAGAAGGAGTAGAATGTAAAAAAGATAAAGTATTTAGTGTACAATACCATCCAGAAAGTGCACCAGGTCCACAAGATAGTGGGTATTTGTTTGATAAGTTTATTAATCTACTAAATAATTAAAATTTAACATAGGTTTGTTAATAAAATAAATATTAAATAAGGAGAGTTTAAATATGCCAAAAAGAAAAGATATAAAAACTGTATTAGTAATTGGCTCAGGACCAATCGTAATTGGACAAGCAGCAGAATTTGATTATGCAGGAACACAAGCCTGTCTAGCCTTAAAAGAAGAAGGGTACAAAGTAATATTAGTCAATTCGAATCCAGCTACTATCATGACAGATACGACCATTGCCGATAAAGTATATATGGAGCCATTAACTATAGAATATGTAGCAAAAATCATTCGCTATGAAAGACCAGATGCCATTTTACCAGGAATAGGAGGACAAACTGGCTTAAATATAGCGATGCAACTATATAAAAAAGGAGTTTTACAAGAGTGTCAAGTAGAACTTTTAGGAACCAGCAGTGAAAGTATTGAAAAAGCAGAAGATAGAGAAAAATTCAAAGAATTGTGTGAAAGTTTAGGAGAACCAGTATTAGAATCTATCATAGCAACTTCTATCCAAGAAGGAATCGAAGCTGCCAATAAAATAGGGTATCCAGTAGTATTAAGACCTGCTTTTACTTTAGGAGGAACAGGTGGAGGATTTGCTGATAATGAAGAAGAATTAACAGAAACCATAAAACATGCTTTGAAACTTTCCCCAGTAGGACAAGTATTAGTAGAAAAAAGTATTAAAGGTTATAAAGAAATTGAATATGAAGTAATTAGAGATAAAAATGATACAGCCATTACCGTATGTAATATGGAAAACTTAGATCCTGTAGGAATTCATACAGGAGATTCGATTGTAGTTGCACCAAGTCAAACCTTAACAAATAAAGAATATCAACTATTACGTGATAGTGCCTTGAAAATTATTAGAGCTTTAAAAATAGAAGGTGGATGTAATGTTCAATTTGCCTTAGACCCACATTCCTTCCACTATTATCTAATTGAAGTAAACCCAAGAGTATCTCGTTCTTCTGCTTTGGCTTCTAAAGCAAGTGGTTATCCTATTGCAAGAGTTTCTGCTAAAATAGCCATTGGTATGAGATTAGATGAAATCATGTTAGCGAATACACCAGCTAGCTTTGAGCCAGCTTTAGACTATGTGGTATCAAAAGTAGCAAGATTTCCATTTGATAAATTTACTTTAGCATCCAATAAGTTAAGTACACAAATGAAAGCAACAGGGGAAGTAATGAGTGTGGGAAGAACTTTAGAAGAAAGCTTGTTAAAAGCAATTCGTTCTTTAGAAACTGGCGTATGCCATATTCAAATGGATAAATTTAATGACACAGAAACAGAAGAGCTAATGACATATATTAAAGAGGGAACAGATGATAGAATCTATGCCATAGCAGAATTAATTAGAAGAAATGTAGATTTGGGACTTATCTATAATATCACCAAAATAGATATGTTTTTCTTGGATAAAATAAAAAATATAGTGAAAGCAGAAAGATTATTAGCACAAAACAAAGACAATGTAGAAGCTTTAAAACAAGTCAAGAAATTAGGCTTTAGTGATAAATATATTGCAAAAGTATGGAAGAAAACAGAGGAAGAAATTTATCAGCTAAGAAAAAAAGAAAATATCTATCCTGTCTATAAAATGATAGATACTTGTAGTAGTGAATTTGAAAGCTATGTACCATATTTTTATTCTACCTATGAACAAGAAAATGAATCCATTATTAGCAAGAAAAAGAAAATAATTGTATTAGGGGCAGGACCAATTAGGATTGGGCAAGGAGTAGAGTTTGATTATTCCACCGTACATGCCATTAAAACCATAAAAGAAGCGGGATATGAGGCGATTATTATTAATAATAATCCAGAAACCGTATCAACAGACTATACAACCAGTGATAAATTGTATTTTGAGCCACTAACCGTAGAAGATGTTATGAATATTATTGATTTAGAAAAGCCAGAAGGAGTCATCGCAGCTTTAGGAGGACAAACTGCCATTAACTTAGCAGAACCACTTTCAAAATTAGGTGTAAAAATTATTGGAACCGATGTAAATGCCATTGAAAAAGCAGAAAATAGAGATGCTTTTGAAAAAGTAATGAAAAAGTTAAAATTACTACAACCAAAAGGGGAAGCCGTTACTAATATAGAAGATGGTATTAAAGTAGCGGAGGAAATTGGTTATCCTGTTTTAGTAAGACCAAGCTATGTGCTAGGGGGAAGAGCGATGCAAATCGTATCCAATAAAAAGGCACTAGAAAAATACCTAAAAACGGCTGTAGAAGTTAACAAAAAACAACCCGTATTAGTGGATAAATATATTATAGGAAAAGAATTGGAAGTGGATGCGGTTTGTGATGGAACGGATGTATTTGTACCAGGAATTATGGAGCATGTTGAAAAAACAGGCATTCATTCAGGGGATAGTATAAGCATTTATCCAACTTTTAGTGTTAGTGAAAAGGCAAAACAAACCATACTAGATTATACCGTAAAACTTGGACTAGGAATTGGAATAGTGGGATTATACAATATTCAATTTATTGTAGATAAAAATGAAGATGTGTATGTGATTGAAGTAAATCCAAGATCTTCTCGAACCGTACCATTTATATCCAAATCAACAGGATATTCTTTGGCTGATATTGGAACTTTAGTTATGCTTGGAAAATCTTTAAAAGAACAAGGAATACAAGAAGTTTATCCAAAAGAAAAAGAAAAATGGTATGTGAAAGCACCAGCCTTTTCTTTCTCTAAATTAAATGGACTAGATGCTTGTTTATCACCAGAAATGAAGTCAACAGGAGAAGCGATAGGCTATGATAAAAAGTTGACAAGAGCACTTTATAAGGCATTGCAATCTTCTGGTATGCATTTAGCTAACTATGGAACGATCTTTTTGACCATAGCGGATAAAGATAAAGAGGAAGCACTTCCCTTGATTAGAAGATTTTATAATTTAGGATTTAATATAGAAGCAACAGAAGGAACAGCTAAATTCTTAAAAGAACATGGCATTAGAACCAGAATAAAAAAGAAAATAAGTGAAGGTAGTGAAGAGATTTTAGATTCTATGCGAAGAGGCTATGTAAATTATGTCATTAATACCAGAAATATTGATTCTATTGGTGAAGATACCGATGGTGCACATATTAGAAGGTGTGCAGTTGAAAATAATATTCCAATTTTTACGGCTCTTGATACAGTAAAGGTATTACTTGACGTATTAGAAGAAATTACACTTGGAATTTCAACAATTGATGAATAAGACTGTCACTGTAACAAGCAGAGCTTTAACAGTGGACAGTAAAACGAGTGATACAAGTGAGATAAAGTAACCCCCAGTTATGCTGCAAAGCTGTTATACTGGGGGTTACTTATCTGTTATAAGAAAAAACGAACACTTTCCTATAATATCATCAAGATATATGATTACTTGAGTTTTCAAAATAGCTGTGATACAATAGGAAAAAATGGAAATAAGAAGGAAAAAGAAAAATGAAAATAGCAAAAATTATCATACGGGATCTTATTAATCTTATTAGTCATAGCGTTGATAATCATTGCCTATTATTGGTTAATCGATATTCAAACAAAAGTACCAGAGCAAGTAAAAGAAAAATGTCAATTACAAACAGAAAAATTTATGGGAAGAAACATATTCATCGTAACGCCCAAAAACAGACCTAAAACCAGTATCAAAATCTTATATTTTCATGGAGGAGCTTATGTAGCAGAAGCAACCAAACAGCACTGGGACTTCATTGAAAACATTGTGAACGACACAGGAGCAACCGTTATCCTACCAGATTATCCGCTAACTCCAAAATACAACTACAAAGACGTCTTTCAAATGACAGTTCCACTTTATAAAGAAATCATAGAAAAAATAGACACAAAGCAGCTAATCATCATGGGCGACTCAGCAGGAGGAGGGTTAGCCTTAGCATTAGAGCAAAAAGTAGGAACCGAAAATCTACCCATGCCAGCCAAAACCATATTAATATCACCATGGTTAGATGTCAGACTAACCAATCCGCAAATAGACGAAGTACAAAAAAAAGACAAGCAATTAAACAAAGAAACACTAAAACTAGCAGGAATAGCCTATGCAGGAGAAGACGGAATAAACAGCTATTTAGTCAATCCAATTGAAGGAGACCTAACCAAGCTAAAAAATATAACCATACTAACAGGAACCCATGACATTTTAAATCCAGACGTACACATATTAAAACAAAAAGCAGAAGAGCAAAAAGTTGGAGAACAAATAGAAATCAAGCAATATGAAGAAGCAGGTCATATTTGGATAATCGAAGACAACAGTAATCAAGAACTAGAAAAACAAGGATATCAAGACATCCTTCATTTTTTGAGCTGATTTGGTATGTTTTGGGACAGGCACAACTTATCCATTTTGGTGTATTTTGGGACAGGTACAAATTAGTCATATTAGATATAATTTGTTTGACAATTAACTATATTGCTAAAATTTGAAATTCGTAAATTAAGTCTGATATCAATATAAAATATATCTTTTTATTGATATTTAAGGATTTGAATTGATAAAATCTCATAGATATTAAGTAAGACATTTAAAATTGTACGTTAAAAGAATAGATTGTAACCTGTCCCAAAACATACCAAAATGGATAAGTTGTACCTGTCCCAAAATACACCAAAATGGATAGGTTGTGCCTGTCCCAAATTAACCCAAATTAACCAAATTCCAAAAGAAAGGATTTTAGCGAATGAAGATGAAGAGTAGGAAGAATAAAAAGGAAAGTAAATTATATTGGAGAAGATTGGATAATTCGGCTAAGATTTTTCCCATATCAACGGGAAAGAAGTATAGTACGGTGTTTCGTTTGTCAGCTGTATTAAAAGAAAAGGTAGATCCTAAGTTATTAGAGGAAGCGGTAAATCAAACTTTGGAGAAGTATCCGTTTTTTAAAGTGAGAATGAAGCCTGGTTTTTTTTGGTATTATTTGGAAGATAATAATAAGTTGCCAATTATAGAAGAGGAAAAAGATTATCCTTGTAAATATATTGATGGTAGACGCAATCATTATTATTTGTTTAAGGTTACTTATTTTGAGAATAAAGTTAATATTGATATTTTTCATTCTTTGACAGATGGGAATAGTGGAACCACTTTTTTTAAGGAGATTATTTATACGTATTTGGAATTAAAGCATCCAGAGATATTAGAGGAAGATCAAAGAAGGCTTCGCAAGATTGAGTATGATTCAGAAGACAGTTATATGAAGAATTATGATAAAAAGGCAAAGTCTAATGCGTCTGGTAAGAAAGCGTATATTTTGAAGGGAAAAAAGATACCGTTAGGGGCTGTAAGTAGTATTCATGAGATAATGGATTTAGAGGATTTAAAAAGAGAGAGTAAAAAACAAGGGGCGACGATAACACAATATTTAACAGCTGTTTTGATTGATAGTATCTATCATGAAAATTATAAAAAAGCAAGAGGAAAAAGACCAATAAAGGTATGTATTCCTGTTAATTTAAAGAAATATTTTCCTTCTAAAACGATGTCAAATTTCTTTTCTTATATTACAGTGGAAGCAGAAATGAAAAAGGATCATTTGGATACTTTTGATAAGATTTTGGATTTTGTGAAAAGCGATTTTAGTAAAAGATTGACAGAAGAAGAGATTACGAAAACGATGTCAGCTAATGTTAAAATAGGAAATAATCCATTTGTTAGACCAATTCCATTATGGATAAAAAAGGCCATTGTTCGATTAAGCTATATCGAAATTAGAAAGTATACGACAACTACTTTTTCTAATATAGGAAGAGTTGGTATGATAGGAAAATATAAGGATTATATTGATTATTTTTTGATGTTAATTGCACCAGAACCAGTCGAAAAAATAAAGTGTTCTAGCTGTACGTTCGAAAATAAGATGGTTTTTACTTTTACATCTATTTTACAAGATAATCATATTGAAAAAAGATTTTATGAGTTTTTAAAAGAAAAGGGAATTAAAATACAAATAGAAAGTAATGGTGTTTTAGATGATATATCCGAAGAAAATAAAAGCAAAGAAGAGTAACAAATTGATTAAAATAGGAATAGGCTTATCAGTGGCAATGGCTCTTATCTTATGGAACATTAATAAATTGACAACGCCTACTATTCCATGGGCGGCTTTGGCTAATGCTGGTGTTTTATATAGCTGGATTGTTGTGATGTATTCTATTAAGAAAAATGTTAATATAGCAGGTCATGTATTGCTACAAACAATAGCACTTTCCGTGTTGACAGTATATATAGATTATAAATTGGGAATGAAAGGGTGGTCATTGAGTATGGCTATTCCCATTATGATTATGATTGCTAATTTGACAATGCTTGTGTTGACAATTGTTAGTTATAAAAGATATATGAAATATGCTATTTTTCAATTATTGATTGTACTTTTTAGCATGCTTCCAGTGGTATTGGTAACAGAACATGTTGTGCAAGATAAGTCCTTGAGCATAATTGCTAGTGGTGTTTCTGTCTTGAATTTTTTACTTTGTTTGGGACTATGTGCTAAAGAGATAAAAGAAGAAATGGTTAGAAAGTTTCATTTTTAAAGAAGGCTAGATAGCATCATAGAAACCTAAAGAACGGCCTGCCACTATGCATAGTGACAGGCCGTTCATGATTGATTAATGTGCTTATTTGTCAGGATATGTGTCAATCAATTTTCGATCAGCTCCAAGCCAATTCGGTTGGATAAAATCAAATAAAAATCCAAAATTTAATTTGTATTGATTTTTAAATACATAAAGCTTGTTAATCATTCGGTTTAATTTTTGTTCAGCTTTAGAATATTCCAGATTGGCTTCATAGCATTCTGTAAGAACAGACATCTCTTCCATTATTATATTTGTTGTAGCTATATAATTGCCATCAATAAAGAAATATTGCTCTTTCTTAGAAGGTATGCCAGTTGTTTCATCAGCATACCCATCTGTGGTTCCCTTTATATTGTTAGGAAAATAGCAACAGATAGTAATAGGCGAAAAGCAGATAGTGTCTGTATTTCTTGTAGTCTCCACTAAAATTAATTTTCCAGTATCTGTTTCCGAATTCTTATCCCAGTATCCTTTTACATATAGAACTAAACTGTCGCAATCAATAGGTTTTTGTTTCAAATAACCCATAACAATTTGATCATCCGTTTGATATTTTAGGTACCCACTGAGAATTATTTGTTGACCTTCTTTAAAAAGGCCATAAGCACTATCTTCTTGGAAAATAATACTTTGGGAAATTTTAAAAATCCGCATTTTGAATCCTCCTTATCATTGTTAGCAGGGTTTTTAGTTACTTTTTGCTACATTGCAAATATTGACAATTGTAATTATAACATATTTTACATAAAAAAACTATAATAATCTTGTAAAAATAAAAGATAAATGATAAAATTTAAACATAAAGAAATTTAACAAAAGAGGTGGAAAAATGGAAGAAAAGAAATCAATCAAAATAAGTTTATCTATTTTTTTCTTAATTTTAGCTATAATAGTAATTTTTATAATGGCATATGCTATTTATAGAGTATCTATTGACAAAGTAAAGGAACAGGAAAAAGTTGCTAATTTAACTAAGGAAGTAAGTCGATTAGAAAATGTTACAAATACCTCACAAGGGAAAATGGATTCCTTATTCAATCCTATGAATGCAAGCAATACGTCTACAAACACTATAAATGATAAATCTGCTAATAATAATTCTAATTCAATTAATGGGTTAGATAAGAAATATGAAAATTCAACCTATGGTATTATATTTTCTTATCCTTCATCCTTTTCAAATCATGAAAATTCATTAACAAATGATATGGTTGAATCTTTTAGTGACAATAAAGGAAATGTAATTGTAATTACTAGAAATTCTGGTGAGACAATTGAAAGTCAGGTTAACTTTGTAAAAAATATGATTTTGCCAGATGGTTCAAAATATGAGTTAGAAATAAAAAAAGAAGGATATGTAACATTAAATAGTGGAACCAAAGGATATAGAATGGATACATTGGAAACGAATGATAATTGTATTAGATTTGTGACTGAAAAAGATAACATAGTCTTTGCTATTACACTTAAATATACAGCAGATAATGAACAGTTGGCTAATAGTATTTTAAATTCCGTATCTATGTAATTAATAGAACTAGATGTATAATGGCATTTAGTTCTTTTTTTGATAGGAAAAAAGAAAGAATCTTTTTCGCAAATTATAGGAAAACCTATAATTTTTAATTATTTTCTAAAACAAAAAAGCTTTACTATATCCATCAAAAAAGGTATAATAGAAAAAAAGGAGAAAATGAATGGGTAACCTAGTAGAAACCAGTCTTATTATCAAAAAAGAAACGATATTTGATAAAATTAGAAAAAATCTTTTTTTATTTATCTATCAAAAGGATTACGAAATGATACGAAGATTAGAGGATTTAATCAAACCCAAAAGGCCAAAAAGCAATAGTCAAATCATCATACCAAAAGAGATAGGAAAGGACCTAAGAAAGCTATGAAAAATATAAAAGATTATAATTTAGATAAATTAGAGGAAGAATTAAAAGAAATGGGAGAGAAGCCATTTCGAGCGAAGCAAATATTCCAATGGTTATATGAAGAGAAAGTACAATCCTTTGATGAAATGACGAATTTATCATTGGAGCTAAGAGAAAAATTAAAGAAAAACTATACCATCTGTAATTTTAACATTTTAAAAAAGCAAGAATCCAAAGATGGAACAATAAAATATTTATTGGATGTATTAGATGGAAATGCTATCGAAACCGTTTTGATGCGTTATCATCATGGGAATAGTATATGTGTATCTTCGCAAATTGGCTGTAAAATGGGATGTAAATTCTGTGCTTCTACAGGAATTAAATTTATTAGAAATTTAACCAGTGGTGAAATTGTTGAACAAATTGTAAAAGTGGAACAAGATACAGGAGAAAGGATATCTAATGTAGTATTTATGGGAATAGGAGAGCCATTAGACAATTATGATAATGTAGTAAATGCCATTCGAATGATAAATCATCCCAAAGGCTTAAATATTGGAGCAAGACATATTAGTGTATCAACCAGTGGATTAGTTCCTAAAATCTATCAATTAGCAGAAGAAAATATCCAATGTACCTTATCTATTTCTTTACATGCAACCAATAATCAAAAAAGAAGTAGTATGATGCCAGTTAATCGTACCTATTCAATAGAGGAGTTGTTGCAAGCTTGCCACGATTATATAGCAAAAACGAATCGAAGAATATCTTTTGAATATGCGCTAGCAAAAGATAATAATGATAATTTAGAAGATGCGAAAGAATTGGTGAAGCTTTTAAAAGGAATGCTATGCCATGTCAATTTAATACCAATTAATAAGATTGAAAATGGTGAGTTTGCTAAAAGTTCTAATGAAAATATTATGAGATTTAGAGATTATTTGAATGAACATGGGATTGTGGCAACGATTAGACGTGAGCTGGGTTCTGATATTGATGCTGCTTGTGGACAATTAAGAAGGAAGAATTTGTAGTGTTTTCAATTTTTACTTGCAAAAGTCGAAATTTGAATATACTGTTCGCTTGTTTTTTTGAAAAAAATGTTATACACTAGGAAGTATAGGAAATGAGAATAAACAGATATGGTTGTTGTTTATAACAATAACTATAAAATTTGTCAAACAGAATCAAAAGGAGAAAACATGATATTAAAAGATATAAAAGAGATTTTACCATTTGCCAATAAAATAAAAGTATATGCTTTTGTAGGGCCATCAGGAACGGGGAAAAGCTATCGAGCACAAATGGTAGCAGGAGAAAGAAATACCCATTTTATTATAGATGATGGCTTATTAATCAAAGACAATGAAGTAGTAGCGGGAGAATCGGCTAAAAAAGCATCCACAAAGGTAGCTACTGTTAAGCATGCGCTTTTTTATGAAGAAGAGGAAAAGGCAGAAATTATAAAAGCTTTAAAAAAATATAAGCCAGAAAGTATTTTAATACTAGGTACATCAGATGGAATGGTGCAAAAGATTGCAGCTAATTTAGGCTTACCAGAAATTTCAGAAACAACCTATATTACAGATGTAGCGACAGAAGCAGAAATGAAAACAGCGAGAAGAATAAGAGTAACAGAAGGAAAACACGTTATACCAGTACCAACCTTTGAAATCAAAAAAGACTTTTCAGGATATTTATTGGATCCTCTTCAAATCTTTAAATCAAAAGGAAAGGGAGAAAAACCGTATATATCAGAAAAATCAATTATAAGACCTACCTTTAGTTATATGGGTAGATTTACAATTTCGGATTTAGTATTCCGACAGATTGTAGAATATTTAGCCATACAAACGCCAGCTATTTATAAGATATTAAAAACAAGAGTTGAAAACTATGGAGATGGTGCTAAAATTTATATGGAAGTTACCATTTTATATGGTTATAATGTGAGGGATGGATTGAAGGCGTTTAAAGAAAGAGCCAAAAAAGAAATTGAAAAGCTAACAGCTATGAATGTAGTTGAACTAGAGGTAGTAGCAAAAAATATCTATGTACCAGAAAACGAAGATTAGAAAAGAGAATCTACAAAATTTAGGAGGATAAAATGTCATTTATTGTTGCCATCGATGGACCAGCAGGTGCTGGAAAAGGAACCATAACCAAACAAGTGGGAGAAAAATTAGGGTTGATCAATATTGATACAGGAGCTATGTTTCGATGTGTTACCTTAAAGATATTACAAGAAAACATTGAAATAGAAGATGAGAACAGCATAAAAAAAATGTTGGACACCATAAAAATTGACATGAAAGAAGAGGGAGAGATTTTCTTAGATGGGGAAAATGTGACCCAAAAGATAAGAGAAGAGGAAGTGAATCGTATGGTTTCTCCTGTTTCTGTTATCCCAATCGTAAGACAAAAATTACTAGATTTACAAAGAAAGATTGCACAAGGAAAAAAAGTCATTATGGAAGGAAGAGATATTGGAACCGTTGTATTTCCCAATGCAGATGTTAAAATCTATTTAGATGCTTCGCCAGAGGAAAGAGCCAGAAGAAGAGTTAGACAAAATGAAGAAAAGGGAATAAAAGGTGGTTCTTATGAAGAAGTATTACAGAATATAATAGATAGAGATAAAAGAGATGCGACAAGAGAAATAGCACCATTGAAAAAAGCAGAAGATGCTATTTATATGGAATCGACTAACATGTCGGTTGCGGAAGTAACGGAAGAGATTGTTAAGATAATCAAACAAAAGCAAGAGGAGAAAACACAAAGTTTATAGGAGAAAAACTAAAAATTCAGTCCTATAAAAGAAAGGACAGGTAAAGTGAAGCAAATCATAAAAAATATAATAAAATGGATCGTAAGAGGTACTATCTATTTGTGGTGTAAAGTTTATTACAGGGCAGAAATTATAGGATTAGAGAATATACCCAAAGAAGGTTCCGTCATATTTTGTGGAAATCATAGAAGTTATTTAGATCCACCATTGATGGTATGTACAGCTAAAAGAGATATGCGTTTTTTAGCAAAAGACGAATTAGCCAAAAATCCATTTTTGAATTTTTTAGGTTGGGCATTTGAGGCAATTCATGTAAAACGAGATGAAAAAGATGTAACAGCAATCAAAGAATCACTAAAAGCTTTAAAAAATGGGCAATGTATAGGACTATTTCCAGAAGGTACAAGAAACGGACTAGAAAAAGGGGAAAAAGTGAAAGATGGCGTAGCATTTTTTGCCGTAAGAAGCGGAGCAAAAGTAGTGCCATGTGGCATTAAAGGAGGAACGAAGGAAAATCGAAAAGTTACGATTACCTATGGTAAACCTTTAGATTATAGTCAATACAAGGGAAGTAAAGATAAAGAGGTTTTAGATAAGATAACAGAGGAAATTATGGAGAATATCATAGAATTGTCAAAATGAAAGGAAAATGAAACTTAAATAGGAAGGCTATTTGACAAAATCACCCAAAAGATGTATAATTTTATATGTTTTTAAGAGAAACAGGCATTAAGGGGGATTGAGGAACGTTCCTTAGAATGCTAAAAAAGAGGACTGGAGGACAGTCCTTAAAATTTGTAAACATAAAAGGATGAAGGAGTAATAAAAAATGAACAATCAAAATATCAGAAATATTGCAATCATTGCGCACGTAGATCATGGAAAAACCACATTGGTAGATGCCTTATTAAGACAAAGCCATATCTTTAGAGAAAATGAACAAGTGCAAGAAAGAATCATGGATTCCAATGACCAAGAAAAAGAAAGGGGAATTACCATACTTTCTAAAAATACATCGGTTATGCATGGCGATGTTAAAATCAATATTGTAGATACACCAGGACATGCTGATTTTGGAGGAGAAGTAGAAAGAGTTTTAAAAACCGTAGATGGCGTTTTATTATTAGTAGATGCCTTTGAAGGTGCTATGCCTCAAACAAGAGAAGTATTAAAAAAATCTTTAGCGTTAGGATTAAAACCAATTGTCGTAATTAATAAAATTGATAGACCAGGAGCAACACCAGAAAAAGTAGTGGATCAAGTAATAGAATTATTCATTGAATTAGATGCTAGTGACGAACAATTAGATTTTCCAGTTGTGTATGCTTCTGCTAAAAATGGAATTGCTAAAATGGATTTAAACGATGAAACAGAAGATTTAAGTTGCTTATTTGAAACGATGATAAATACGATTCAAGCTCCTGATTGTGATGAAGAAGGACCAGCTCAAATGTTAGTATCTAACATTGATTATGATGATTATGTAGGAAGAATTGCAGTTGGTAGAATTGAAAGAGGTGTAGTCAAAAATGGTATGCCTGTTTCTATTTGTGGCAAAGAAGATAAAGTTACGCAAGGTAGAATAGCCAAAGTTTATACCCATGTTGGATTAAATAAAGTAGAAGTAGAAGAAGGAAAAGCGGGCGATATTATAGAATTGGCAGGACTTCCAGATATCAACATCGGAGATACCATTTGTGATTTTAACCATCCAGAGAAAATACCATTTGTGGATATTGATGAACCAACGGTTTCTATGACTTTTAGTGTAAATAATGGACCATTTGCAGGAAAAGAAGGTCAATTTATTACCTCAAGACATATTAGAGATAGATTATTTAAAGAATTAGAAAGAAATGTATCGTTACGAGTAAAAGAGACAGAATCACCAGATTCCTTTGAGGTGTCAGGAAGAGGAGAATTGCATCTATCCGTTCTAATTGAGACCATGAGAAGAGAAGGCTTTGAATTGTTAGTATCCAGACCAAAAGTTATTATCAAAGAAATCGATGGCGTAAAATCAGAACCAATGGAAAGCTTAGTAGTAAATGTTCCAGATGATTGCGTGGGAAATGTAATCGAAAAATTGGGAAGAAGAAAAGCAGAAATGGTTAACATGGAACCAGCGGAAGCAGGGCATACGAAGATTGAATTTAAAATACCAGCAAGAGGCCTAATTGGTTATCGTACAGAGTTTTTAACAGATACTAAAGGAGAAGGAACCATGAATCATATTTTTGATTCTTATGAGCCATTCAAAGGAGAGATTCAAGCCAGAGTAAGAGGAACTATTGTTGCTTTTGAAAATGGTAAATCGGTTACTTATGGATTATACAATGCACAAGATAAAGGAGAGTTATTCATTGGACCAGGTGTTGAAGTATACGAAGGAATGATTGTAGGTCTTAATTCGAGAGGAGAAGATTTGGCAATCAATGTATGTAAGGAAAAACATTTGACCAATACAAGAGCTTCTGGGTCAGATGAGGCACTTCGTTTAGTACCACCAATTCAAATGTCTTTAGAAAAAGCGATTGAGTTTATTCAAGATGATGAGCTAGTAGAGGTTACACCAGAGTCCATTCGTTTAAGAAAAAAAATATTGGACAGCAAAGAAAGAGAAAGAGCCAATAGAAATAAATAGGAGGATTAATTGATGGATAGACAAAAAAAAATAAAAGAGCAATAATAGCTAGAATAATAATGGATGAAATAGAAAGTGACAGAAAGAGACAAAAAGAAAGAGCGAATCCAAATCCAAATACAGATACCGAAAATAGAAAAAGAGTTGTGGAAAGAATAGCGGAATATAGGAAAAAAGGTATCACTCAAGAAGAAGCAGCAGATTTAATTATGCAAGACAAGGAAGTTTTAGAACAGTTTAATTATTTAACGAAGAATGGATTAGATATTAGAAAATGTATTTTAACTTGGAGCAATAGAATATACAGAGAACGACAAAGTAGTCTTGAAAAAGAAAGATAATAGAAAAGGTTGCCAAAAAGGTCCGTCCCTCTTGGCAACCTTTAGAAAAATTGGGGAGGAAAAATGAACCAAGAGGAATTAGAAAAAATAAAACAAAAAGCGTTAGAAGAACATATACCAATTATTATGGATGATACCTTAGCAATAATGGAAAAATATTTAATTAAAATGAAGCCAGAAAGAATGTTAGAGATAGGAACAGCAGTGGGATATTCTGCTATGTGTTTCACGAATTTTTTGTGTGAAAATGGAAAGATAGATACGATAGAAAGAGAAGAAGAACGAGTAAAAGAAGCAAGGGAAAATATCAAAAAAGTTGGAGTGGAGAACAGAATTAATATTTATGAAGGGGATGCGGTTGAAATTCTACCAACTTTAAATGAAAAATATGATGCTGTTTTTATTGATGCAGCCAAAGGAAAATATCCTTTTTTCTTGAAAGAAGCTTTAAGGCTCATTGCACCAAATGGTATTATTTTTGCGGATAATATTTTATATAAAGGATATGTGCTAAGTGATTATAATAAACATAAACAACGTACAGCTGTTAGAAATTTACGAGAGTATATTAAGGAAGTGAGCGAAAGTCCATATTTGGAAACTGAGATTTTAGAGGTGGGAGATGGTTTGGCTGTTAGTAGAGTAAAATAATAAGAAAACACCCCTTGCAAAATAAATTTGTAAGGGGTGAAATTATAGAAAATTATAAAAATTTTAGAATATTCAATAAGAAGGATATATACTAATCCAGGTTAGAAGTGAAACAACACCAATTTTAGAATGTTTTTGAAAGTTGTTCGATATGAAGAGCATCGAGTAGGCCAATTTTATCGTAGATAGAATTATCCGTAAGTACGTGGAAATGAGGGATCTTTACACTATCTGCATTAAAGTAAATATATTCCGCTACAATTTTATCCATTTCATCTTTGTATATATTATGACTGGAATCCCTCAGTTCAGCATCCTCATACATTTCAAATGTTTTAATCTGAACCTCAAAAAATTCTTTTTCTTGGGTTCGGTAAGCTAAATGGATGGCCTTATATCCATTATCTTTTGGAACCTCTATATAATCTTTTGCTAATGGGTCAGATCCAACTTGCTTGTTGGGTGTACAAAGAACACATAATTTTTGTTGAAAGAAAGAAGTACAAATGTTTTTTACAGAGTAGCAGTATGCTTTCAATTCATCTTCTAATTGGAGAGAATCGAGAACGATATGGAATGCTACTAAATCAAACAAATTCACACTTTTTCCTATCAAGTAGTTTCGCAAGATCTTACGTATAGTGCTTTGAATACTTTTACGCCGGCACTCTATAATAAAAGAAATGGAAGAGGGGGATTCATCTAATAAGATGTTACAAAGTTCGTCAATCCAATTTCTAAAATTACAGAAAAAATTTCTTGCTTCAATTAATTCTTTGAAGTGCAGAATCTCACTCATCATAGCCCTACAAATGGGCCCGTTATGGCGATTTAAATTATCAGAAAAGCTTGTTAATAGTAGGGTAATATCATTATTACTGTAAATAGCTTCTCGATAGAAATCACCGATAATGTTCAATTCCTCTTTAGTTTCTTCAGATAATGTTCCTTTTTTCTTAGATGTTTCTAGTTGTTTCATATAAATGAGTCCTTTCTTATTTTTTTTATGCTAATATATCTTATTTATATTATACCATAATTTAACATAAAAATAAATATCTGAATTTTTCCTATTTATAATCATATATAAAATAGGAAAAAATTAAATAGAAGAAAAATTGACAATCATAAAAAACGCCTATATAATATAAATAAATAAACAATGGAAGAGGTAAAAATATGAAACCAATCGAACTACTAGCCCCAGCGGGATCCTTTGAAAAAGCCAAAATAGCGTATCTTTATGGAGCTGATGCTGTATACTGTGGGACATCATCCTTATCATTAAGAGCACGAGCAGACATGAAAAACGATGACCTAGAAAAAACCATAAAATACGCTCATAGCATAGGGAAGAAAGTATATGTAACCTTAAATATTTTCGCATGGGACGACAAATATCAAGAAATAGAAGAAATGGCAAAAAAACTAGAAGAACTAAAACCAGATGGAATCATTGCAGCAGATGTAGGAGTCATAGAAGCCTTAAAAAAGCAGGCACCATCTGTACCAATTAATATCAGTACACAAGCCAATATTATAAGCCTTCATGATTGTAACTTTTGGTATAACAATGGAGCCAAAAGAGTAATTATGGCTAGAGAAATGAACAAAGAACAATTAAAATATATCATGGAAAATAAACCAAAAGACCTAGAAGTAGAAATATTTGTACATGGAGCGATCTGTTTTGCTTTTTCAGGGAGATGTTTTTTAAGTGACTTCTTATCTTGTAGAAGTGCTAATTTAGGAGACTGTGTACAAAGTTGCCGTTGGTCTTATCAATTATATGCAGAAGAAAAAAACAATCCTGGAGAGCTTATGCCGATAGAAACAGATGAACATGGAACCAGTATTTTTTCTTCCAAAGATTTATGTCTGATAAGAGAATTACCAGAAATCATAGAAATGGGAATTGATAGTTTAAAAGTAGAGGGAAGATTAAAAACAGAATATTATATAGCGAGCGTAATCAATGCTTACCGAAATGCGATTGATGATTATCACAAAGACCCTAATAATTATGATGCTAGCAAATATTTAAAAGAATTGGAAAAAGTAAAAACAAGAGGATTAACCACCTTTTATTTTAATGATAGAGAAAATAAAGATATTCAAGAATATAGTGGAAGACAATACAATGAAAATTATGAATTTGGTGGAAAAGTAGTAGAATATGCGGAAGAAAAATCAACCATAGAAATAAGAAATAAATTACAAGTAGGTGATACTTTAGAAATTATTGTACCAAATCAGATAGAACCTTATGAATTTACAATCGATAGATTGTGGAAGGATGAAACAGAAGAAGAGATTACAGAGGTAAGTCCAGGTGTAAAAGGACAAAAAGTAAAAATGAAATTGCCAATTCCATGTCAAAAAGATTGGATTATTAGAAGAAAAAAATAGAACTTCTAAATTCATAATATGGCACCTTTCCATGCTACATGGCATGAACTCTTTTCATATTATGAATGAAGAAGTTCTAAATCAATTACTTTCAAGCAAAGAAGCAAGGATGAAACCGTAAAAAACAAGACATGGTACCTACCACGACATCAAGAACAGAAGAGAAAGTTGGTAGCAAAACAAAAATGGAGCCAACCGTAAAACCAATAATCGTATAAAAAGTTGGGGCATAAAAACGTTCTAGCAAAAACTTAGTTAATTTCATAAAGCAAAAACTACCAAGAATTACCCCAATAGCGATAGGAATTAAAACGGGAAAATATAAGCTAGAAACAGAAGATAGATAAACGCTATAAACACCTAAAAGCATTAGAATAATTGTACTACTAACACCTGGTACCACAATTCCGAACAGACATCAAGAAACCACATAAAACAAGATAAGAAAAATTGACAGTTTCAAGGGCTTGTATGGCTAACATTTTTTCTAAAAAAATACAACCAATCCCAATAAAAATGGCAAATAAAAAGAAAAACCAGTAAGAAGTTTGAAAGGTTTGTTTTTTATTTACTTCTTTTAATAAGGAAGGAATACTTCCTAAAATAAGTCCAATGAAAATTGATTTTGTTTGTACTGGGAATTGATATAAGCAATAGTTTAGAATATTACCAAACAAAACAATACCAAAACCAGTACCTAAAATAATAGGAAAAAGAAATCTAAAATTATTTTTTATATCAGAGAAGAAATTTAAAATGCTATCTAAAAGTTTTTCGTAAATTCCAAAAATCACACAAAAAACCCCACTACTAATACCAGGTAAAATAGCTCCACTTCCAATAGCAATTCCTTTCAAACAATTGGACAAAAATTTCATTTTTCATGCACCTCATATCTCATTGTATGAATAGAGAAAAAACAACATGACTAAAAATAGTACCTCTAGTGTTTTTTTGTTTGTATGTCAAATTGATTTTTTATAGAAGAAACGATTTATACTGACCTTTCAGTCTAATCGTTTTTTTGCTAATTTATGATATAAATATAGTATAAACAATAGACAAGGAGAAAACTATGAGTGAGAGAATATATGAGGCTATGAAAATAACAGACTTAAAAGATATGTTAAAAAAATCAGGAAAAAAATATGCCGATAGAATAGCCTATCAAATCAAAATAGAAGAAGGAAACTATCAAAATATAACCCATAGAGAAGTAAGAGAAAAAATAGACGCCTTAGGAACCGCTTTAATGGATATAGGATTGAAAGATAAAAGAATAGCCGTGATTGGAGAAAATCGATGGGAATGGGAAATAGCCTATTTATCCATCGTGTGTGGAACAGGAATCGTAGTACCATTGGATAAATCCTTACCAGAAAATGAATTAAAAAATTTAATTGAACGCTCTGAAATAGAAGCCATTTTTTATTCAAAGAAATATGAACCAATATTAGAAAATGCTAAAAATGAGGGAATTGGTAAATTAAAACATTTAATCTCAATGGATTTACAACAACATACCAGTGGTATTTATTCCCAAAAAGAATTAATAGAAAAAGGAAAGCAATTGATAAAACAAGGGGATAAGAATTTTACGCATGCTAAAATAGATAACGAAAAAATGAGTATTATGCTATTTACATCAGGGACTACATCAGCTTCTAAAATAGTAGCATTATCCCATAAGAACTTATGCTCTAATTTAATGGACATTGCGTCTGTTTTAGACGTGGATGAAACGGATACTTTCTTATCTTTTTTACCCTTGCATCATGTATTTGAATGTACCGTTGGATTTTTATTTGCTTTATACAAGGGAGCAAAAACCGTATTTTGTGATGGGATGAGACATATTCCAGAAAATATGAAAGAATATCAAGTTACGGTTATGGCATCCGTTCCTGCTATTTATGAAAGAATTTTTAAGTTAATAAGAAGACAATTAGAAAAACAAGGAAAAGTAGAAGAAATTTTAGAAAAAGAAGAAATCTATAGAAATAACAGTATGGAAGAAAAGAAAAAAGTATTTCAAGAAATCCATGATATGTTAGGTGGTAAGGTAAAATTATTAATTAGTGGTGCTGCTAGTTTAGATGCAGGAATTGAAGAAAAATATAGATTATTGGGTTTTAATTTAGTACAAGGTTATGGCTTAACAGAAACTTCACCAGTTGTTGCAATGGGAACGAAAAAATACTATAAAGTTGGTTCGATTGGAAAGACCGTTCCCAGTGTAAAAGCAAAAGTAATTAATACGAATCAAGAAGGAATTGGAGAATTGATCGTACAAGGACCAAACATTATGTTAGAATACTTTGGAAATCGAGCAGATACCAAAAAAGTATTAATAGATGGATGGTTCTATACAGGAGATTTAGCCAAAATTGATGAAGAAGGATATATTTTTATTTGTGGCAGAAAGAAAAGTGTTATTGTTTTGAAAAACGGAAAAAATATCTTTCCAGAAGAAATGGAAAATCTAATCAATCGAATCGAAGGAATCGAAGAATCTTTTGTATATGGAAAACAAATGTCAGACGATAAAAATGATATAAAAATATTTGCTAAATTAGTCTATAATCAAGAAATTGTAGAAAATACCTATAAAGTACAAGGAGAAGAAAATTTTTATCAAGTAATCAATGAGAAAATAAAAGAAATTAATCGCTCCATGCCACATTACAAAGCAATTAAAGGAATTACCTTAACACAAGAACCATTAATTAAAACTACTACCAATAAAATAAAAAGACAAAATAATTTAGAACAAATTAGAAAAGAGGAAGCAATGTGCCATTAGAAAATCTAACTACTAAATTTTTAGGAAGAAATGTAATCTATTATGAAGAAATTGATTCTACACAATTAGAAGTTTGGAGACAAATAGAAAAAAATAGCATACCAAATGGCACAATTGTTATGGCAGATATACAAACAAAAGGAAAACGGAACACATGGAAGAAAATGGTATACGGATCAAAAGGATAATATAGCGTTTTCTTTCTTACTAGAAGTAAATTGCAAAATTAGTCAATTAGAAGGAATAACAATTGAAATAGCACAAACAATGGTAGAGGTATTAAAAAAATTGTATGATATTTCACTTACTATTAAATTTCCCAATGATTTGGTATATAAAGGTAAAAAATTAGGAGGCATTTTGACAGAGACCAAATTAAAAGGTGAGTATGTGAAATATGTTGTGATTGGAATAGGTATGAATACCAATCAAGAAAAATTCTCTCCAGAAATAAGTAAAATTGCTTCTTCGGTAAAAAAAGAATTTCAGGTTACAGTGGATGCTAAAAAAGTAATAGCAGAATTTTGCAATGGATGGGAAGCAAAAATACAAGCTAGATTAGTAAATCAATAGGATAGAGAAAAAATAAGGAAGGAATGGAAAAGTAAATGAAATTAGGTTTTTTATTTCCAGGTCAAGGTTCTCAAAGTATAGGAATGGGAAAAGATTTATACGAAAAATATGAAATCGTAAGGGAAGTATATCAAAAAGTAAAAGAATTAACAGGGATTGACATAGCAGAAATGAGCTTTCATGGAAAAGAAGAGATTTTAAATGAAACCAAACACACCCAACTTTCTATTTTAACGATGAGTTTAGCTATTTTGGAAGTTTTACAACAAAATGGAATTAAGGCAGAAATGGCAAGCGGTTTGAGTTTGGGAGAGTATACAGCACTGATTTATAGTGGAGCGATGGAATTTGCAGAGGGCATAAAGTTGGTACAAAAAAGAGGAGAATATATGCAAGAGTTAGTTCCAGAGGGACAATGGAGCATGGCAGCTATTATGGGAATGACAGAAGAACAAGTGCAGGAAGTATGTCAAAAAGTAACCAATGGATTTGTGGTTCCTGCTAACTTTAATACAACTGGCCAAATTGTTATTTCAGGAGAAAAAGAAGCGGTAGAACAAGCAGAAATCATAGCCAAAGAATTAGGAGCTAAAAAAGTTAGAGTTTTGAAGACGGCAGGACCATTCCATACAGAAAAATTAATAAAGGCATCAGAAGCATTGAGAAAAGAATTAGAACACATTACCATTCATGATTTTGAAATACCAGTTGTTAAAAATTTAGATGGCAAGAGGTATCAAAACGATGAGGATATAAAGGACATTTTAGCACGCCATATTATTAGCCCTGTTAGATTTTCTAAGGGATTAGAGACAATGTTAGAAGAAGGAATTGACACTTTTGTGGAAATAGGTCCAGGAAAAACATTATCTGGTTTTGTAAAAAGATTAAATACGGATAAAGAGATTACTATTTTAGCGATTAATAGTGTGGAAACTTTGGAGAGTTTTTTGAAAGGAGAAAAGTAAATGAATAAAGTAGCCTTAATTACAGGAGCAACCAGAGGAATTGGAAGACAAATTGCAATTACCCTTGCGAAAGAAGGATATGATATTGCCTTAAATTATCGTAAAGAAAATGAAGAATTAGAGAGCGTGAAAAAGGAAATAGAAGAAAATAAGGTATCTTGTTTTGCGGTGAAAGGCGATGTCTCTAACTTTGAAGATTGTGAGGAATTGACAAAACAGATAATAGAAAAGTTTGGTAGGATTGATGTGTTAGTTAATAATGCAGGCATTACCAAAGATATGCTATTAATGAGAATGAAGAAAGAGGATTTTGAACAAGTAATAGATGTCAATTTAGTTGGTACCTTTCATGTAACAAAAAATGTTATCAGTTATATGTTAAAGGCTCGTACAGGAAGAATTATTAATATTTCATCTGTTGTAGGTGTTTCGGGAAATGCGGGACAAACCAATTATGCGGCTTCTAAAGCAGGAATTATTGGTTTTACCAAGAGTTTAGCAAAAGAAGTGGCTTCCAGAGGGGTTTTAGCTAATGTCGTGGCTCCTGGTTTTATTGAAACAAGTATGACAGAGGTTTTAAAGGATGAGGTTAAAGAAGAGATTGCAAAAAGTATTCCTTTGAAACGTATGGGAACAGCTCAAGATGTGGCAAATGTTGTGAAATTTTTAGCTTCAGAGGATAGCTCTTATATCACAGGGCAGGTGCTTCACGTAGATGGTGGAATGTTGATGTAAAAACAAATTGTACAATATACTACTTTGAATTTGTTTTTAGAAAAAAGGGAAAGGAAATAGAAAAATGGAAAAAAGAGTTGTTATTACAGGATTAGGATCCATCACTCCAATCGGAAAAAATACAGAAGAAATGTGGAAAGGAATCCAAGAAAAAAAATGTGGGATTGATAAAATAACCTTATTTGATACCACAGGATATAAAACCAGTTTAGATGCAGAGGTCAAGGAATATGATCCAGCCCAATATTTTGATAGTAAGCAAGCAAAAAGATTAGATCGAAGTTCACAATTTGCACTAATAGCAGCAAGAGAGGCTTTCCAAGATAGTGGCATAACAAAAGAGAACACAGACCTAGAAAGAGTAGGTGTATTTGTAAGTTCTGGGATTGGAGGTCTAAAAACCATTCAAGACCAATGCGAAGTAAACTATGCCAAAGGAAATAATAGAGTATCACCTATGTTTATTCCAATGACAATTGCTAACATGCCAGCAGGAAATATTGCGATTGATTTAGGACTAAAAGGAGAATCTATCTCCATTGTAACAGCCTGTGCTTCTTCCACGCATGCCATAGGAGAAGCCTATAAAACCATAAAATATGGTTCAGAAGATGTTATATTAGCAGGTGGAACCGAAGCGTCAATTTGTAAAGTGGGAATTGCAGGATTTGAAAATATGAAAGCTTTGTCGTATGCAACTGATAAAAACAGAGCCAGTATTCCTTTTGACAAGGAAAGAAGTGGGTTTGTTATGGGAGAAGGAGCAGGAATCCTTGTATTAGAAGAATTAGAACATGCCCAAAAAAGAGGTGCCAAAATATATGCTGAAGTAGTTGGCTATGGAGCTACCTCTGATGCTTACCATATTACTTCTCCATTACCAGAAGGAGAAGGCGGAGCAAGAGCCATGAAAAGAGCCATAGAAGATGCACAAATTCAACCAGAAGAGATTGATTATATCAATGCACATGGGACATCAACACATTTAAACGATGCTTGCGAAACAATGGCAATTAAAACCGCTTTAGGAGAAGCCAGCAAAAAAGTAATGGTAAGTTCAACCAAAGGGAATATAGGACATTTGTTAGGAGCCGCAGGAGGTGTAGAAGCCATTATTTGTACCAAAGCAATTCAAGATCAAATGGTACCACCAACCATTCATTATCAAGAAAAAGATGAGGAGTGTGATTTAGATATTGTACCAAACGAAGTAAGAAAAGTATCGGTAACAACGGTGATGTCAAACTCTTTAGGATTTGGTGGACACAATGCTAGTATTATTTTAAAAAAATATGAATAAGATATATGCCATAGAAAGGATAAGATGATAATGGAATATGAGAAAATAAAACAACTAATGGAGGATATGGGAAATTCAAAATTAACATCCATTGATATTGATTTTCCAGATGGTACCAAAATTAGTATGAAAAAAGAAGAAAAACAAGTAGTAGTAGAAAACTTGTCAACAAAACAAGAAATAAAAGTGGAAACAGCTCAGAAGAAGCAAGAGGAAAGAGAAAAACAAGAAGAAGGTACAATTGTAAAATCTCCAATGGTAGGAACTTTTTATGCTAAACCTTCTCCAGATCGTGAGGCTTTTGTAACAGTGGGACAAAAAGTGAAAAAAGGTGATGTTCTTTGTATTATAGAAGCTATGAAATTGATGAACGAGATAGAATCTGAACTAGATGGAGAAATTAAAGAAATTTTAGTAAAAGATGAGGAAACCGTAGAATATGGAAAACCATTATTTATTATAAAATAAAAACTAACGAAAAATCACGATAGCATACATAATATAAAATAGAAAGAAGTGAAAGGAATGTTAAATAAGGAGCAAATACAAGAAATTATACCACAAAGAGATCCATTTTTAATGATAGATGAAGTAGAACAATATATACCAGGAGAAAGTGCCACAGCCTATAAATACGTAAACGAAGAAGAGTGGTATTTTAAAGGTCATTTTCCAGGAAATCCAATTATGCCAGGCGTATTAATTACAGAAAGTTTAGCCCAAACAGGAGCGATTGCCATTCTTAGTTTAGAAGAGAATAAGGGCAAGAATGCTTTATTTGGTGGGATTGATAAAATGAAATTTAAAAAGATGGTCATTCCCGGTGATAAGCTAAAATTAGAAGTTAAAATTATCAAGCAAAAAGGACCAATTGGAGTGGGAGAAGCCATTGCAACGGTAGGAGATAAATTGGTAGCCAAAGGTGAGCTTACTTTTGCAGTAGTATAAAGATAGTTAAGAAGTTTTTACTAAAGTTTATTGTATTTTTTATGGACAATTAGTAATGATATAAAAGGGAAAGGAAATAAAATCATGAATAAGATTTTAATTGCCAATCGAGGAGAAATAGCAGTACGTATTATAAGAGCGTGTAAAGAAATGAACCTAAAAACAGTAGCCGTTTATTCAGAAATGGACAAAGATGCCATGCATACTCGTTTAGCAGATGAAGCCATCTGTATTGGTCCAGCAAATAGCGGCAAGAGTTACTTGAATTTCAAAAACATTATAGAAGCAGCTAATATAACAGGTGCAGATAGTATTCATCCCGGATTTGGCTTTTTATCAGAAAATAGTCAATTTGCTAAAATATGTGAAGAATCCAATATTAAATTTATAGGCCCTTCTTATCAAGTCATTGAAATGATGGGAAATAAGTCAAATGCCAAAGAATTAATGAAATCAGCGGGAGTACCAGTCATACCAGGTTCAGATGGAAGTGTAAAAGGATTAAAAGATGCTATTAAAATAGCAGAAAAAATAGGATATCCAGTTATGTTAAAAGCAGCAGCAGGAGGAGGCGGAAAAGGAATCCGTATCGTTAATACAGTAGAAGAATTAGAAAATAATTATAATATTGTAAAACAAGAGGCTAAGCTATCCTTTAATGATGATGAAATTTATATAGAAAAATTTGTGAGGAATCCAAGACATGTAGAAATTCAGATTTTAGCAGATGAACACGGCAATGTAATTCATTTAGGAGAAAGAGATTGTTCCATTCAACGTAACAATCAAAAAGTAATAGAAGAAACACCATCGACAGCCATTGACGATAAATTAAGAAATAAAATGGGGGAAGCTGCCATAAAAGCTGCTAAAGTAGCAGGATATACCAGCTGTGGTACCATTGAATTCTTAGTAGATAAGGATAAAAATTTTTATTTTATGGAGATGAATACTAGAATACAGGTAGAACATCCTATTACAGAAGAAAGAACAGGGATAGACATTGTAAAAGCACAAATCAAAATAGCAGCAGGAGAACCATTAAAAATAAAACAAAAAAATGTCACCTTTAAAGGTCATAGTATAGAATGCCGAATTAATAGTGAAAATCCAGCTAAAAATTTCATGCCTTGTCCAGGAACCATTACAGGATTAAATTTACCAGGAGGAAATGGCGTTAGAGTTGATACCGCTATTTATGAAGGTTATACGATTCCACCTTCTTATGACTCCATGATTGCTAAAATTATTACACGTGGCGATACAAGAAATGAAGCCATCAGTAAAATGAAAAGGGCTTTAGAAGAAATTGTAATAGAGGGAGTAGATACCAATATAGATTTTCTATTTAAAATAATCAAAAATCCTAATTTTATAAGAGGAAACTTTGATACTTCATTTATTGAAAAGGAAATTTTGAAAAAGAATTAGAAAATGGAACCAATGGACACCCAATGGACATTATCCCACAATTCTTGTGCTAAGAAAGGAAAAAGATATGATAGTAGACAAAATAAAAAAAAGAGAGCCAACCGCTAAAAAAACAGAAAATCAAGTAGATATCCAAGTTGGCAAATGGGTAAAATGTGATAAGTGTAAAGAAATATTATATAAAGAGACTGTAAGAGCCAATAGTAGTATTTGCCCAAATTGTGGAGCTTATTTTAGAATGCATATTAATAAAAGGTTAGAAAGTATTATTGACAAAAATACTTATCAAAAGTTTGATCTAAATATTGATACTACCAATCCATTAGACTTAGAAGATTATCCCAAAAAGATAAAAGGATTGAGAGAAAAAACAGGAATTCAAGAAGCTGTTAGCTGTGGAACAGGAGAAATAAAAGGTAAAAAAGTGGTAATTTGTGTTATGGATAGTGGCTTTTTGATGGGAAGTATGGGAGTTGTTGTAGGAGAAAAAATCACCTATGCGATAGAAAAAGCCATTGAATTAAAACTTCCTATTATCATCTTTTGTGTTTCTGGTGGTGCTAGGATGCAAGAGGGAATCATATCATTAATGCAGATGGCAAAGACAACGGCCGCCATTGCTAAATTGAATGAAGCAGGCTTGTTATATATATCAGTTTTGACGGATCCAACTTATGGTGGTGTTACAGCATCTTTTGCTAGTATTGCTGATATTATATTAGCAGAACCAGGTGCCATGATAGGATTTGCAGGACAACGAGTCATAGAACAAACCATTGGAGAAAAGTTGCCAGAAGGTTTTCAAACAGCAGAGTTTTTGCTAGAGCATGGTTTTATTGATAAAATTGTAGAAAGAAAAGAGTTAAAAGATACGTTGTATCAGTTGATTCAGTTTCATAAATAATAGTAACAGTCTAACTAGAAAATCAAAAGTTGCCAAAAAGGTCCGTCCCCAGTGGCACAGTGGCAAACTATAAAAGAAGGAGAGAAGTTTGATGAAAGATTTGACAGCTTGGGAAAAGGTAGAGATAGCAAGAGATCCAAAAAGGAAAACAGCGTTAGATTATATAGAAGAAATTTTTGATGAATTTATAGAACTTCATGGAGACAGAAGTTTCAGAGATGATAAATCTATTGTATGTGGATTAGCTAAAATAGGAAATCAAAATTATACCATTATAGCAGAACAAAAAGGAAGAACCACAAAAGAAAATATAGAAAGAAATTTTGGAATGCCAAATCCAGAAGCATATCGAAAAGGAATCCGTTTTATGGAGCAAGCAGAAAAATTTAAAAGACCAATTATTACTTTTATTGATACCAAAGGTGCTTATCCAGGTATTGGAGCAGAAGAAAGGGGACAACGGGGAAGCCATTGCAAAATCTATGTTAGTGCTAAGTAAGTTAAAAGTACCAGTAATAGCCATTGTGATAGGAGAAGGCTCAAGCCGGAGGGGCTTTAGCTTTAGGGCTTGGAAATAAAGTTTTTATGCTGGAAAATGCTATTTATTCTATTTTATCACCAGAAGGATATGCTAGTATTTTATGGAAGGATTCATCTAGAACAAAAGAAGCAGCTGAAAAAATGAAATTGACAGCAAAGGATTTGTATGAATTACATATCATTGATAAAATAATAAAAGAACCTAAGGGGGATGAGGAAGAGAGTTTCTTGAAAGTGGCTAAAAGCTTGAAGAAGGAAATAACAAAGATGACACAAGAAATGAAAGGTATGAGTCCAGAGGATATGGTAGAGCAACGATACCAAAAATTCAGAAATATGGGTGAATATAAAATAATGGAAAATTAGTAAGGAGGAAAAGGAAATGATTTTAGAGGGAAAGAAAATTTTAATTATGGGAATTAGAAATAAGTGGAGTATTGCATTTGGAATTGCAAAAGCTGCTTATGAAAATGGAGCAAAGTTGATTTTTACGTATATGGGAGAAGAAAATAAGGAGAAAATAGAAGAGTTAACAGCAGAATTTAAAGGAAGTAAAGCTTATGTTTTGGATGGTGCTTCTGAAGATGAAATTGTAAAACAAACTTTTACAAAAATCAAAGAAGAAAATGGGAAAGTAGATGGTATTGTACATGCCGTAGCACATGCTAATACAGAAGATTTACACAATGACTTTATTTTCACCAGTAAAGAAGGGTTTGCTCATGCTTGTGATGTAAGTAGTTATTCGTTTGTATTAGCAGCAAGGCAAGCAAAAGCGTTAGATATGTTAAATGAAAATGCAAGTTTGGTGACATTAACCTATCATGGTTCTACAAAAGTAATTGATAATTATAATGTTATGGGAGTGGCAAAAGCAGCCTTAGAAGCAAGTGTTAGATATTTAGCAGAAAATTTAGGAAAAGAAGGAATTAGAGTAAATGCAGTTTCAGCAGGTCCAATCAAAACTTTATCAGCAAAGGGAATTAAAGATTTTGGTTCTGTTTTAACCGTGATAGAAGAAAAAGCTCCTCTACATAAAAATGTAACTACTACACAAGTTGGAAATGTAGCAACATTTTTATTAAGTTCCATGTCAGATAGTGTAACAGGTCAAGTGGTTTATGCTGATAATGGATATAATATTATGGGAATTTAAAATTATAGAAAAAAGTCATGTAAAAGGTTGCAATATAAGTATTTTTGGAAAAAACATAGCTGGGGTCACTTTATCTACCTATAGATGTTTTCTTCAAAATATTTATATTGCAACCTTTTTATATTTTTTTGTTGAGATATTAACAATTTGTTAAATATTTTATTCTTTTATTTCTTGTGCTAATTTGTCAATTGCTTTTGTTTCAATTCGTGATACATAGGAACGAGAAATTCCCATCATACTAGCAATTTCATTTTGTGTTTTTGGTTTATGACCACCTAAGCCAAATCGTAATTCTAAAATCGTTCTTTCTCTATCTTTTAAAACATCTTTCATTTTTTGGCAAAGTAATTTTATTTTCATTTTAATGTCTACTTCATCTTCTATATTTCTTTCGTTGTTTTCTAAAATTTCTTGAAGCGTAACAACATTATCGTCTTTATCTTTTCCAATAGGCTCATTCAAATAAACTTCTGCTCCTAGCTTTTTTGTTGCACGCAAGTGCATTAATATTTCGTTATCAATACAACGTGATACATAGGTAGAAAGTCTAGCCCCTTTTTCTACTTTAAAACTATTAATACCTTTAATTAGACCAACGGTCCCAATGGATATTAGGTCATCTTGTTCTACTTTGGTTGTACTATATTTTTTAGCTACATGGGCTACTAATCTTAGATTTCTTTCAATTAGAATATTTCTAGCTTCATCATCTCCTTTTGCCATTTGCTCTAAACAATTTCTTTCTTCTTCTGCTGTTAGTGGTTCAGGAAATAAATTTCCACCTTGAATATAGCCAACGACAAATACAGCTGATTTTAGGAATTCTAAAAAACCTAGTATCCCTGTCATACATAATGATAGCAATATAAATGCACCTCCATTTTTGTTGGTTTAAGCTTGCTTTCTATCTTTTTTAACCAACGATATAGAAATAGTTTCTAATTTTTATTTCTACATAATGAAGTATATGTTACAGAAAAATAAAAGTGCATGACCCTTTTAAATTTTTAAACTAGTTTCTCATAAGTTTAAGTTTGAACCGCCATTTGCAAAGACTAAACTTTAAATTTTATAAGTACTTGAAAATATTTCCATACTATGATAGAATAAAAGCCATCATAAAAATAGAATAGGAGAAAAAATGCAAAGAACAAAATTAAAAGATAGAATATTACCCAAATATACAAAAGGAGAAGAAATATTTAATATGACTTCCCATATTGTAGGAGCTGTTTTAGGTGTGGTAGCAACGGTTTTGTGTATTGTATTTGCAGCGGTACATGGTAATGGATATGGGGTGGTAAGTGGTTCCATTTATGGTGTTACCATGATTATTTTATATACGATGTCGAGTATTTATCATGGATTAAGTCCAAGAATTAAATCTAAAAAAGTATTTCAAGTACTAGATCATTGTTCCATATTTTTATTAATAGCAGGTTCATATACACCATTTGCGCTATGTTCCATTCGAGGAGTTGATACCTTAGTAGGTTGGGCAATATTTGGCATAATATGGTTATTTGCTATTTTAGGAATTGTATTAAACTCCATTGATATTAAAAAATTTAAAACATTTTCTATGATATGTTATTTATTAATGGGGTGGTGTATTCTAATAAAAGGAAGTTTACTTCCCGAATTATTAACAACAAATGGTTTTATCCTTTTAGTAGCGGGTGGAATTGCTTATACTATAGGAGCTGTTATCTATGGAGTAGGAAAAAAACATAAGTATTTTCATTCCATTTTTCACTTGTTTATTTTATTAGGTAGCTTTTTACATTTCTTGTGCATATTATTATATGTAATGTAAAGGAAAAATTGCCAATGATTCCTAAGTTTATTTGGCAACTTTGGTAGAATAATAAAAAACAAAAAAACAGAGAATGCAGAATTCTCTATTAAAATAAATACATTTTATTTTAACATATTTTAAGTGAAAATACAAATTATAAAAAATAGCCATTAAGAGAGATTTTTATAGGAAAGAGTAAGATAAGTATATTAAAAAATAGAAATAAAGGTAATTTATCAATTCATTTAATTTGTAAAACTAGATAGTTTATGTTAAAATAACAATAGATAATAAAAGAATAAGTTTATCCCTGCGTAGTGCGTATAGGCAGAATTTTTAGAACCAACACACGATAAGAGGGGCCGAACTCTCAATATGGCGTGCAAGCTCACCGAATTTGTAGTGAGAAGCCCAGAAGTATTTAGGTAGGCACCCACCTGTTTTTGGGAACAGGTCCTTAAAAATTCATGGCAGCTGACGGCTAAGGCGGGGCTTTTTATGTGCTGTTATGCTAGTATAGGAAAAGTTGCCAAAAAGGTCCGTCCCCTTTGGCAACTTTTGCATTTTCTTAAAAATCATCTAAGGCTAAAATGGCTTTGGCATAGATTTTGCAAGAAAGTAATAATTTATCAATATCTATAAATTCATCAGTTTGATGACACATATCCAAATCACCTGGAAAGTTAGCTCCGAACGAAATGCAATTGTCAAAAGCACGAGCATAGGTAGCACCGCCAATTGCAATTGGTTCTAAATGGGAATTGGTTTCTTCGTTATAAATGTTACAAAGTGTTTTTACCAAGTTATTTTCTTTTGGAATATAAAGGGCAGGCTTATAAAAAGGAGTATTAAAATCAACATCAGGATAGGAATGAATTGTTTTGGAAAACCTATCTTCTATATCCATTATATTTGCTGTTACTGGAATACGAAGATTTAAACCAATGGCTAAGATGTTATTTTTAAAAGAAAGGTTTCCTACATTTAAGGTTAATTTTCCAGATTCGTCTTCATAATCAATTCCTAACTTTTTACCATCATATTGGGTGTTTATATAAGTTGCAAAGAAATCTAACAATGGTACTTTTATAACATATAAATTAAAAATTTTAGAAAGTATAACCAATAATCTAGCAATCGCATTGGTTCCTGATTCTGGATGAGCTGCATGGCTAGATTTGCCATAAGAGGTCAGTTTGATTTCTTCTTCATCTATTTTATAAATATCTATTTCAAAATTAGTTTCTGAAATGATTTTTCTTAAATTTTCAATAAAAGTATTCATGGCTATTTTTTTACAATTAATTTTTAAAGTGATACTACACATTTTAGGAACAACGTTAATAGCATTATCATAAGTATTAATATCTTTTATGACAATGTCTTTGGCTAAAAAGGTAGAGTAATCCATTTTTAAATAGCTAGTCATGATTGATTTTTCAGAATGGATACACGGAAAATCAGCATCAGGACTAAATCCTATGGAAGGAGATTCTTCATATTTTTTATAGTAATGGATACATTTCCAATCGTTTTCTTCATTTAATCCTAGAATTAAACGGACACGTTTATGAACTTTACAAGTTTCCATGATAGATTTCATGGCATATAAAGCACTAATAACAGGTCCTTTGTCATCAATGGCACCTCTACCATAAATTTTATTGTCTGAAATAGTAGCACTAAAAGGTGGATAGGTCCAATTGTCACCTTCAGGAACAACGTCTAAATGTCCAATAATTCCAATTAATTCTTTGCCTTTCCCAAATTCAATATAACCACAATAACCATCTATATTTTTAGTTCGAAATCCTAGATTTTTTCCAAGTTCAAGCATGTATTCTAAGGCATCGTTAATGGGCTCTCCAAAAGGATGAAGTGCATTGTTAGAAACTGAAATGACACTTGGGATTTTTATTAATTCTTGCGTTTTTTGTATGATTTCATTTTTGTGGTTTTCTATATATTTATGAATCATAGTATCAATCCTTTCCTTATTCTATTTAGTTTTCTATAGTATAACATAATATGCAAGATAATTGGTATTATACGTGGAAATAATAGAAATAGGAAAGTATTTTTTAAAAATTTTATAGAGAGAAACTTTTTAGTACAATATAATTTTAAACCAAATTGAAATTATTTTGAAATCCATATATATACTTATTGACATGATTTTCGTACATTAATAAAATACATATATAGTTGATATAAAAGTTAAAATAATGAATGAAAAAAGGAGAGGATTAAATGAAAAAAATGAAAAAGGAGCAGTTAAATTATGAATCAAGATTTAATTTTAGATAGATTAGCTAATAATATTATAGATTATACAATACAGACTAGAGAAAGAGTATATAATAATGTTAGAGAAGAGATGGTAAACTATTATTGGAATGTTGGAAGAATGATAGTTGAAGAAGAGCAAGGAGGAGATATTACTCCAGAATATGGTAGAAAATTATATTTAGAATTAGCAAAAAGACTTACAAAGCAAATGGAGAAAGGGTATTCACGTTCTAATTTATTTAATATGAGGAATTTTTATATAACATATCCGATTGTCCAGACGTCTGGACAATTTGAAAATTGAAAGAGTTAGATTAAAATTTCTAAAACGATTTTTTTGTAGAAATTTTTTGTCTACTTAAAAAAATATAAAGTTGTACCAAATACAATTGAAAGAATTGGAGATGGAGCTTTCTATGGTAACAATAATATAAAAAATATAACCATTCCAGCTAGTGTTAAAAATATGGGTTATGATGTTTTTTGTTATTGGACATTAGGTCAAACAATAACTATTATGGGTTCAATAGATGAGTGGAGTTCTGGTTGGAATGGCGAATGTGATGCTAATATTGTATATAAAAACCAATAATAGAAAAAAGTAAACTTGTTTTAAATAAAAAAAGTAGACTAATTGACAAATAAATTAAAGATTGGTAAAATTCTTCTATAAATTAGGAACTATAAAAAAATAGTAAAACATTGAAATAGAATCGATGTAGAATAAAAAGTACATAGGAAACAATGTATACTATACTTTAAAATAGTGAATAATAGTAAAAAATGAACCAAGAAAAACAAAAGAAAGAGGAGGATTTTATGAAGAAAAAAATCGAATTAAAGAAAAAAGGAAAGTCTAACAAAGGTATTACATTAATAGCCTTAGTTATTACTATTATTGTATTGCTAATTCTAGCAGCAGTAAGTATAGCAACATTAACAGGAGAAAATGGAATTTTAACAAAGGCTTCTACGGCCAAAAAAGAAACGGAGATGGCAACAGAGGACGAGAAAGTAAGATTGGCAGTAGCAGCTTCTATCGACAACAACGGGGATTTTGATTCCAATTTACTTCCAAGTGAATTGGAAAAATATGAACTAACAGGAACACCTAGTGGAGACAATATAATAGTAGATACCAAAAACAAAATATATACTATTGACAGTAAAGGAAAAATAACAGAAACCAACAAGACAAATACAGATCAAAAGGAAGAAATAGTAACAGCACCAGAAAGTTATGTGAAATCTTTTAATGCAGGAAAAGGTGGAAATGATAATATTATTGGTTATATTGTTAAAAATACAAAAAATCAAAATGCCTATGATATGATTTTTGTAGGAACAGGAGAAATGGGAACTGGATGGTATGGTAATACAGAAGGAGAGTTAAGAGAACCATTATCAGATTATGCCTCTTTTGGTAGTATGACCACTTGGAAAGCAGATTTTATAAATATCAAATTTTCATCAGGCATAATTAATATTCCAGAATGGACATTTAATGGTTCTAATACTTTAGAAAAAATAGTTTTACCAAACACAATTGAAAGAATTGGAGATGGAGCTTTCTATGGTAACAATAATATAAAAAATATAACCATTCCAGCTAGTGTTAAAAATATGGGTTATGATGTTTTTTGTTATTGGACATTAGGTCAAACAATAACTATTATGGGTTCAATAGATGAGTGGAGTTCTGGTTGGAATGGCAGATGTGATGCTAATATTGTATATAAAAATCAATAAAAAGGAAAAGAAATGGATAAAAAAAGAAAAATAGTAATCGTAGTAATTCTAATATGTGTAGCTTTGATAGGGATATTTTTTATCATGAAACCGAATAAAAAGCAAGTAGAATTATCAGCTAGAAATAAAAATATCATAAAAGTAGATGGCCTTGAATATAGAGACTTAAACAATAATGGAAAATTAGATAATTACGAAAATTGGAATCTTAGTCCAGAACAAAGAGCAGAAGATTTAGTTTCTCAAATGAATACAGAAGAAAAAGCGGGAATGATGTTAATTCATTCCCAATTAAGTGCTACCAAACAACAAAACAAAGAATTGACCAGTAGGAATGGTTTATTAAATGAGCAAGAATCAACCGATAACGAAAAAATATATTTGAATTATACAGGAAATACAACAACTATAAAAGACTTAAATATAAGACATATCATACTAAGAGAGTACATTAATCCAGAACAAATAGTGATTTGGGAAAATGCCATGAATGAATTAGCCGAAAGTAGTAGACTAGGAATTCCAATTGTATTTACATCTAACCCAAGAAACAATGCAGAAATGGTAGCTACTAATGCAAATGATATTCAATATACACAATATCCTACACCAACAGGGATTGCAGCAGCAGCTATGGGAGAAGAAAAAAAGAAAGGTCAATCCGATATTATTCAGAATTTTGCAGAAATCGTAAGAAAAGAATGGGTAGCAACAGGAATCAGAAAAGGTTATATGTATAGTGCCGATTTAATGACAGATGCAAGGTGGGCAAGAAACAGTGATACCTTTGGAGAAAATGTAGACTTTGTAAGTAAAACAATGGAAAGTCTTGTAAAAACCATACAAGGTGGAGACAGGTTAAGTGAAACAGGAGTTGCCTTAACCATGAAACATTTTCCAGGTAGTGGAGCAAGAGTAAATGGAATGGATGCTCATTTGCCAAATGGGAGATATTCTCCGTATAATACAGAAAATAGTTTAGCCAATTATCATTTACCACCATTTCAGAGTGCGATTAATGCTAATGTTTCATCTATTTTACCCTATTATTCACAACCAGATCCTAATAGTGCTAAACAAATTTATAAGGGAAAAGAGATTCATATGGGAGGAAGTTCCTATGCTTATAATGAAGAATTCTTAAAGAATTTATTACGTGAAAATATGAATTTCAAAGGATATATCAATACAGACAGTGGAGTAGTAGATTTTATTGCATGGGGAGAAGAAGATAAAACAAATGTTGAAAAAGTAGCAAAAGCAATTAATTCAGGAGTAGATTTAATATCTGATACTTATCATGCCGAATGGATCTTACAAGCTCTTGAAGAAGGATTGATAACGGAAGAACGAATGGATGAATCAGTAAAAAGAGTATTAGAAGAAATGTTTTCGTTAGGAATTTTTGAAAACCCTTATGTAGAAGAAAAAGAAACCAATGAGAAAATTGCAACCGAACAATCTTTAGAAGAAGCATACAGCGTACATCAAAAATCGGTTGTATTACTAAAAAATAAAGAACAAACACTACCAATTAAAGCACAAGAAAAGGAAGATAAAATAAAAGTTTATATCAAAGAATTTGGAACAACAGGAAGAATTATTATGGATGCTTTAAATATGGGAGAATATAATTCTATTGAAGTCGTAAAAGAGGAAAGCCAAGCAGACTATTTAATAACGTATATTGCTGGAAGGATAACCAATCAGACGACCTATGAGTTGGACTTGAAAAACAGTGTAATTGGTGAAGAATATGAAGAATGGGTAAGAATCGGAAATACGATTAAAGAAAATGGCGGAAAAAGAATTACCATCATTAATTTTAAAACAGGCTATATAGTAGATGGAATCGAACAAAATACGGATTGTTTAATAGGTGGCTTTAATACTTATACCTCAGCTATTATGGAAGCAATTGTAGGAAAAACAGAAATAACAGGAGTATTACCATTTACCTTACCTGCTAATGGAGAAGTAGTGGCAATAGATGAAAGTGGAAATTGTGCTTCACCAAATGATGTGCCAGGATATGATAAAAACAAATATATGAAAAATGGATTACGTTATGAATATATAGATGAATTAGGAAATTCTTATGTCTGTGGGTATGGATTATAAAAGGAAGGTCTATTTGGGATTTCTTAATTGTAGCCTTTTAAAGGTGTACAAAGTTCTAAAAAATAGGAATAAAAAAAGTGTCATAGAAGTCGTTTTAGATAAAAAAGCTAAAACGATTTTTTGTGAAGATTTAGGCAAAAACTTAATACCTGACAGCTTTTATGAAAAAATGTAAACTAATTGACAATAAAATAAAACATTGATAAAATAGGCATAATAAAAATTAAAATGAGAACATAGAAAGGACAAAAGAAAAATGAAAATTGATATAAAAAAAAGAAACAATTGCAAAGGTATTACACTAATAGCTTTAGTAATTACGATTATTGTATTATTGATTTTGGCAGCAGTAAGTATTGCAATTTTAACGGGAGATAATGGAATTTTAACGAAAGCAACGGATGCCAAGAAAAATACAATAATAGAAGAAGAAAAAGAACAAATTAAGTTAGCTTATAGTGCATCGTTAACCAAAAAAGATTATGACGGTATTATTAGGGTAGAAGAATTGAATCATGAATTTGAAAATTTGAATGTTGAAGCCGTAGCAAGTGGGAATAACCCAATTACAGTAACATTTAGTAAAACTGGAAATATTTATACAATAGATAATAAAGGAATCATAACTGGTCCTGAAACTTCAGAAGTGGATCCGTTTGAAACAGTAGCCAATAAACCAGATATAGAGGCATTTGAAAAAACAAAAACTTACTATGTAGAATGGAACTTAAATGAAGCTGAAACAGAGTATATTCCAAATGAAATAATGATGCAAAATGGAATAGAACCAAGTAAATGGTATGACTATAAAGAAGGAATAAATCACTGGGCAAATATAAAAACAACAGGAGGAGGAAACGATTGTTATTGGGTATGGATACCAAGATATGCATATTGTATAACAGAAGGATATCATACTGATACTGCACAAACAATAGATATAAAATTTTTACAAGGAATAACTAATATACCAATAGATGGAAGTAATATAGAAATTAAAAATGAAACAGGGGAAGGGAATTGGAATGTACATCCAGCTTTTTGGTTCGATAAAAACAATAATGGGATAGAAGATGAAGGAGAACAACTCACAGGAATATGGGTAGCAAAATTTGAAGCAAGTAGTAATAGTTCGCTAGTTGTAGAAAATCCAACAGCAGAACAATTAGCAATTGATGGTGGTTCAAGTACAGACACAGATTTAAAAGTGAGAGTAAAACCAAATGTAACGAGTTGGAGAAATATAACAGTAAATAATATATTTACAGTATGTAAAAACTTAACAAAACCAGACAATTCATTGTCTGGGGAAAATAATACTGAAAATACTAATATAGACTCACACATGATGAAAAATACAGAATGGGGAGCAGTGGCATATTTAAGTATGAGTGTATATGGAAAAAATGGTGAAGTATGGAATAATCCATATTATAATAATGCAAGTAATTATTCACCGATAACAGGGTTATGTAGTAATGAATCAAATGGTAAAAACAATGAAACCACCGATATAACTAAAACATGTAAATACAATGAAGTAGGTGGAGGGAATGCTTCTACAACAGGAAATGTATATGGAGTATATGATATGGCAGGAGGAGCATGGGAATATGTAGCTGGATATTTAAGCGAAAAAACAGCAGGTACAAATTATACAACACTTGCAAGTGCTGATCCAAAATATAAAGATGTATATGCAGGAACTTTAGAAGATAGAAATGCAAATTATAAGAAAAATATTAAAAAATATGGAGATGCCATATATGAAACTTCTAGTTCTGGCAATAGCACTACTGGTAGTTGGTACTTTAGTCGTTCTTACTTTCCTAAGTCTAGTAATCCAGTCTTCAGACGTGGAGGTCATGTTAGTACAGGTAGCCCTGCTGGTATATTTGAATTTGGTAGCTACACAGGTGGAGTTGGGACTGACAACAGCTTTCGACCAGTAGTGCTTATAGATAAGAATTAAACGCAAATCCTTTTACTTATAGTTTTGGACATAATTATAAAAGACGCATCTTCTTTAAGGTGTGTCTTTTTGGATATTTCCTAAAAGAATTTTGGAATTTTAAATAAAAGAGAATAAATACGAAAATAGTCTTGACAATATTTTATAAAAAAGGATAGAATGAAATTGCAGAATAAAAGAGAAGGTTTATAGGTAAAACCATTTAAAAACCTAAATATAGTAAAAGGAGAGTATAGTTTTGGAAGAATTAGGAATACAAGAATTAGAGAAAAAAGCAAGAAAAGTGAGAGAGGATATTATAGAAGAGGTATATCGTGCTAAATCAGGTCATCCTGGAGGTTCTCTTTCGATTGCAGATATTTTAACAGTATTATATTTTAAAGAAATGAACATCCAACCCGAAAATCCAAATTGGGAAGATAGGGACAGACTCGTATTATCAAAAGGACATTGTTCACCAGCCTTATATAGTTGTTTAGCAAATCGAGGATTTTTTCCAGTAGAAGATTTAAAGACTTTTAGAAATATTAATAGCTATTTACAAGGGCATCCAGACAAAAACAAAGTACCAGGAGTAGATATGACAACTGGTTCATTAGGACAAGGATTATCTTCCGCCAATGGAATGGCAATAGCAGGTAAAATGAATCATAGGGCCTATAGAGTTTATTGCATTTTAGGGGATGGAGAAATTGAAGAAGGCCAAATTTGGGAAGCAGCAATGGCAGCTAACAAATACAAACTAGATAATTTATGCGTAATCGTAGATAATAATAATCTACAAATTGATGGAACCATAGAAGAAGTAATGAGTTCTTATCCAATTGATGAAAAGTTCAGAAGTTTCGGATTTGAGGTTATTAACATAGATGGACATGATATAGACGAAATTATAAAGGCTTTTGAAGTAGCTAAAAATGTAAAAGGAAAACCAACCTGCATCCTAGCCAAAACGATAAAAGGGAAAGGTATCGCCTTTATGGAAAATCAAGCTGGTTGGCATGGGAAAGCACCTAATGACGAACAATATGAGGAAGCTATGCAAGGTTTAAAAGAAAATTAAGAGGTTGTCGATGGTTTCCTAAGTTGCCATTTAAACCCGAAAGAAACTAAAAGGAAAGGAAGAAAAAAATGGAAGATAAAAAAATTGCTACTCGTCAAAGTTATGGAGAAACTTTAGTAAAATTAGGAAAAGAAAATGAAGATATAGTAGTATTAGATGCTGATTTAGCAGGAGCTACTAAAACCAATTTGTTTGCCAAAGAATTTCCAGATCGATTTTTTGATTTGGGAATTGCAGAAGCCAATATGTTAGGAACAGCAGCAGGATTAGCAACTTGTGGAAAAATTCCATATGCTAGTACTTTTGCTGTATTTGCAGCTGGAAGAGGTTATGATCAAATTAGAAATAGTATTTGTTATCCTAATCTAAATGTGAAAATTTGTGCTACTCATGCAGGAATTACAGTAGGAGAAGATGGGGCAACTCATCAAATGTTAGAAGATATTTCATTGATGAGAACTTTGCCAAATATGACTGTAATTTCACCATCGGATGATACACAAACTAGATGGATGATTGAAGAAGTTAGTAAAATAAAGGGACCAGTTTATGTGAGATTAGCAAGATTAGCAACCCCAATTATTTACGACCAAAATCAAAAATTTGAAATAGGAAAAGCCATTCAAATAGGAGAAGGAACGGATGGAACAGTATTTGCAACAGGGGTAACAGTAGCAGAAGCAATCAAAGCGCAGGAAGAATTGAAAGAACAAGGAATTGCTATTAGGGTTGTAGATATTCATACCATTAAACCAATTGACAAAGATATGATTGTAAAATGTGCAAAAGAAACAAAAAAATTAGTCTCTATTGAAGATCATAGTATAATAGGAGGAGTAGGTTCAGCAATTAGCGAGGTTTTAACAACAGAATATCCAACTAAATTAAAGAGAATGGGTATGAAAGATACTTTTGGAAAGTCTGGTAAAGCAGAACAACTATTGGAATATTTCGGATTAACTTCAAAGGCAATTGTAGAAGAATTCTTGAAAAATTAGTAAAAATTATTAGAAACATAGAAAACAAGAGATAAATGATAGAAAATGTAAAAAAACCAACATTTTCTATCATTTTTTTACGAAAAAAGTATTGCAAAAAAAGTAGTTTATTGTTATAATTAGAGAGAATAGAATACAATGCCAGAAATATAAGGTAAGGAGAAACAAAATGATAGAATTTAGAAACGTAAGCAAGATCTATGACACAGGGACAAAGGCCGTCAGAAATGCTAACTTTGTAATTGATAAAGGAGAATTTACATTTTTAGTAGGAACATCAGGAAGCGGAAAATCCACCCTTATTAAATTAATATTAAAAGAAGAAGAACCAACCTCAGGAAATCTAATTATTAATGGAAAAGATACGACTTTTTTAAAACCAAGTCGAGTTCCTTTTTTAAGAAGAAGCATGGGGGTAGTATTTCAAGATTTTAGGCTTTTACCAGACAAAACGGTTTACGATAATGTTGCTTATGCTATGTATATTGTAAGAGCAACACCAAGACACATTAGAAGACAAGTTCCAATGGTGCTTTCCTTAGTAGGATTAAGTGGTAAAGCCAAAATGTTTCCAAATGAACTATCAGGAGGAGAACAACAAAGAGTGGCTTTAGCAAGAGCCCTAGTAAACAATCCATCCATGTTAATTGCAGACGAACCAACAGGAAATCTAGATCCAGATACAGCATGGGATATTATGAATTTATTAAATGACATCAATATGAGAGGAACAACCGTTGTCGTTGCCACACATGCAAAAGATATTGTAGATAAAATGAAAAAAAGAGTTATCCATATACGCAAAGGTCAAATAATAAAAGATGATAAAAAAGGTGGGTATGATTGTGAAATATAACATATTTGGATATTTAATAGGAGAAGGATTTGGAAATGTATTCAAAAATAAGAAATCGACAGGAGCATCTCTAATGATTATGTGTGCTACTATGATTATTTTTGGAATTTTCTTAATTCTAACCGAAAATATAAATCATTTTGTAGCAGAAGTTGAATCCGCACAAGGAATACAAGTTTTTATAAAAAATGAAGCAACCCAAGAACAAATTGAGGAAGTGGAAGAAAAATTAAGAGCTTTAGATGGAGTTAGTACAACGGAATATGTATCTAAAGAAGATGCCTTAACACAAATGAAAGACCGATTTGGAGATAAAAAGGATTTATTAGCTGGTTACGAAGAAAACAATATATTCCCAGCCTCTTATGTTGTAACACTAACAGACTTAAGTAAAAGTAAAGAAGTACAAGAACAAATTTTAACCTTTGACAATATCAAAAAAATAACTAGCAAAGATGAAACAGTAACGACTTTAATTAATTTAGCTAATGGTATTAAAATCGTAACAGGTGTTATTTTAATTTTATTAGTTATCATATCTGTCTTTATTATAGCAAATACCATCAAACTTACCGTTCATGCAAGAAGAAAAGAAATTTCAATTATGAAATATGTAGGAGCAACCAATGGATTTATTCGCTGGCCATTTATTGTAGAAGGTATGATAATAGGAATATTAGCTAGTAGCATATCCATTGCATTAGTAGGAATTGCTTACAGTTTTATAGCAGAACAGATGGTAAATTCTCAATTTATGCAGGTAATCAATATGAGTTTAGTGACATTTGGCGATATGTTTAGTTCTATTATATTTGTCTATATGTTACTAGGAATTGGAATAGGAGCTATCCGGAAGCATTATTTCTATGAGAAAATATTTAAAAGTATAAAGGAGAAAACATGCGTAAAATTTTATGTGTTGTTTTAGCTTTCCTAATAGGTAGTTTTAGTATTATTTCTTATGTACAAGCAGAAGAAATAACAGACTTACAAACACAGCAAGAAGAACTAAGAAACCAAATTAATGATGCCACAGGTGAATTAGAAAATGTACAAGAAGAATTATCAGAGAATCTTCAGCAAGTTCAAAAACTAGATGAGAGAATAGCTAATTCACAAGAAGAACTAGAAAAATTGAATACTAAAATTATAGAATTACAAAATTCCATTGATGAAGTAGAAGAAAAGCTAAAAGTAGCAGAGGAAAAATATAATAAGCAAAGAGAAATATTAGAGGTACGATTAGTGACTATGTATGAGACAGGAGATACCCAATATTTAGACGTTATTTTGAGTTCTAAAAGTGTTTCTGATTTCTTATCCAATTATTTCCTAATTACGGAATTAGCTAAATATGATACCGAATTATTGGAAGATATGAAAAAGCAAAAAGAAGAAATTGAATTAGATAAGAAAAAGTTAGATACAACAAAAGAAAAATATGGGGCGATCAAGCAAAACCAAACGAAGACAGCTAAAGTATTAGAAAATACCAAAATGGTAAGAGAAAATTATATTGCAAAATTGTCAGATAAAGAAAGAGATGTACAAGCTCAAATCGATGAATATAATACAAAATTTGAAGAAGTAAATAGAGAAATATTGTCACTTGCTTTGGAAGGAATCGATACCCAATATATAGGAGGAGAATTGGCATGGCCAATTCCAGGATATACCAGGATTACTTCAAAATATGGTATGAGAACCCATCCTATTACAGGAGTTTATAAATTACATACAGGTGTTGACGTAAGTGCACCAATGGGTGCGAACTTTGTAGCTGCCAATGACGGAATTGTTGTTAAAGCAGAGTATAATGGAGCCTATGGTAATATGGTAATTATCGATCATGGTGGAGGTGTTTCCACTTTATATGCACATGGTTCAGAAATTATGGTACAAGTTGGAGATACGGTAAAACGTGGTGAAACGGTAGTACTAAAAGTTGGTTCAACTGGATATTCAACAGGACCACATGCCCATTTTGAGGTTCGATTAAATGGAGTTGTGACAGATCCATTACCATATATCACAAATGGTATGGTACCAACCACACAAAACAAAACGGATCAGGAAACATCAGAGGAAGTTAAAAATAATACAACAACAGAACAGACAGCAAATTAAAAGAAAAAATAGGAGGAACTTATGAAGAAGTTAGGATTAAAAATAGTAGGAGTAGTAGTGATAGTTATAATTTTGTCACAAAGTACTATAGCAATAGCAGCTACTAAATCAGAATTAAATAATAGTAATGCTATAACTGAAAAGAAAATTAATGAGGCAAAGGAAAACTTGAATGAAATCCAAACGGAAAAATCAGAGACCTTGAAACAAGTAGAACAGTTGACAGGTCAAATTTCTGAATATGAAACCCAAATTACACGATTAAATGAAGAAATTGAAGGATTAAATGATAAAATAAAACAAGAAGAAGAAAATTTAGAAAAGGCAGAAGAAGATTATACAAAACAAGAAGAATTATTAGAAGCAAGATTAGTAGTAACTTATGAAGCGGGAGAAACTTCCTATTTAGATTTTATCTTATCTTCAGCTAGCATTACAGAGTTGATCTCAAATTACTATTTAATAACGGAAGTGGCAACCAGTGATACAGAATTATTAGAAAAAATTCAAGAACAGAAAAAGGAAATAGAAACAGCAAAACAAAATTTGGAAAATAGTAAAAAAGAATTAGACAATTCAAAGGCAAGTAAACAACAAATTTCATCACAATTACAAACTTCTAAAAAAGAAAAAGATTCGCAGGTTTTAAAATTAAATCAAGAAGAAAAACAAACACAAGCAGATTTGGAACAATTTGAAGCAGATAAAAGAGAAATACAAGCAGAATTAAGAGCTATTGCGCAACAAGAAAAACAAAATAGTAATAATGATAACAACAATACGAATAATAATCATGGGAATAATACAGGCGGAAGTACAGGAGGAAATACCAATACAGCCCCAAGTGCTAATGGATTTATTTTTCCTGTATCTGGTTTAAGTAAAGCTAATATTAGAAATAAAAACTATCCATCTTATGCAGGACATACAGGTGTGGATGTTAACATCAATGTTAGTGGTAAAACAATAGTAGCAGCAAAAGGTGGAACAGTACAAAGATCAAAAGCATATATTAAGAATGGAAAATATTATAGTTATGGTGAATGTATTGTTATTAATCATGGTGGAGGAGTTGCAACTTTATATGCACATGGTTTACCTGGTTCAAGAAGGGTAACTGTGGGACAAACGGTTCAACAAGGACAACCTATTATGACAGTTGGAACGACAGGAAATTCATCAGGAGAACATTTACATTTTGAAGTATTAATTAATGGAAATCCAGTCAATCCATTGCCATATTTACCATAACTAATAGAAAGAAAGGCGGAATTTTTCCGCCTATTGTAATTAATTTTGGGTAATTGAATAAATATAACAACGGAGGTTAAAAATGGAAGAAAAGAAAAGATTTAAAGTCTATAAAATGATAATGTTAATAGTGCTGGTAGCATTTATTACATTTTTATGTACATCCATAGGAATGTATCAAATTTTTATTAACAGTAACCTAGAAAAATCTTCTATACTTGCAACAAAAGCATCTAATTCAGATATAACAACAACACTCAATCGATACAAAAAAATTATTGACAAATACTATTTAGGGGAAATTGATGAAGAAAAACTAAAAGAAGGAGCTATCAAAGGCTATATAGAAGGATTAGACGATCCCTATACAGAATATATATCCAAAGAAGATATGAAAGATTATTTAGATGATACGATGGGCAACTTTGTAGGAATTGGTATTTACATGGTAAAAAACGCAGAAGCCAATAAAATACAAGTATTAGCCCCCATCAAAAATAGTCCAGCGGAAAAAGCAGGAATATTGCCAGGAGATTTAATTATGGCAGTCGATGATATTACTTATACAGGAGAAGAGATGTCAGTTGTTTCTAACAAAATAAAAGGAGAAGAAGGAACTAGCGTAAAAGTTGAAATTATGAGAGGAAATGAAACTAAGACATTTGACTTAAAAAGGGAAAGTATAAAGGTAAATCCTGTAGAGGGAAAAGTATTAGAAAATCAAATTGGATATATTGAATTTTCGTCATTTGATGAAGGAACCGCTGAGGATTTTAAAACAAAATATGAAGAACTAGAAAAACAAGGAATTGAATCCCTAATTATTGATTTAAGAAATAATGGAGGAGGTATTGTCGACGAAGCATTAGAAATAGCAGATTATATAGCAGATAAAGGCTCTGTGTTATTATATGAAGTAGATAAAAATAATAAAGAAGAAGTTAAAAAAGCGGAGAGTGATCCAATTATTAATTTACCAATCGTTATTTTAACTAATGAAAATACGGCTAGTTCTTCTGAAATATTAGCAGGAGCGTTAAAGGATCTAGGAAAAGCTAAAATATGTGGTATAAAAACATATGGAAAAGGTGTCATTCAACAGGTATTAACCTTAGCCGATGGAAGCGGATTAAAAATAACGGCAGAAAAATATTTAACGCCAAACAAGACAGAAATTAACAAAATAGGGATTGAACCAGATGAGAAAGTAGAATTGCCAGACACTGTTAAAAATGTATTGTTAGTGGAAGAAAAAGACGACACACAATTACAAAAGGCAATACAAATGTTAAAATAATGCTAAATAAATGTTTAGTTTTATAAAATGCTATGAGAAGGTTGTTATATAACTATTTTTCGAAAAAACATAGCTGGGGTCTACCGATTGGTCTTTTCTTCAAAATATTTATATAACAAACTTTTCAATGGAAAGGATAAAGAAAAATGAATTTACCAAATAAATTAACAATATTTAGAATTATATTAGTGCCAATTATGGTAATCATTCCTTTTTTAGGAATAAAAGGTGAGTTTTTAGGAATACCAATTACCTACTGGGTTGTTGAATGTATATTCATTATAGCATCTTTAACAGATAAATTAGATGGTTATTTGGCTAGAAAAAATAATCAAGTAACAACATTTGGAAAGTTTTTGGATCCATTGGCTGATAAAATTTTAGTTTTAGCTGCTATGATGATGTTAGTAGAAATGGCTAAATTACCAGCATGGATACCAATTATTGTATTGGCAAGAGAATTTTTAGTATCTGGCTATCGCTTAATTGCCGTAGAAAAAGGGGGAAAAGTAATTGCCGCATCGAATTGGGGAAAATTAAAAACAGTGACTCAAATGATAGCCATTATTTTAGCATTTATTGATTTACATGGTTTTGCAGAATGCCTTTCAGGAAATTTGCAAGGGGGAGCGTTTATTTTAAATGTTGTTGTGACAATTATGATGATAGTACAAACGATTGCTACTATTTTTTCTGGCGTTGACTATATGAAAGGGGCAAAAGACTTAATAAAGGATTAAACTTGTAATAAATATTAGGAAAAGGGTAATCTATAACTATTTTTCGAAAAAACATAGCTGGGGTCTATCGATTGGTCTTTTCTTCAAAATATTTATAGATTACCCTTTTTGCTATTTTATAATTGAAAAAACTGAAACTTGAAGAAAAGAGTGCTTGACAAATTTCATTTTTTGCCGTAAGATAGTAAATGATTTTTTGAAAAGTGTATAAAAAATGAGCATAAACACAAAGTTGAAAGGAGAATGTACTTATGGAAGAAAAAGAGGTAATATTAACACAAGAAGGATATGATAATTTAGAGAAAGAGTTAAATTATCTAAGAACAGAAAAGAGAGCTGAAATTGCTGATAGAATAAAGGTAGCCTTAGGATTTGGGGATTTATCAGAAAACTCAGAATATGATGAAGCAAAAACAGCACAAGCAGAAAACGAAGTAAAAATAGCAGAATTAGAAAATAAAATAAGACATGCTAAAATAATTGATGAAAAAGATATTGACACAGAAACCATTCAAGTAGGAAATAAAGTAAAAGTACTAGATATGGAATTTGACGAAAAAGTGGAATATACGATTGTAGGATCAACAGAAGTTAATTTGGCAGAAAATAAAATATCAAATGAATCACCACTAGGAAGTGCTTTATTAGGAGCTAAGAAAAATCATGTAATAGAAGTTAATGCTCCAGCAGGTATTATGAAATATAAAATTTTATCCATTAAAAAATAGTGTAAGAAAACGGGATTCCAACAAGCGGAATCCCATTTTTGATTTGAAGTTTGAAAATTGCCAGCCTTGCGTGTTTTTTTCTTTTTACCGTACTCTCTCATCTATGTCAAAGTTTTTTTTAACATAGCGGAGAGCAAGGTTAAGAAAAAGAACCCCAGATTTTGAAAGCTTAGAAGTAGTATACCCATTTTCATAATAACACATAATTTTAGTATCTATACCAGTATCTACAATGGTCATTACTTGAACAGGTTTACGAGGAGTACGAAATCTCCTTCTGGAAACAGGAGTATAGTCTATTATGTCTTCAATAAGCTCTACCATAGAATCTGAATCCAGATTGTCAGATAAAATCTTAATCGAGACTCCTTTGTTTATAATTGTCATAACTTTAGCATTTCCAAGCATTCAAATTCTCCTTTCATCTAAAAACAAATTTGAGTTACAAAAACATTATAACACATCAAGTAACATAATGTCAAATTCTTAAAGTCGTATCTAAAGCTAGTTTAATCATAGTGTTTAAACCATTTTGTCTTTGCTCTGGTGTAGCAATATCTTTTATATATTTAGAGTCTACAACACTCATTAGGCAAGAAGCCTTCTTATTAAGGAGTTTAGCAACATAAAACAAAGCAAAAGCTTCCATTTCCGCGCTAACAGGGTCAAAATCTTGAGGGACTCTTTCTAAAAATTGGTTAACATCTGTCATATACACATCAAAACAATCGGTACAGATGGTATTTCCTTGCGTTAAAGAGATTCCAGTTTCTTTGGCTGTATCCATAATTTTAGTGTTTAATTCTTCATTTGCTTCTACAATATGGCAAGTATCATTATTTAAGGTAAGAGCAAAATTCCCTTCACTATAAACTTTTTGAGATAATATAATATCAAATAATTTTAATTCTGGCTTGTAAGCGCCACAAGACCCAATACGAATAATATTTTCCACTTGATAAAATTGATAAAGTTCATAACTATAAATACCCATACTAGGCATTCCCATTCCAGAAGCCATAACAGTAACTTCTTTTCCTTGATAGGTACCAGTATAAGCATACATTCCTCTAACTTGATTTACTAATTTGGCATTTTCTAAAAAATGTTCAGCTATATATTTTGCTCGTAAGGGATCGCCTGGCATGATTACAGTTTTGGCGATGTCTTCTATTTTTGCTTCATTATGTGGTGTTGACATAGTATTAAATCCTCCTTTTTCTTTTTATTACCATTTAGTATATCAATAAAAATAAAAAAAAGCAAAAAAATACTTGAAAAAAAATAAAGTTAGTGTTAGAATAAGGATAGATTAAAAAAAAACCGATTTTGGGAATTTTTTTAATCTTTTTTTAGTTTTTAAGTAGAAAAAATAAAAAGATTATTGATTAAATTATTTAAAAGGCTGCCAAATAAACCCAGAATCAATGGCACAAAAATAATCAGAAAAATGGAAAGTTTCAGCGTTTATTAAACTTTCCTAGAATAAAAAAGAGGTTGATTTTAAAAGAGAAAGGAAGTTGTTAGCCATGAATACGAAGTATATTTTTGTAACAGGTGGAGTGGTATCTCGGATTAGGGAAAGGAATTACAGCAGCATCTTTGGGAAGACTGTTAAAAAATAGAGGATATAAAGTTACCATTCAAAAATTTGATCCTTATATTAATGTGGATCCAGGTACCATGAATCCCTATGAACATGGAGAGGTTTTTGTTACTGATGATGGAGCAGAAACAGATTTGGACTTAGGGCATTATGAAAGATTTATTAATGAAAGTTTAACAAAAAATTCAAGTATAACGATGGGAAAAATCTATCAAAATGTAATTGAAAAGGAAAGAAGAGGCGATTATTTAGGAAAAACAGTCCAAGTAATTCCTCATATTACCAACGAAATTAAAGAAAAAATATATGGTTTTGAAGAAACAGATACTGATATTGTTATTACAGAAATAGGGGGAACCGTAGGAGATATAGAAGGATTGTCTATTATTGAAGCGATTCGTCAAGTAGGTTTAGAAAAGAATCCAGAAGATGTTATTTATATACATGTTACTTTATTACCATACATTTTTGGTTCTAATGAAATTAAATCAAAGCCAACACAACATTCAGTAAAAGAATTACAAAGTTTTGGAATTAAACCTAATATTTTAGTTTGTAGAACAGAAACTGATATTCCAGATAGTATTAGAGAGAAGTTATCATTATTTTGTAATGTAAGAAAAACGAGTGTTATTCAAAATAAAACAGCAGATAATTTGTATGCCGTTCCACTTATGTTAGAAGAAGAGGGATTAGCAAGAGAAGTTTGTAATCATTTGAAATTAGAAAATTATGTGCCAGATAATTCAAAATGGGAAGCAATGGTAGAAAATATTAGAAATATTAAGGAAGAAAAAATAGTTAATGTGGCTATTGTTGGCAAATATGTAAAATTAGAAGATTCTTATATTTCTGTAATGGAGAGCTTATATCATGCAGGATTTGTTAATCAAGTAAAAGTGAAAGTTCATTTAATCGATTCCGAAACCATTACCAGTGAAAATGTTGCTAAAAAATTAAAAGATATTGACGCTGTAGTTGTTCCAGGAGGTTTTGGTAACAGAGGAATTGAAGGGAAAATAGAGACCATTAAATATGTAAGAGAAAACAAAATACCATTTTTAGGAATTTGTTTAGGAATGCAAATGGCAGTGGTAGAGTTTGCAAGAAATGTATTAGGTTTAAAAGATGCTAATTCAGCAGAACTAAAGGAAGCTACTAAAAATCCTATTATTCATATTATGGAAGAACAAAAAGGAGTTGACCAAAAGGGGGGTACCATGCGACTAGGTGCTTATCCATGTACGATAAAAAAAGGAACGTTAGCTCATAAGATTTATGGAACAGAAGAAATATCAGAGAGACATAGACATCGTTATGAATATAATAATGAGTATAGAGAAAGATTAGAAGATGCAGGCCTAAAGATTTCTGGAACTTCTCCAGATGGCTTATTAGTAGAAATGGTGGAAATTGAAGATCATCCTTATTTTATAGCAGGACAATTTCATCCAGAGTTAAAGTCAAGACCCAATAAACCAGCTCCATTGTTTGTAGGTTTAGTAAAAGCTTGTTTATAAAAGTATATACTGTGAGGTAGAAAGAAGAGATTATAAGCTAAAGGAAATAATAGAAGGAATGAAAAATGCAGAAAATATAATATATGGTTAGAAAAATAGTGATAATCGCATTTTTTATAATAAACAATAGTTTAGATTTAATAATAAGTCTAAGCTATTTTTATTATGGCATAACTTATCTGTACGCATTTAAAATGTTACAGCTAAGAAATCCCCAATGGGCATGCAACGAATACTTGCAAAAAAAATAAACTTGTGATATATAATAAACAGTAAAATAGATTCACAAAGAAAAAGAGGTGAAAAAATGATAAAGGCTTATGCAAAATCAGATGTAGGTAAAGTAAGAGAAATGAATCAAGATGATTACTATATATCTGAATCACTAGATGAAGTACAATTGTATCTGTTGGCAGATGGCATGGGAGGATATAATGGCGGAGAAATAGCAAGTAAATTAGCCATTCAAACAGCCAAAAGTTATATTGAAAATAATTTTGGTGAAATTAATAAAGATAAAGATAGTATTATTCAGCTAGTGGGAAGTGCAATGGAGTATGCCAATATGGTGGTATTTGAAAAATCCAAAGAAAGTAAAGAATTGGAAGGAATGGGTACTACTTTAGAAATTTGTTTAATATATAATAATAAGGCATTTATTGGACATGTTGGAGATAGTAGAATTTATAGAATTCGAAAAGATTTTATAAGAAAGTTAACACAAGATCATAGTTATGTCCAAAAATTAGTAAAAGATGGCACAATCACACAAGAAGAAGCAGTCCATCATCCACAAAAAAATATGTTAATGAAAGCACTAGGATGTAATGCTTTTGTAGATCCTGATGTCATGGTAAGAGGGTTTCTAAAAGAAGACATTTATGTGATGTGTTCAGATGGTTTAACCAATATGGTACCACAAGAAGAAATCTATCGAATAGCGAAAAAAGATATAGAACAAGCACCAAAAGAATTAATTAAATTGGCCAATGAAAATGGCGGATATGATAATATAACTGTTGTTGTTATAAAGAATATATAACAAGCCTTAGGAAGGAATGAAAAAATTATGAATTTAGAAGGAAAGCTGTTAGGAAATCGATATGAGATGATCGAAAAAGTAGGAAATGGCGGAATGTCTACAGTTTATAAAGCAACTGATAAAGTTTTAAAAAGAAATGTAGCAGTAAAAATATTAAGGGATGAATTTACAACTGATGAAGAATTTATTAAAAGATTTGAAGCAGAGGCACAATCAGCTGCTAGATTAACACATGCTAATATTGTTTCTATTTACGATGTTGGAGTAGATGGTAATTTATATTATATTGTAATGGAATTAATACAAGGAAAAACCTTGAAAGAAATTATTATAAAGGAAAGAGGACCATTGCCTTGGAAATGGTCAGTTAATGTTGCGATTCAAATAGCATCAGCTTTAGAGATGGCCCATAAAAATAATATTGTCCATAGAGATATTAAACCACATAATATTATTATAACAGAAGATGGAATCGCAAAAGTAACAGACTTTGGTATTGCAAAAGCGGTGTCCAATTCAACCATTACAGCTTTTGGAACAACGATTGGATCGGTTCATTATTTTTCACCAGAACATGCGAGAGGTGGATTTACGGATGCGAAATCTGATTTATATTCACTAGGAGTTGTAATGTATGAAATGGTAACAGGAAAAGTACCATTTGATGCTGACACGCCAGTATCAGTGGCTTTGAAACATATGCAAGAAGAGCCAGAAGAACCAATCGAAATCAATCCCAATGTTCCTGTAGCCATTAATAAAATTATAATGAAAGCATTACAAAAAGATACTACTTTGAGATATCAATCTGCTTCAGAAATGCTAAGAGATTTGAAAAAATCATTAAAAAATCCAGATGGGGATTTTGTAGAGGAATTAGAATATGACGAAACAGCTAGAACCCAAAAAATCAATTTAGATGAGTATGGAGAAATTATTGAAGAAGATATACCAAATAGTAGAAGTAAAAAAGGAAAAAAAGAAGGAAAATTTAAGCGATTTATTAAAAGTCATAAGGTACTTAGCTCAATTGTAGGATTAATTTTACTATTTGCTTTGAGCTTGGGAGTAACAATTTTTACTTTAAATGTAACCAATCCAGCAGAAGTGGAAATGCCAAATGTAGTAGGTTTATCAAAAGAAGAAGCACAAAAAGAAATAGAAGCTGCTAAATTAAAGTTTGAGGTGGAAAAAGAAGAGTATAACAAAGAGGTACCAGAAGGTTATGTTATTTCACAAGACCCAACTTATATGGAGAGATTTAACAAGGTAAAAGAAGGCAGTATAGTAAGTGTTATTATTAGTAAAGGACAAGAAAAAACCAAAGTACCTAATGTAAAAGGCAAAGAAAAAGAAGAGGCAATCAAATTGATAGAGGATGCCAAATTAAAGGCAGAGATAATAGAAGAGACCAGCAAGACAGTAAAAGAAGGTTTTGTTATTAGCCAAGAAATCGATCCAGATACAGAGGCTTTTGCAGGAGATACTATAAAAATACATGTTAGCACAGGTACGGGTATTAAAGAGGTTACTGTGGTTAGTGTAATTGGTCAAGATGAGGCAACTGCTAGAAAGACTTTGGAAGGATTAGGACTAAAAGTGAATGTAACCTATACAAATAGTACAAGTGATAATGGTAAAGTAGCAAAACAGAGCATAGAAGAAAATAAAAAGGTAGATGAAGGAACCAATATAACACTAACAGTTAATAAAGTGGCAGAAACAAAAAATTTGTCAGTTAATATCAATGTCAAAGCTCTTACAGGAGGCTATACAGAAAGCGAAGGAGATAGCACAACAAGTAAAACTGTAACAGTTCAAGTGAATGATGAGATTAGAACAGAAGTTAGTAAGGAAGATTCAAATTGTCAAATAACTTTGACAGGAAAAGATGGAGAAGGAGTATCTATAAATTTAACAATAACAGATTCAAAGACAGGAAAAACAATATACAAAACTACCAGACCAGCAACTTTTGGCTCTGAAAGTACAATATCATTTAATAGTAAATAAAATATAAAAAATTCAATTAGACGATTGCTAATTGAATTTTTTTTCTATATAATAGAAATATAGATAATAGAAGGAGGAATCATGCAAGGAATCATCGTAGAAAACATAGCGAATTTATACCAAGTAAAGCCAATTCACCCAAAAGAAGAAATAACCGATAAGAATATAGAAAAGCAAAAAAGTTGCCAAAAAGGTCCGTCCCCAATGGCACAAACCCGGAACCAATGGCAACCAGCGGCAATACGTATGAAGCGACAGCAAGGGGAAGATTTAAAAAAGAGGAAATAATACCAGTTGTTGGAGATTTTGTTGAAATAGAAGTAACAGATGAAGAGAGTAAAAAAGCAGTTATTGACACAATTTTAGAAAGGAAAGTCTATGTAAAAAGACCAAAGCTTGCTAACATTACGCAAATTGTGTTTGTTGTTTCTAGCAAAGATCCAAAACCAGATTTATTAATGCTAGATAAACAATTAGCTTTTGCAGAGTTCTTGAACATAAAAACTTTAATTGTATTAAATAAAACAGATTTAGATAGGAAAGAAGAATTCAAAGAAATTAAAAGCATATACCAACAAATAGGATATAAAGTAATGGAGACAGAAGCTAAAAACCAAAAAGGAATGGAAGAATTAAGAGAAGCATTGAAGAATAATATTAATGCATTTTCCGGCAATTCTGGGGTAGGAAAATCAACACTAATCAATGGGATTTTTGAACAAGATGTGACATTAGAAGGCGAGATTAGCCAAAGAAATAAAAGAGGAAAAAACACGACGACTGCTGTTAAGTTATATCAAATAGATGAAAATACCTATATTGCAGATACGCCAGGTTTTTCAACTTTTTCCATTGAAGAAATTGAAAGCAAAGATTTAGCAAATTACTTTGTGGAATTTAAAGATAAAATAGCAGAATGTGAATTTGTAGGATGTACCCATATTAAAGAAGAAAATTGTGGTATAAAAAAGGCCATACAAAAAGGAGAGGTTTCTTTAGCAAGATACGAAAGATTTAGTAAAATATATCAAAAATTAAAAGAAAGGGAGGAAAGAAAGAAATGGTAGAAGTATCAACATCTATATTATCCATTAAAGAAGGAGAGGAGGCAACAGCTTTTTTAGAACTAGAAACAGCGAAAACAGATTATTTTCATATTGATGTTATGGATGGAAAATTTGTAGAAAAAAATACGTATGAAAAAATGTTAGAAAATACATCTTATATCAGAAGAATATCTAATTTGCCATTTGATGTACATTTGATGGTAGAAGATATAAAACCAGCAATTGACGATTTTTTAGCGGTAGAACCTAATATTATTACGTTCCATTTAGAAGCATGTAAAAGTAAAGAAGAAGTATATCAAATGATTGATTATATTAAAGAGAATCATTGCAAAGTAGGAATATCAGTAAAACCTAATACTAAGATAGAAGAAATATATGAGTTTTTGCCATACATTCATATGTGTTTAATTATGACAGTAGAACCAGGAAAGGGTGGACAAGCCTTCTTGACCGATATGTTACAAAAAATAGAAACTTTGAAGAAATATAGCGATGAACAAAATTTAGAATTAGATATTGAAGTAGATGGCGGAATTAATTTAAAAACAGCTCCAGAGGTAAAAAAGGCAGGTGCTAATATTTTAGTTTCTGGTACAGCTATTGTTATGGCAAATGATTTTAAAGTGATTATGGATGAATTAAAAGCATAATAAAAAATGAATAACTTTTTCATAAGATAAAAAATCCACAAAGCAGATAAATTTTCTGAAATGTGGATTTTTTTGTATTCATATGTTTATATTCTATTATTCTTTATTCTGTTATTTCTTTTTTTCTTAAAACTAAACTAGAAGTGACAATACCTAATCCTAAAACAACAACGATAAGTCCTAAAATGAAACCAATGAAAGGAATTAATCCAATTAACCATAAGGCAATAGAAGTTACGATTAACATACCGAAAATACCAATTGTTTTTTCAATTTTTAATTTATCACAAATAATTGTATTAAGAGTAATAGCAAATACAGAAGTACTGATAGCTATCAAAGCAAATAATATTAAGGATAGCAATAATCCTAAAATAGTAGTAATACCTAAAATGAAGAATAAAATAGCTAACAATACTAGAACAATAGGTGTCAAAATACCAAATCCAATAGCAGGTAAAACTTTTTTACTTGTTAAGAAAGCAGAGGTATTTTTTAAGAATTTAGGTGCAAGCCATAAGCATACTAGCCAAACGGCAACAATTGTAATAACAAAAGTTCCTAATTTCATAATTTGATCTTGTATACTATCACCATCGAAAGATGATTTTTGGTTGAAAGTTGTTTGACCAGTAACAATTCCTTCTGGAATAGAAAATTCACTATTGGCAGAATAGGTTAAATTACCAGCGATAGAAGCTTTAGCATTTGTATTATTAGCTTCGGCATTATCTGTATTAGTATCTTTTGTAAGGTTTAGGTTAGCACATTCTACATAGGCATTTCTTCCAATAGTACCAAAAATATTTAGAGTGTTAGAACCTACACGAATATCTCTATAAATATAACCATTAATGGTTGTATTTTCAGAAGCTGAATATAGGTCGTAAACAACTCCATTTACAGTAACATTTTTAGCAAAAGTAAATAGGTTACTAAAAACGTATCCTTGTTCTCCAATGGTAACAGTATTTGCACAAATAAAAGCATCTCCACCGATTTGTGAATTAATGGTAACATGATTAGCAGCTACAAATAAATTTCCATCCACAATGTAATCAATGGTAATATCATCACCAGTTAAATATACATCAGATTTTTTAAAGTTTTCATCCTGTGCATTAGTGGTTGGTGTTTCAGAATTTGGTTCTTCTTCTGAAATGGGTGCTATGCCATCATTAGGTGTGTTTTCAGATGCGGTTGCATCTGGTGTTGCTGTATCAGCAGCAGTTTCGTTTTCTGCTCTTACAATAGGAAGTGTAAGAGCTAAAATAATTACGGTTAAAATAGTAATTAGTGTCAATTTGTTTTTTAACATGAAAAATCCCTCCTAAAATTTATATATCAATATGTAAAAACTATATATCTTTATTTTGTTTTTGTCAATAAAAATATGGTAAAATTCGAAACTTCTATAATATTGCTATTTCTTTGATTTGAAAAATTTGCAAAAGTCATTGACAACACAAGTATCACATTTTGGATTTCGCGCAATACAAGTATTTCTACCATGCCACACAAAAATATGGTTAATATCTTTTAAATATTCTTTGGGAAAAATTTTTATCAAATCTTGTTCGATTTTTTCGGGTTCTTTTTCTTTAGATAATCCCATTAAATTAGAAATTCTTTTGGCATGGGTATCAACGGCAATTCCTTCTGCTATACCAAATACTTCTAATAAAATAACATTAGCACTTTTTCTGCCAACTCCTGCTAAACTTGTTAGTTCTTCCATTGTTTGAGGAACTTCTCCATCAAAGTTTTCTAAAACTTGTTTAGCACATAATTTGATATTTTTCGCTTTGTTTTTATAAAATCCACAAGGATGAATTAATGTTTCTAATTCTGTAATATCGATGTCAGCAAAATCTTGAATGGTTTTGCAACGTGAAAAAAGAGCAGGTGTTGTTTTATTAACTCTTTCGTCTGTACATTGGGCAGAAAGCATAACAGCTACTACTAATTCAAAAGGTGTCGTAAAGTCTAAACTACAAGTGGCATCTGGATATCTTTTTTTCAAGGATTCTATTAAATGGATAACATTTTCTTTTTTCATAAAATCGCCTCCATACGCTATTTTACAAGAGAAGGAAAGGATTGTCAATGATTAAGTTTTGTTTTTTTCATAAGGTTCGCTCCACCTCTTGGCATAAATAGGGTGT
>CAOJRU010000008.1 GCA_948442365.1 uncultured Clostridium sp.
ACAAAACTCGCTACTGGTGGTTTGGTTAGACCTTAGCCAGACGGGATTTCCACCCGTTAGATTACTTACCCTTTGCTGGGCGCACACTTACTATTTGTCTAACTATTTAATATTTAATTTCTACCTTTTAAATTCAAACCTAAAAGTTGCAATTCAATATCAATTTTATTTATTTCAAAATTTTCAAAACCATACTCTTTTAAGTTAGTTCTTGTTTTATTAGCTAATTCTCCTAATGTTTTTACATCATTTTGTTTTAATGTATTTATTTTTTCTTCAGTAATAAAATCAAATCTATTTATTGATTGTTTATTATATTTTTCTTCCATTCTTCAACTTCCTTTTCTTCTACCATTTTATTGCTATCATTAGTTCATTTGATTCTACTTTTCTTTTAGCATTTTGATATTCAAATTCTGTATTAGTAAAATAAACCTTATATTCTTTATTTTCAAAATAATCTCGGCTCACTCTTAACACTTCATCAATTTCTTTTTCAGTTAGATTGTTTTTTACTTTTAATTCATAATACGAATATCTTATATAATTTTCATTCTCTTTTTCTTTTTTCGCTATAAAGTTTATAGTAAATGCTTTCAACTCTTTTTCTGTCACTCTCATCACTTCCAAATTGATTTTTTCCTATTATATCATAACTTTGATTAAATTTATCAGTTTTTCAAAAAAATGTCAAAAAAAATAAAGGTACTAACCACTCAATTAGAGTAATTAGTACCTTATATTTATTATTTATTCTTTGTGAAAATTATATTTTTTATCTCATTTTCCTTTATTGTTCTATGTTCAATAGTTATACCATTATTTGGATTTACTATTTCAGCATAATAATCTCTATTTCGTATATCTAAAATTGAAGCTTTATTTCCATTATTTAGTTCTACTACATCAAATTTATTAATCTTCATAATATTTTTCCTTTCATTTATTGTTATATAACATATTTCGATTTTTTTCAACTAATATTTTGGAGTGCCATACCCCATAACTTGAGCATCATCAAGCGAATACATTCTTTCGGCACATTGATTATTGGTATTACCTTCAATAGTGTAAATTGTTCTATTTGTTATATCAGTTCTTGTTACTATTCCTACATGATCTGAACTACCATCTTGATTACCATTTTCATCATACCAATCAAAGAAAATTATATCTCCAATTATAGGATAATAGCTTTCGCCTCTATCATTCCATTGATTTTTATTTTTAAACCATGTTATACCGTCATTACAAGCTGCAAATTTCGGAATAATACCTTTATCTATGTAACCACACTCATTTGCACACCATGATACATAACAAGCACACCAATGCACATGCTCTGTAAATCCATACCATTTCCAGAACTTATCTCCTCCCTCATTTCCAATTTGTGCTTTAGCTACTAATACAATTTGACTACTAGGCATTTGAGAATAATCATAATTCTCATCTCCATCACTATTATAAATAACTGCTATAAATCCACCAATTAATACTATAATCAAAATAATAACAACTGCAACCCAACCTCCTGCCATAATTAGCGAAACAAGTGCTTTTGTTGCAGCTATCATTGCTTTTATTGTTGCTATTGTAGCTTTAATTGTGGCTTGTATCCCTTTTATTGCAGTTTTAGTAGCTTGTTTTGCAATTTTAGCAGCCCTTTGCGACATTTTAATTGATTCTTGAGTTACTTTCTTTGTATTTTTTAATACATTTTCAGTAGTCTTTATTCCTTTTTTAGTTAGTTTAGTTGTTTCTTTTCCAGTTTTTATTGTGTTTCTAGCACTATTTTTTATTGTTTTCTTTGTAGTACCTTTCGCAAGTTGTTCAGCCTTCTTGTTTTTAATTTTAGACTTAAATTGAGCTATTTTCTCTTTACCCTTAATTATATTTTCTTTTGTTTCTTGTATTGATTTTTTTCCATAACTATTGAATTTCTCTGCACCTTTTCTTGTAGAATAGTTAATACTGTTCTGTACTTTTACACTAGCAAAATTTTCTGGATTTTCATTTGCTTCTTGAGTATATTCATTTATTTTTTCTTTTGCTGTTACAATATTATTTTTAAATTTTTGAGCTTGTACTACACTTTTATCTAATGTCTTAATTGTACCTCTTACTTTTGTTTTTATGTCTGCCATGTACTACACCTCCTTTGCTACTACAACAATTCGACCATTCTTTCTTGAATATTCACAAGTTGAAAGTGTTATCAATTTATCTCCATAATTTGCTGTTTTTCCTGTTTCATAAAGTTGTAATTGTTTACACATTGAAACATAATCATTAAAGTCTTGACTATTTTTGGCATTATTAAATGAATAATACTTAAAACTATTATCACTATATACAACAGTCTTAAATATCACTATAACTTCATATACATGTTCAACGGTCAATTCTTTTTCTAATGTATAAAATTTTATATACTTATGATTATTATAAAATGATTTTTTCTTATAATTTTCTAGCTCTCCAAACATTGCATTATTATTATTTATGTGATGTCCATAAATAACTAAATTATCACTATTTTTAATATCACAATACCTTGCTAAATAAGGTGTGCCATAATAAGAATAATTTTTATAAATGTTTCTTCTCAAATAATAATCTTCGTTTTGCATAACAGGATAATCAATTCTTGTTCCATCTATCTTAATCCAACCTACTAAATCACTATTTATCTTATATAATTCGTTTAAGTCAATTATCTCTATAATATCTTCATTTTTATCTTCAGTATTTGTTGTAACTATATCTTGAATATCTTCATATTGTTTATCTAAATTTCTATTTTCTAAAACTTGCTTAATAAAAAAATAACTACTAATAGCCAAGATAACTATTAGTAGTGTAATTCCTAAAATTATGAATATATTTTTGCTTTTTCTCATCTTATCCTTCGCCAAATTTAGTAGTCATTAATCTATATAGTTCTGTGTTTTTTGGATACTTATTAACAAATGGTACTAGAGAGCTACCAACTTTTAATAAACCTTCTCCTGGTCCAACATTTGTTATATAGCTCATTTGTAAATCAGATATATTCAATAATTTTGCAAGTTCTATTCTATCGGTACTAGCTTGATTAAGCATTACTATAAATTCAGAGTTTGCAAGCATTGTTCTTGCAGTATGACTTTGTAATAAGTCCTCTACATTTTGTGTAATACCAGTACAGAAAGCACCATATTTTCTAACTCTTTTCCAAAGAGTAAAAAGGAAGTTTGCTGAATATTCATATTGGAAAAGCAAGTATATTTCATCTATAAATATATAAGTGTTTTTTCCTTTACTTCTATTTGATGTAATTCTATTTAATATAGAATCTAATACTACAAGCATTCCAATAGGCAATAATTGTTTTCCTAAATCTAATATATCGTAACAAATTAACCTATTATCAGTATCTACATTAGTATTTTTTGCAAATGTATTTAATGAACCATTTGTAAATAATTCTATTGCAAGAGCTATTTCCTTTGCTTCAGGTTCTTGTTGCCTTAATAAATCTTCTCTAAAGTCTTGCAAAGTTGGTGGTATGCCCTGATAATTTCCCTGTTGAAATACTCTATATACATTCGCAGTGCATCTATCTATAATAGATTTTTGTTTCGGTCCAAGATTACTACTACCAATTAGTTGCTCACATAAAGACAAAATGAACTCTGATTTTAGGATTACTGGATTTGCTCCATCTCCATATTCAGAGTTCATGTCCATTGCATTTATATGATTATCACTTGTTGATGATATTTTAATTACTTCTCCACCAAGTGCTTTAATAAGTGGCGAATACTCTCGCTCTGGATCTATAATTATTATATCAGCATCTTTATCTTTTAAAATTATAGAACTTATTTCTTGTTTTCCTGTAAATGATTTACCACTTCCAGATACACCTAAAATAAATGAATTTCCATTTAAAAGTTGTTTTCTATCAGCAATAATCATATTTTTGCTTATTGTATTTTGACCATAAAAAATACCATTCTCGTGTCTAATTTCTTGCACTTTGAATGGCATAAATACAGCTAAACTTTCAGTAGTCAATGTTCTTAAAGCATCTATTTTTCTTGTTCCAAATGGTAAGACTGTATTTAATCCATCCATTTGTTGGAATTTTAATATTCCTAATTGACATAGATTTTTTCGTGCAGTTTGCAGAACAGATTCCGTATCATTATTTAGTTGTTCTTTACTTTCAGCAGTTAGTACAATAGTTAATACTGAAGAAAACATTCTTTGATCTCTAGTAGTTAAATCATCTAAAAACTCTTTAGATTCATTACGCTGCTGCTCCATATCATAAGGTATTATAGCCGAGAAATTGTTATTGGCATTTTGTTTTCTTTGCCAGTTTGTAATATTAGTTTCAATACCTAATCTTCTATTTTCGGCTTCACGAATTGCTTCATCCATTGGTATTGGAATAATATCTAATGATAACATCATATTTCTATTTAATTCAGTAAGTTCTGCAACCATACTATCTTTTATGAAACTTGCATATTCTTTTAAGAATAATACTCTACCATACCTTTCTCCTATTTTGAAAAAATCACTTTGAAATTCAACACTATCTGGACAAATAAAATCTTTAAAATCATGCCCTTTTTTCATAGTTTCGTGAATATCAAAGTGAAATGATGTTTCTTCTCCTGTTCTATAAAAATCATGTGCTATTCTTAATCTTTCTTCAGCATCAAGTTCAACACATTTTGAACCTAATGTTCCAAAATGACTTATTAAATCTGCACCAGCTCTTGAAAAATAATTTCTTGCTTCTTCAATCGACTTTTTATATATAGATATAGTTATTATCTTTTCTTGAACAATTTCATTTGCTTTTTTTGTTTGCGATAATAACATTTGATTATATTCTTTTCTGTATTTATCTAATTCATCATGTTCTTCTTTTAATAGCATTGTTTTTTCAAAATCTAATTTATTTATCCTTCTGTTATTTATAGTTATTTTTGTTGTTGCTCCTGTATCTAGAGCATTTAAAAGTTCTGAATAATCCAAAAACATAGCTTCTTTATCTTCTCTTGATGCTACTGCATAGTTTATATCAACAAATTTAAAAGATTTGGAATATTTATTATTTCCTACTAAAAATATTCCATCTTCCCAAATTGCTTTTACAGGAATAATATCTTGCACTTTTTTTGGAACAACAAATTTTTCCTTATCTTGCTTAAATATTTTTGTTAGTGTTTTCATCTATCTTCTCCTTCCCTATTTTTAACTTTTTCTTTAATTTTTTATCTTTAATAACTTTTTCTTTTTTAGGTTTCTTGACATCTTTTAATTGAAGATTTTCAATATCTTCTTTGTAAATCTCGTAATAAAAATTTGTAGATTTGAAATATAATCTTTTTGGAGATAATATTTGAGATTTAATCCATGCCATTACAAATTTTTCAGCTGTCATACCGTTGTATTTAACAAAACCTAATACTGCAAATGGTGCAGCTCCTAATATACACATCCAGGATAAAGTTTCTATTCCAAAGAATGGTTTAAATGCAAAATATAAAATAACAGCTACAATACAAGCTAGTAAAGAAAAAATGAACTGTCGCATAGACAGTCCAAAAAATATACTTTCAGTAAATTCTCTAATATCTTTATTTATTTTTACTTCCATTATCTAGCCTCCTTATCCTTTTTTCTTTTTAATTGCTTTAATTGTTTTAAATCTTCTTCTATTGGTTTTATTGTAGTTTCTTTATCTCTCAAATGTAACTTTTCGTTATTAATTGATAAATTATCAATATCATGAATAAACTCTAATAGAGCTTGTTTTAAATCTTCTCTATTAGTATTATTTGATAAAATATCATATAGTCTATTTAACGATGGTATTGGAATTTTATATTTATCGAATAATTCTTTAAATTCAGTAATAGTTTTGTCAAGTATTTTAGCATCATGCTGATTATCTATATGTAAATATGCATTAATTATATCTTTGAATAGTCCATCTCCAGATCCATTTCCTATATCTAATTCTCCTGCAATACCTGCTTTCATATCTTCATCAAGATAAAGTTCAGTCCAATATTCATTAATTATATTGTGGAACTTTGTATCTACTTTTAAAAAAGTCATATTAGCTAACATTGGATAAAAAGGTGTTACCATTTGTCCCATATTATATTTAACTACATACTTGTCTTTTTCCTTTGAACAAAGTATCAGTCCCTCTGGATCATCTCCATAATATTCTTCTAAATGCTTATTTTGTTCATGTATATATTTATCAATTTCATCTCCATAAAAATCTTCTGGAGAAACACAATAAGCAGGGTGTACTTCTCTAATTTCTTTATCTATATAATTTAATTTATAAGTAATTCCTTTAATGCAATTCGCTTCACTTCCACTATTTGCTTTGATAAAACCTAAATCTTCTATTTTATCTTTTGCATAATCATTGTATATTTTTTTAAAATTAACATTAATATTCATTCTATCTTGCCTCTCTTTCTTTTTTCTCTTGTTTAATACCAATGTAATCATCTTTGATTTTCTCTTTATTATTGTCTAGCCATTTTTCTAATTGTTCATATCCAGAATAATTAAGATCTTTATATTCATCTGACTTCATAAACTTTTTAGATAATTTCTTGCATTCTTCAAATACCACATCACATTCTGGCATTTCACAATTTTTGAAATAATCATTCATAAAGTCATAACCTATACAAAAGGCATAATAGTACATTTCATCCATACTCTTTATCTTCCCCTTTCCAATTTTCTTTCTTCTTTTCTTTTATCGTAAATATACTCACATAAGTCTTTATCGCTCAATTTTGCCATTTTAATTGCAATTTCAAAAATTTCTCTTTGATATTTTGATGTCATAAAAGATCCATCATTTTTATCTATATTATTCAACATTTCTTTACAATATTTTTCATCTAATAGATTCTTCCTACCAACTTCTAATAATGTATTTAATGCAAATTTATTTTGTAGTGTATTTTTTGTATCTACTAATTCTTCATAATTTTTCATACTACATTCCACCTTTCTATAATCCCATCATTTCTTTTACAATTCTATCTGACATTCTTACTGTTCCCACCAGAACTAGCATATTAAATATCAGCTCTCCAACATATTTCCAAACCATAGTTACTGCTTCTGCACCTGTGTCCACACTTGGACCAGAACTTGCAAAGACAGAGAATATAACGCAAGAAAGAATTATAACTGCACCTTCTAAACAGACTCCTGCAAACGATTTTATAAAACTTTTACCTATTTGGTCGCTTGGTTGTCCTGCAAAAGATGATAATGGTATTGGAGATAATGCCATATACATATAAATTTTAAAAAATCTACCATATACAGTAAGTATTAAAATAAATGACAGTACAGTTATAAATAAACTGCCCAACAAAGTTACTGCCCACAAAGGTATTTGTTCAAAAAATCCTAAATTGTTTATTGCATCTACTATACTTCCAGGAAGTGATGTAGGACTATTTAAAAGAGATGATTTGGTCATTACTTGCATTGTTATTCCATAACCTATGTTTAATATCGCATTCATTATTTCTAATCCATGAGTAACTACAATTTTAGCAATAGCAAATCTTATAAAGAGTCGCAGGGCATGTTCTGGTTTCTTAACTTCAGTTAAAGAACCACAAGTTTTCATTACTCCTATAACAAAAAATAATACAAGTAATGCTAAACCTATTGCTTGCATTGCTCCATTTATATTCATAATCACTTTCCAGATAGAGCCACCTCTAAAATCCATAGGATGAGTTACAACTAAATCATATATTTCTGTTAATTTTCCATTCCAAGTATTTAAAGCATTTTCTAAATTGCTTTGAATCCAACTCAATTTTGTTCCCTCCTTATTATCAAAATCAAATTAGACAGGTTTTTATCTTTTAATAGATAAATTTACCTGTCTAATTTTTAAATTAAATTTTAGCCACCTGTAATCAAGTTTAAGATTTCTTTAGCAAATGTTATAACAATACCACCTGCTAAAGTCATTATTCCATTAGCTCTTTGTGTTGGATCATGAGATTTTAAACTCATTCCTACTTGAACTATACCAAAGCCTAGAATTATCATACCAACAGCTCTAATTAGTCCAAATATAAAGTTAGATAAATTATTTACTACAGCTAATGGATCATCAGATGCAAATACATTTACTTGTTGAAATATAGTTAATGCAGCTACATATCCTATTATAAAAGCTCCTCTACTTAAAATTTTCTTTCCTAATTTTCCTCTTTTGTTTTCATTTTTAATTTCAATTTTATTTTTCATGTTTTTAAATTCCTTTCTTCAAATTTTAAATAAACATAATATTGATTTTTAGGCACAAAAAAAGAGCTACAATAATCAAGCCATAGCTCAATCATTGTAGCCCTTTTAGCAACCTACATTATAATTTATTTTTATAATAATTCTTTCAATTTATTTTCTGACATTTTTAAAATCTGCTCAAGTTTATCTTCCTCTAATGATTCTTCTTCTAAATTCTTGACAGCATCATCATATTCTTTTAATAACTCATTACTATACAAGAATGTAATATACTCGTTTTCATTAGTTTTTCTAACAATTATGCTTAATGCCGCTTCAATTTCTTGAATTAAATTAAATTTTTTATTCATCTTATTACTCCTTCTTTTGTATATTTTAATTGATTATACTATTAGAAAATATCATAATACAAGACAAATAATTCGACATATTTCTACATTATAAATTGCTTTCCTTGATATATTCATCAATTTCTTCATTTGATAATAACTCATAATCATCATCTTGTAATTCTATATCAATAATATCTTTTGTACTTAAATCTATATCTTCAATATTAAATGAAATACTTCCAATAGAATTTTCAGTTGTACCATGAATATATGGTTTTCCATTTCCTATTGGAGTTTTATTAGCATTTGGATGTTCTTTTAAGTTATATTTAAAATCTTTTACTGGTCTTTCTCCTCTTATAAATAATAAAGCATATTGATTATCTAACATTCTAACTTCATCTGGAGTTAATAACTCTCTACCTGCCATTTGGTCATTTGTTGAATAACTTCCATGACTTCCATAAGAATGCCCATAAGTATTTGTATCAATAGTTGCTTTTCCTAATAATTCGCTTACATATTTATGTGTACTTTGCTCATTACCACCTAAATATAGAAATTCATCACAATTCCCAACTATACTCTCCCATTGCTTTTCAAATAATGCCTTTAATTGTGCCAGGTTTTGCAAAATAATAGAAACAGAAACTTCCCTACTTCTCATTACAGATAAAATTTTATCGAAATCATCTGGCAAACTGACATTGGCGAACTCATCCATTACAAAATGAACATGTACTGGTAAACTTCCACCATACTTATAATCTGCTAAATAAAATAATTGTTGAAATATTTGAGTATATAATATGCTTACTAAAAAATTGAATGAAGTATCATTATCTGGTATTATTGCAAATAAAGCAACTTTCTTTTCGCCAAGTGATGGTAAATCAAGTTCATCTGCTGCAGTTAAACTTGCTAAACTATCTAAATTAAATTTTTCTAATCTACTAGCAAGAGTAACTTGTATTGATTTTAATGTTTTTGCTGAACCTGAGTGATATGCCCTATAATACTTTAATGCAATATGTTCTGGATTTTTTGTTTCTAACCTATTAAATAGCATATCAAGTGGAGATATATATTCATCATCATCTTCTTTTACATCTCCTGCTCTTAATAATTCCATAACCATTACAAAATTTTGTTCTTCTTCTGGAGCTTCATATTTTAAATAAAAGATTAAAGCTAACAATAACATACTAGCTGCAGTATCCCAAAATGGATCATTGCTTTGACTTCCTTTAGGTGTAGTAGATTTAAACAAATTAGTTACCAGTTTTTGCACATCATTATCTGTTTTTATATATACAAAAGGATTATAACAATGAGATTTTTCCATATTAATTAAATCTAACACTCTTACCTCGTAACCTTTTTCTTCTAATAAGTGTCCTGTATCTCTTACTATTTCTCCCTTTGGATCTAAAACAACATAAGAGCTATTTGCTTGTAAAACATTAGGTTTGCAATAGCTAAAAGTTTTTCCTGCACCACTACCTCCTACTACCAAAACATTTACATTTCTTCTATGCTTTTTTCCATTTAATCCTAAAGCTACATTTTTAGTCAATAACTTATTCATATTTTCTTTTTGTTTATATTTCTTATTTAATGTTGCAGCACTGCCCCATTCTGCTGAACCATATTCTTCTTTTCTTCTGTAATTTTTTCGAGTAGATTCATAAACCATTATTCCTAAAAAATATATAATCAAAAAAATAAGAATAGTTCTAATACTATCCTCACAAAAACTTATTTTAAACATATTATTAAAAATAATTTCACTGTTTTTTACTATTTCAATTAGTCCTCCACTTAAATATGGAGCAATCAATAGTGCTAACCATATTATAGGAATAATACCTACTACATAAATTACTTTACGAGTATATTTATCATCTTGCACTTATATAACGCTCTCCTCTTATTTTTGATTTTTCTACTGGGGCATCAAATAATTTCATTAGTAAATCATCAATAATTTCGGTATCAATATTTTCTTTAATCTTCATATTTCTAAATTCATTAAGAGCATTAATAATCAGTTTATAGTCATATTTATCTAATTTTATTACTCTAGTTTCTTCCAATGTTTTCCCCCTATCTAGCATCTTTAACTTTAGGTGCTTTTTGTTTTTGTGTTGCAACTACTTTCACATCCTTTACTTGTGCTTTTTCTTTAATTGCCGCTTCTTTTCTAACCTCTTCTTTAATTTCTGCTAATTCTTTTCTAACAGATTTTTTCTTATTCAAAGGTTTAGATACCCCTTCGGTTTTGATTAATGTTTTTGAGGAATGCTCTGACTGAGGGTTTTTTACAGTCATTGCATAATTGAAATTTTCAGGTTGCACATTTTCTTTTTGAATAGGTTTTTGAGATAAAACTTCTTCAAGTAATTCTTCTTTAGATTTTTCTTGAACACCTTTATCTTTTGGGTTTTGACTTTCTTTTCTTTCTTCAATAGCTTTTTGTACTACTGTTTGAACTTTAGCAGTATCTATTGTTGTTAGTTTAAATCTTTCAACTATTCTATTTATTCTCGGTGCATCTTCATCTCTTACCATTATATCTACCATACCATCAAGATTTTTATTCTTTTTATCTATTAAAGCACTATAAAGAATCCCATAGCTATCAGCATTTTTCTGAAACATTTTTAAATCTTCTTTCTTTATTGAAAATATTTTTAATGCTTTTCCAGATTTAATCATATTGTTTAATTTTGTTTTGCCCTTTGTTTGTTTTTGATCTTTCATAATTGTATATAACATAGCAGCAATATTTTTAGCACCACTACCAGTTAATCTCGCAATTACTTCAAAACCTTCTAAACTTAATCGTACTACTTGTTCAGCAGAATCTCCTGATACACTCATTATTTGTTTTTCTCCTTTCTTAATTTAGATTTTGATTTTTCATTTTCTTTGTTTTTCGCTTGTTCTTCTTGATAATCTAATTCATTAAGATTATCTTCTATCTTTGGTAATCTACTTTTAATATCTTTACATCTGCTTACCTCCTTCCTTAATTCATCTATTTGATTTGTGAGAGAAGAAATATTATTACAAATTTTTCTTCTCTCATTATCATCTTTAGTCAGTTTTCTTATTACCCATAATCTTTCTCTATCACTACTTAATGTACTTATTTTAAATTGCGTTTCACTAATAAAATCTTGCAAGTCAGTTACTGTTTTTAATTTATATTTTGAAAGCAATTTAGCTTCTTCAGATAATTCATTCATCCTAGCAACATCTGCTCGAATAGATGTAGGTAATCTTTGTTGAGGAATATCTGGAAATACTTTCAACAAATAGCAATAGTGATAATATAAAGCAACAAATCCTTTTGCTTTGGCTCGTTTATGCCTTTTAGCAAAAGGATATTTTACTTTTCTATAATAATCTTCTATAAAAGGAACTCTTATAGCTTCCTCTTCAATAATTCTTTTTCTAATATTATCAATAGAATATTCTTCTCCGAATCTTCTTTCTATTCTAATATTTCTATTATAGTTATTATGTTTTATACTAATTTTATTAGCTCTAAATATAATTTCATAATCTAATTTTTTCATAAGATAAATAAAATCATCAAAAGAATATGCTTGTCTTATTGCTAAATCAATATCTCGTTTTGCATTTATCTCATAGTTATTTGTATATTTAGATTTTTCGTAAAAGTGTTCATAATTTATTTTTGTTTTTTTAGTTGGCTTTTCTTCTAATACACTCAAACCATATTCCATACAAAGTTCATCAGAAATATGTCTTATTCTTGCATAGCTACTATGAGTATCATAATATTTATAACCATCTTTAAATGAAACAGAATTAACCACAAAATGATTATGCAGACAATTTGTATTAAGATGTGTTGTAACTATAACTTGAAATCTATCTCCCCATATTTCATGTGCCAACTCTACACCAATTTTATGTGCAAGTTCTGGAGTAAGTTCTCCTTTGAGGAATGACTGATAAGCATGAAATGCTAATATTTTGTTTTGTTTGTTATAATACATTTTTACATCTTGCATTTCTTCATAAGCAGATTGTGGCTCACAATTTATTCCTGTTACAAAATATTCTTCTTCTGTTTTATCTGAATTTCTTGCATAGTCAATTACATCTCTTAAATCATCTACATACATTTCATAATTTTTTATTTCAATTTTTGTTTTTTCTTTATTAGTAGCATAACCTATTACATGATCCATTCTCTTTATTACTTTCCAAATTTTTGTTGTTGCCAAATTACCACCCCCTACAAAAATTTGCTTTTTACTTGTCTTGAAAATTCTTGCCATTCATTGGCAAGTTCTTTATAGTATTCTTCATTTATATCGTTATTTTTATTTGCTCTATAAGCGATTTGATTAAGATTAACTCCTATTTTAGAAAGCTGATTCATAACTTGATAAAATTCATAACCAGGTTTTTCCTTAATCTCTTTTTCTAATATCAAATTTCTTATCACTTCTGATTTCGTCTTTTTAGATTTTAATGACATTTCCTCTAGCTTGTCATTTTCTATGTCATTTAATCTAATATGAAACTCTAAATTTCTTTCTCTCATGTTTCACTCCTTTCTAAAATGGGGATTGGGGCTTGCCCCATTGTATAGAATTTGAAGGCTCGATTTTTCGAGTCCCCAAATTCAGTGCTTGCTAGGACAATAAATCAACTCTTTTACTCACAAGACACCCCACTTTTTATTCTCTAACAAAATCGTTTTTTACTTTATAAGTTTTATAAACTTCAATTTGTTTTCTGTTTTTTAGTCCTAATTTATAGCATAAATAGTCATTTATATCTTTACCATAAGGAGCAGGTATATCGTATATATCGTACTTATTATTTAACCCTATAATGAATGCTTTTGTTGCATCTCTACCAGCTCTATCATTATCAAAATGTATAACTATTTGTTTAATGTTTTGATTATTATTTAAAAAATTAAGTACCGTTATAGGTACTTTACTTTGTTCTATTTTGTTTGCAGGTTGGTACACTCCTGCAAGTGCAATAAGATTTTGATTATGCCAATCATAACCTCTTATTTTTAATAATGTAGCATAAGAAAGTAAATCTATTGAACTTTCAAATAAATGAATTGAATCTCTATTTGTTTCTGATAACAGTCTAAAAGAATATTCTTTTGTGCTACCTTTTGCATCTCTCATTATTCTTTTTTCTCCAGTAGATCTACACCCTGCATATTTAATATTATGATTATTATCATAACCTATAAAAACAACATTGTTTGTTTTTTCTTCTTGATATAGCAACTTATTATCAATACAATAGTTTATTATTTCTTCATCAATACCACGATTTATAAGGTACTCTTTTGCTAGTTTATTATCCTTATTTCTAATAGGAATGACTATTGATTTAGATATTTTATTTTCTATTTTAGGTCTTTGTTTTAATTCTATATTTTGATGATTAAGTATTATTCTAGCAGCTTCTTGTAATGAATATCCTTCTACTTTTATTAAATAATCAAGAGCTGTTTTGCCACCATCATTAGTAGAAAATCTGTGCCATAAATTGTTACTTATAATTAAACTGTCATGTGTTTTTGTTGAATAAGTATCTGCTGTTATTTTTACTAATTCACTTGGATTAAAGTTTATTAAATAAGTTAATAAATCCATTTCTTTTGCTTTATTAAGTAATTCTGGAGGAATATAATCTTTCATAAAATTCCTCCTTATCGTGCATCATTTTTAGTTTTTACTTTATCTTTCTTATAATCATCTGTAATATAATTAATTGTTTTATCAACTGAATAATTTAAATGTTCTCTTAAATTACCATCTGCACTTAACCACTCATCGTAAAATTGTTCTAGTAAATGGTCTGATGATAATAAGGCTTTTCGTTGTTCTTTTGATAAAGTATTATCATACATAATACAGTCTATTACTTCTTGTTTAACAGTTAATTCATACGCTTTATCAATAGCATAATCAACTCCTAATTCTTTTATTTCTTCTTTAAAATCTTTAAGTTCTTGTTCAAGTTTTATTATTAATTTATCATTTTCTTCCATTTTATTTACACCTTCCTTTGTTTATAAAATAAAAAAAGAGCAATAATTAAATTGCCCTTAACATACTAAATATTTAACATATCTTGTTCTTCAAAAAAGATATATGCTTCTTTTGCTCCGAGTTTAAAAACTTCTCTTGTTTCTAAATTTCTCATTTCTTCACTTATACTTACTATTTCATAGAATGCATCTGCTTCCTTTTGTCCAAAATTCATTGGTTCTCCATCTTCTATAAAGTTTCTTATTCCAGGAAATTTTTCATAAATCTTATTTCTTTTTGTTTTTAATTCTAAATAATCTTCTCTATTTTCGAGATTTTTTCTTATTCGTTTGCCTATAAATTCAGAAAATAAGTTATTGGTTTCATTCATAAAACTATCTAATACTTTATCCATTTGTTAGTTCCTCCAGACTTTGTTCAACTTCTTTTTTTACTCTTAACCCATCAGAAAATCCAATTTTATAGTATCTGTTATTCCAAAATTCAGCTATATTTAATACATGATCAAATAGAAAATCATCTATATCTTTTTCTACTGCTTCATAATGTTCTCCTGGTACATAATTTAAAATTTGTTTAATTCTATTTTCCATACATTTAATAAGTTCTTGATATTCTTTTGAGTTCTTAATTATTTTATGAGATAATTCTTCGCTTCTACTATTAAATAATTTTTCTAGCATTGAGTTTTCAAATAATCTTTTCATATATTTTACCTCCTTTGATAGCATTGTATATTTTTGTATCAAAAAAGAAAAATGTGTGAAAAAAATATTTATACTTTTGACAACAAAAAAGAGTAATATTCTAAAACATTACTCTTAAAAATAATAATATAAATTTATCATTACTATTTATTAACCTTATTTACTAAATACACAAATGTTCCTGTATTCGTATCATCTATTTTAGAATAATAATTCCATTTCATAATATATTTATCTTTTAAATTAATTGGTTTTTCGCAATTTTTTTTAGTTCCTTCACTAGCATTTTCGCTCCAATCTAATATACCATTTTTTACGATACCATCTTCTAAGGAAAATTGTTTATATACACATTCCTGTTTTAATGGTTTTTTTGTATAACTCAATTCATTTGTAATAAAGATAGTATAACCTTCTCTAAATTCTGAAACATTATCTCTTATTTTCTCAATTCTTTGTATATCTTTTAAATAAAGATAACAGTTTACATCTTTTGCTCCATGATTTTTTAAATTAAATATTTCACTATCAACTGTTTTTTTACAGCCCTTTGTTTTATATTTTAATTCAATGGGTATCCATCTATTATCTATAATAACTAATATATCAATATGCATACTAAAATCAAATGTTGGACAATATTCTAATCTTACTTTTGCATTTGGATATTGTTCTTTAATAATCCAAGCCATTTCAAGTTGAAAGTCGGCTTCGGATACAAATATTTTTCTTTTTTCTTTTAATTTAGATATTATTAATTCTATATTAAATTTTTCAATCACAACATACCTCCCTTACAACTTACTATATAAAGTGTTGTTACTATAATTTATCCATCATCAATTACCTCTTAATTTAAAAGCTTTCTATTATCATCATTAAACAGTTTCCTGTAATCATCATGCCATACTGTTAAAATTCCATTATTTAATCTTTGCATTTTCTTTATTTCTCTTGAAGCCTTATATATATCTGTACTTGGATAATATGTTGGTTTCAATATTATTTCTGTTGATTGTCCTTTTACTATAAGTGCATTAGATTCAGCAGTTCCTAATTTTTTAGTATAATTTTTATATAATGTCGGACAATTAGCTTTTAGTAATGATGGTATATTAGCAAAAATGTATTTATCTATAATATCAAAAGCATAATATCCTGATAGCGTTCCATCAAAAGGATTTACATATATATGATTAAAGAAATCAATGTCTATAATTGAACCATGTATTGTTCCAGAGCCACCAATTTCTTTAACTTGATTAGCAACAATTTTTTGATATTTAGTATATTTTTCTAATGGTTCTTTATTTAGCAAGATTTGACTATCCATATTATCATAGTAATAATTAACATCTTTTGCATTTAGTGATTTTAATGCACCACCATTTAATATAGATAAACCTCTCGTAGATGGTCTAATAAAACAATAATAACCGTTTTTTTTCAACATGAATATCTCGCCATCTCTATTATAATCCATCCCAATATTTTTTCCTCTATAAAAATCATTGTATTGAGTTTTGGTTATAGTATGTATTCCATCTGCATAATCTGAAAATAAATCATAATCATATTCTATACAAAAGGACTTTGCAAAAGCAGTTTTATAATTATATCCTAATTGATTATCTGCATATATTCTATATTCTCCATCATCATAAAAATAATTTCTATGAGTATGTCCACTTACATAAACCCAATTTCTAACATATTCCTCTGATTTTGACCAATCTTTTTTAGAAGTATGAGTAAAAATAATAACATGTTTATCAGCAATACAAGTGGTTAATTTATCATATATTTTCTCAAATTTTTTAGTTTCATTTATTTCTTGTTCTCGATTTAGTGTATATCTATAAATACCGTCATTAGCATTAAACTCATTATTGTATCCAGAAAATGCTATTCCTCCACTAATTACTAATTTTGCCTTTTTTAACTTTTCTCTAATCTCATTATCAGACAAACTATTAATTTCTTTTTCTGAAATTTCTTCTAGCTTTTCTTCTTTAATATATAATAGATTATTATGTATAAAATACATATCATTTGATATTATTAAATTCTTATAATTATCGATAACATCTTGTAATTTATGCCCAGCAAAATCCCATAATTCATGGTTTCCCAAAATAAATATAGCTTTTATATTATATCTTTTTATTTCTTTTGACAATTCTGTAATAAATACTTTATAAAAATCATAGTCAGATGATACATCTCCACCTATTAAAAGAATCCTACTGCTATTTTTCAAAATATTTATTATAATATCTTTTATAGTAAATTCAATATCAAATATTGATTTACACTTTTGTAATCTATGCATTAAATGTATATCTGAAACATAAGAAACTCTTATATAACTATTATAATCGTTCATTGATTCATTTAATAATAAATCTCTGCTTTCATTTAATACTAATTGTGTTTCTTTCTCATTATTTATTGTTTTTTCAAATGAAAGAAGATTATTAGGCTGATTTAATATTTCATATTTCAAGCCAAGTTTATCCATTGTTTCACTTCTAATATGTGCATTATCAAAATTAATATCTTTAATATCTTTTAAATTTGAAAGACCTTCACAAAAAATCAAATCAGCATTACTTAAATCATTATGCAAATAATAAATATAATTAAAAAAGTATTTAAATCCTCTTTTTCTTTCAAGTAAAGCATTTCCATTTTGGTCTGTCCATTTTTGTAAAACCCAAAACTTTTCCGATTCATAATACTTATTTATTGTATGTGATATTTTTGTACTATCTAATGGTAATAATGTATTTTCATTTATTTTACAATCTTTTATATCTTCTTCTGAAATTACTGCTTTTGATAAATCACAATTAGATAAATCTCCATCTAAATATTCTATAAGTTCTTTAATATCATAAAAATATTTTCTAATTATAATTGGCCAATTTTTCCCTGTTATTTTATATGATTCTTCAATTATAAAATAATTTGTTCTCATATCAAATTTGCAGTTAGTTTTTTTTGTATAATTATTATTGTCTATATCATTTGCAAAATTCTTTACTTTTTTTATATACTTGTTAATCGTTGCTGGTGTTCGTACATTTTTATTGTAATTAATTGAATTTAGCACTTCTTTTGCAGGAAAATATAAACACATCTTTTCTTCTGATATAATGTTCTCACAATTATTTATTGAATCCATCAAAATTTTAAATGCTTTTTTAGGTTTACTCTTAATGAAATAGTAAATAAGTATATCTTCAAAATAATATTCATGATATTTACTCTTTTCAAAATTATTTAAAACTTTCATTAACTCTTTTAAATTTTTACAATCTAAAACTTTGTTAATCCATAATTTATTTTTTTCTTTTTTTAATTCTGCATTTTTAAATTCATCATATAAATTTTCTAATTCATTATCAAAACTATCATCTTCAATAGTGTAATCTATAAAAGCATTATTCTTAATTTTATTAATATCTATTTTGTATTTTTTTATCTCTTTTGAAGTAAATTCACATTGATAGTAGCAAGATTTTTCATATATATTGCCATTTAGATATTCATAATAGTTATCAAATGATTCAAAATTAGTTATTATTGTTTTTAATATACTATTATTATCACTAAAATCTATTATATCTTCTTGGACAAAAAATCTATTAAAAATAACATCATATCCTCTATTAGAATATACTCTCATTCCTGATTTTCTTTCTGCTTCTATAATATCAATATTATCTCTTAATTCTATTGGTATATCTCGATAATCAATATTTTTATTTTTAATGTTTTTTATTATTATTGATATTTCTTTATTCATAAATCTCCCTACCTATAATTTACTCTTAAAAATTAATATTTTGTCTGATAGACATTATATTACAAAATCATTTTTTTATCAACGCTCTGGAGTGTTTTTATTTGGGGATTTTTCTTGCTTTTCTTCTTGTTCATCTCCTAATAATTCTTTATCTTGTTCGTTTAGTTTTAATTCAATATTAAGCTCATCTAATCTTTTTTGTTTATCTTGTAATTCAGATTCTTGAGGAAATTCTTTTTCAACTTCAATTTTAGCATTCTCTAACTGATGTTTTACATTATCTAATCTATCTCTTTCTCCAGGAATATCTTTTTCAATATTCTCTAAACAATTATTAATTCTTGTTATATTTCCATATACATCAGTACCTAAATCAAGTTTATAACTATACTTATTCTTTAATGTTAATTGAAAATTCTTACTAAAAGAATCAAATGATAGTTTCATTCTAAATCCCCTATATTCTCCAACTTCTTTTTCTTCCATGCTCTTTAAATTCTGGCAACATTCTATTAGTTTCTTTCCTGCACTTTCTTTATCCGAAAAAGTTTGATTATCAAATTTCATTGGAGAAAATCCATCTGCATTTGGTTTTGTACATTCTTGTAATTGTATTGTATCTTCTTCCATTGCTACAATTTTTTCATTAAGTCTTGTTATCTCTTGAGGAAAGTATTTTATAGTTTTATCTTGTAGATCATATTTCTGGCTTAAAAAGTTTTGCTTTAATAGTTTCAATTTTGCAACTTCACTATCTAAATTAGTTTTTTCAAGTATTTTAGGATTACCAGTAGCAAGTGCTTTAATTTCTCCATAAGATAATGCTTTTTCATCTATATCTTCCATTGTTCTCATAGGTGTTTTAGATGTCATAATTTGAGATATAAACTTTTGTTTTTGTTCTACTAGCTGATATAAATACGCATCAAAAGTACCCTCTGTTACATAGGAATAGACATTCACTTTATCATTCATATTTCCCTGTCTTATCATTCTTCCATTTCTTTGTGTTAAATCAGAAGGTCGCCAGGGACAATCTAAATGATGAAGAGCTATAAGTCTGTCTTGAACATTAGTACCTGCACCCATTTTTTGAGTTGAACCAATTAAAATTCTAACATCTCCACTTCTTACTTTGCTAAATAATTCTTTCTTTTTAGCTTCACTATCTGCTTCATGTATATAAGCAATTTCTTCAGAATAAATACCTTTTTCAATTAGCTTTTTCTTTAGCTCATTATAAACATCAGAAAAATTTTCTTGCTCATAATTTTTATTATCTTTAGGTGTAGATAAATCACAAAATACTAATTGAGTTAATTTTTTGTCTTGTCCTTTTTCATAAATATCATAAATGTTATCAACGCAAGTTCTTACTTTACTTGTATCTGCATCTTCAAGAAGCGGATTGATTAATCTTTGATCTAATGCTAGTTTTCTTCCTTCATTAGTAATTTTAAGCATATTATCTATTGAAGCATCTACTTGTCCATTCCTTATTCTTTCTGCTCTTTCTCCTAATTCCTGAACCATGTCTTTTTGTATTTGACTAGGCTTTACTACCACATTATGATTTTCAACTTCTGGAGTAGGAAGCTTTAATGTATCAGCAGTTTGTATATCTGCAACTTCTTTAAATAAATTCATTAATTCTGGTAAATTATGAAATTTTGCGAATCTAGTTTTTGACCTATAACCAGTACCTTCTGGAGCAAGTTCTATGGCAGTAACAGTTTCTCCAAAAGTAGATGCCCAATTATCAAAATGCTCTAACCCTTGATTTCTTAATCCTTCATATTGCAAGTATCTTTGCATTGTATATAATTCTACCATACTGTTACTTACTGGAGTACCTGTTGCAAATACAGTACCTTTACCATTTGTTATTTCATCAAGATATCTACATTTCATAAATAAATCAGAACTTTTTTGTGCTTCAGTTTGAGCAATACCTCCAACATTTCTCATTTTCGTATATAAGAATAGATTTTTATAATTGTGTGCTTCATCTACAAATAACTTATCAATTCCTAATTCCTCAAAAGTAACAACATCATCTTTTCTATCTTGATTATTAAGTTTAGCTAATTTATTTTCTAATACTTTCTTACTTTTCTCTAGCTGCTTAATAGTAAAATTCTCTCCTCTATCTCTTTTAGCCATATCAATACCTTTTAATATGTCAGAAATTTGTTGCTCTAATTGAGCTTTTTGTCTTTCTATACTCATTGGTATTTTTTCAAATTGAGAATGTCCTATAATTACTGCATCATATTCGCCTGTCGCAATTCTTGAGCAGAATTTCTTTCTATTTTTAGTTTCAAAGTCTTTTTTAGTAGCAACTAATATATTGGCACTAGGATAAAGTTGCAAAAATTCTGAAGCAAATTGCTCTATAATATGATTAGGTACTACAAATAATGATTTATTACATAAACCTAATCTTTTACTTTCCATAGCTGAAGCTACCATCTCAAAAGTTTTGCCTGCACCAACTTCGTGTGCTAACAAAACATTATTACCATACAAAACATGAGCTATTGCATTTAATTGATGCTTTCTTAATTTTATTTCTGGATTCATACCTACAAAATTCAAATGTGAACCATCATACTCTCTAGGTCTTATTGAATTAAATCTATCATTATATAGTCTAGTTAAATGTTCCCTTCTTTCTGGATCATTCCATACCCAGTCCAAAAATGCTTGTTTTATACTATCTTGTTTAGCTTGTGCTATTGCTGTTTCTTTTTTATTTAAAACTCTTTGTTTTCTTCCCTCATCATCTATAATAGTATCAAATATCTTTACATCTTTTAAATTTAAAGTTTGCTCTATAATTTTATATGCGTTTATTCTACCAGTTCCATAAGTTGAATATGCTTTTACATTACTTCTATCAGAACTTTTATTTTCTATGTACCACTCGGAAGTAAAATCATTGTATTTTACTTTTATATCATATTGGTTATAGTTTGGAGTATCTAATAATTCAAACATAAATTGTCTTATTATATCGGTAGGTATCCATATTGCACCTAATTTAATACCTATTTCACTAGCAGATAAATCTTTTGGTACAACTTCTTTTAGTCTTTCAACATTTATATTATATGAAGTATCTTCTTTTGCAGCTTCTTCTGCTTCTTTTAATTTTTGTCTAACATTACCAGATAAATATTCATCAGCACTTACATATTTATCTTCATTTGGTATTTTGAATATAACACCTTCTAAGTCATTTATAATATCTTCTTTTGACTTGTCTGTTAATTCTGACATATAGTCTAAATCAACTGTCGCTTTTTCTGATAAAGAAAGTATCAATGCTTCTTCAGATGTATCTACTTTATCTACTTGTTTATATGATTTAATTGTTCTTTTGTTGAATATATCGGCTTTTCCAATAAAGTTACCTTCGCCATCTAGTTTTTCTAATGAACACAATAAAAAATAACTGCTATCATTTGAGAAAGCAGTTGAGTTAGCTCTTGAATTTATTAGTCCATATTCTTTTGTAAAATTATCATATAAGTTATTTAACTTTGCTTGTGCTATATGTATTTCTTCATCAGAATAATTTTCCATTTGAAAATCAATTAATTCTCTGACTTGTTCCCTTAATTTTATCATTCCTCTAATTCTATTTTCATTAGTTAATGGAATATCTTGAGGAAACATTTTACTATTTTCTCTAAAATATAGTTTTTCATCAACTAAAGTATATGAAAAATTTCTAACCGTAGGATCAGCAGGAATGCTTTTATCAGTATCTTCATATTCATTTTCTACTTGATAATCTTCAATTCTAGCATGAATATTAGTAATAGCATAATTTAATGATTCTTCTAATGTTTGATTTTCATAAGGCTTACAAGTTGAGTCAAAACCATATTGAGTAGATTTCATTTCCATATTTCCTAAAACCATATCTGGATTATCTACGAAGTATTTATTCATGGAGATATTATTTTCATCTCTATCTAAATATACCCAGTCTGGCATTATATCTGTCATATTCTCTCTTTTTTGAAGAAAAATAATATCAGATGTAACCTCTGTTCCTGCATTTTTAGTAAAAGTATTGTTTGGTAATCTTATAGCACCTATTAAGTCAGCTCTTTGAGCTATATATTTTCTAACTTCTGGATTTTCTTTGTCCATTGTACCTTTTGATGTTATGAAAGCAATGACTCCTCCTGGTCTTATTTTATCTAAAGTTTTAGCAAAGAAATAGTCATGTATCATAAACTTATTTTTATCATATCTTTTATCTGGAACTTTAAAATCTCCAAATGGTACATTTCCAATCGTAGCATCATAAAAAGAATCTGGAAGATTAGCATTTTCATAACCTGTAACCTTTATATCTGCTTTTTGATATAGTTGCTTTGCAATTCTTCCTGTTATACTATCTAACTCTACTCCATATAGCTTTGAATTTTGTAATGTTTCTGGCAACATTCCAAAAAAGTTACCAATACCACATGATGGCTCTAATATATTAGCATCTTGTAGTCCCATATTTTCTAATGCAGTATAAATAGACTTTATAACTATCGGTGGAGTATAAAAAGATGTTAATGTAGAAGCTCTTGCTTGAGAATATTCTTCATCAGTAAGAAGTTCCTTTAATTCTTTATATTCTTCACTCCAATTTGTTTTTGTTTCATCAAATACATCAGGAAGCCCTCCCCAACCAACATATTGAGATAATATTTCTTGTTCTTCTTTATTAGCAAGTCTATTTTCATCTTCTAATTTATTTAGAAGTTTTATTGCTTCAATATTTCTCAATACTTTTTGTCTAGGAGTCCCTTCGCCTAAATTATTATTTTCAATATGATAATTTATTTTTTCTTGAAGAGGTTTGTTATCTTGTTTAGTTTCTTCTTTTATTGCAATATTTTCAACTTTAGCAGGTTCATTTTGACTAAAATTCAAGTTATTTTGTTTATATAATGATACTGCTTTAATATAACTTTCTTCTCTTGTAATTGGATAATGAGCTGTTTCAAGCATAGTCATATCCATTAAAATTATTTGGTCTAGTTCTCTATTATATGCTTCAACTCTATATTTTCTATCACTTTCTAAATAGATAATTTGACCTACTTTAAACTTAATATCTTCTAGCAATTCTTTTTCTTCTTCTTTTAGTTCGTTTACTGCATCTATTGCATTATTTATAATTACTTGTTCAACATCTTTTGCTATATCATCTACTTGTTGCCCACTTGTTATATAATCCATATCATCTTGATTTACTTCTTCAAGATTTTCATCTGCAAGTTCTTCTATATCAGTAAACTCTGCTAATCTTTTTCTAATACTCATTAATGTTTCATTTTCTTCATTATCTGAATATTCTAATAAACCACCATCTTGTTCAAAACCAAACTTATCATATATTTCATAATAGTATCCTTCTTCATTAGTATGAAAATGAAAGTAATTTCCATTTTTTAATTTATAATTTTTATCAATATTATTTATATCAAAATTTTCTTTAGATGTTTTATCTTTTTGAACTCTTTCAAACATCCATTTTTGATTTTCATATTCATTCTTTTCCCATTCAAGATATTTATCTACCTCATCAATAGCTAAATATCTATCAGACATTATTAATTCTTTAATTCTTTTTTCTACTTTTGCCCAACTTAATAGCATTTCTTTACTATCATCTTTATAACCAGTTCTTAATGTTATTCCTTTAGGACCATAATCCATTCCTATACCAGAAAAATCTTTTATAGCTGATGTTCCACCAATTCCATATTCTACTTTAAGGAATGCCATATTTTCACTTGCAGACATGCTTTGCATAAACTGTTTATATATTCTAAACTTACCATTTTCAAAATGACTACCTTCAGATAAGGCACTATCAATCATTTTTTGAGTAAAGTAAAAGACAGAGCTTTGCTCTGCCTCTAAATCGTTAATAAGTTCTTTTTGTTGTTCTTCAGATATATTATTAGCAAATAAATTTAGTTGTAAATTAGTTCCTGTATTACTATTTCTTGTGCTTGATTTTTGAAGTTGTTCATTAGTCCAACCCATGTCATTTGGTCTTGTGCTTTCAGTTGTTCGTCCACTTTGTTGTCCTTCGCTAATTTCTTGACTATCTGTTCCACTCTTTGTAATGCTATTTTCTCTATTTCCACTAGATGTTGTGTTAGTGTTCCTTTCATCATCAGTTCTGTATATAGACCTCTCTTGCTCTCTTTTATGTATTTCATTCTCATTCTTGCGAATGTTCCCAACTGTACTTTCTCCTGTTCTGGCATTATTAGGTCTGGTATCTGATAATCTCCCTCTTGGTGGTATGTTATTATTTCTTTCATTTTCATTACCCCTTTCAATTTTATTATCTTTAATTTCATGATACTCTTCATTGTTATTTTTAACAAATGTATGAGATATATTTTTTTCAGATTTTTTTAAATCTAAAACAGTAGTATAAATTTCATGCAGCTCTACTTCTGCAATATCACTTGTTGCAATACCTAATCTAGCTATTACTTCAGGTGTATTAAAATTTACTATGTTTCTAAAATCTTCTAATTCAAAATATTCTTTTGGATCAATGCCACATCTTTTTAATACCATATATGAAATAGAATTTTTCATCATATTTTTAAAATATAACTCAAGATTCAATTCATCTAATTCTTCTAAATAACTATTATTTACTATTGAATTAAAATCAGAATAATAATCTTGAAAGTTATCTTCTACAAGATTTGTTACAGAATTTATAATAGCTTCTGCCAAATTATTTTTATTATCTAATTCTCCAAATCTATTTTCAAGTGTTTCAATTATTTCATTTTCTGCTCCATTTTCAACTTGCCATATATAAACATTTCTACCATAGTTATCATAAGTATCTGATATGTCAAAAATGTGTCTTAATCCCTGTATCCCATTATCATTTGTAATTAATGCAATACCTTTAGAACCTTTTTTGATCCATCTATGTAATCTTTTGTTCCAGGTATCTATATCAGTACAAACTGTTGCATCTGGTCTTTGAGCATATATTAGTATTTGTTCATTAAATGAATATTTATAATTATTAGAAGCTGTATCAAGAAAACTTAACCAATTTTCAGGAGTATTTGTTATTTCATTTATTATATTATTTGATAATTCAGTTATCAACTGCATTTTATTAGCCATTGACTAAACCTCCTTATTTGCTTTTCTTTGAATAGTTTCCTCTCTTAAATCTTCAAAATAATCTTTACTTGGCGTATAATTTACAAAATCCAATAATTGATTTAGTAAAAACTTAATCTCTATTGGAAATAAACTAATTATCGCTCTTTCTTCTGTGTCTTGTTCTCTTTTATCTAATACTGAAGCAAACCTTACTAATTTTTCTTTTAGCTCAGTAGCTTTTTGACTTTTCTCTGTATCATTCCTTCTTTCATTTAGAGATAATACTTCAAATAATCTGTTATATTCATTTTTATTTAAATATAATTTTGTAGGTTGTATTTTTTCTTTGTTATTGTTCATTTTCATTTTCCTTCCTTTCTATTTTTAGATCTTCATTAAAATAATCTAAAGGATTTCCAGTTTTTATAAATTTTCTTAATAATAAAATGTTCTGAAAATCCTCATTTACTATTATTTCTTCTAAATCTTCTAATTGTAATTTTGCAACATCTTTCGTATTACTTTTCTTTATTTCTCTTAATTTATTATAAGTATCTAATCGTGAGTTCTTTTTTCTTTTAGGCACTTATTACACCTCCTAATACTAAAATCCTTTCTTAATTAGATATTTAGTACCTTCAATTTTTTTAAATCCATTTTTAAAATAAAAATCCATTAGTTCTTTTTCTATTCTATTTTTTGCTTTGTTTTTATCAGAAATATTTTGAATTTTTCTATTATGATTAACAACTCTAGGTTGAGGTTGCAAGAATATTTTTGTTATAAATTCTCTTGAATGATAAAGTAATATTTCATGAAGTTCTTGTAATACAAAACTACCGATTCCATAATCTCTATATTTTCTTTTTATATAAATATCTCCAACATAAGCTATGCAATCTGTATCATCACAAATATCTTTTCTGATTTCATAGCTTTCATCTGTGATTTCTTCAGCTAAATCCAATAAATCTCCACCAACGCAATCACAAATATCTAAAAAGTTACAACAACTTCTAAATTCTTCTGGAGTTATAAAACATCCTGCAACAGCACCAACTTCAATATCTTTATCAGTATCTAAATCTGTTAAGTAAATATAAATTCTAAAACATGTTATAAATTTATTATCATAATTCATGTTATTTATATGTGATCCGACATCTTCTGTTATATATCTTAATTGTGGTCTAATTATTTTTGTTTTAAAGGATAAACTATCTCCAAATTCTTTTCTTTTTAATCTATCAAAATCAATCATTTCTACAAATCCTTTCTAATAACTAGAAAAGAGAGTTAGTTTACCCAACTCTCTAATCAATTTTATTTATCTTCTTTATTCTTTTTGTATAATTTTGTACCTAATAATGCAATTCCTAATACTGATAATAACATTATTCCTCCAATTAGTTTTAAATGTGATTCATCTCCAGTATTTGGTGTTTCTATTGGTGCATTTTCAAAATCAAAGCTATATATATCATCTTTTGATTCTATTTGAGTACCATCTACAAATACACCTTTATCGTTAATTTCTAATTTAATAACTTTATCAGATTTCACATATCCATTTGGTGCTTTTACTTCTTTAATATAAAATGTTCCATATCTTAAATCTTTGAAAGTAATTGTTCCTTTTTCATTATCAGAATTTACTTCTTGAATTAAGTCTGTGCAATTTTCATCTTTGTAAATTCCAAAAGTAAAATCAGCTTTTATAGTTTCTTTTGTTTTACTATCTAATTTTACTAAAGTAACATCAGTTAAAATAGGCATATCTTTCATTTCAACTCTTTGAGTTTCTTTATCTTCACTAACTGTAAACTCTATTTCTTCTGCTTTTTCATATCCATAAGGACAAGTAATTTCTTTCAAAATATAAGTTTTATTTTCTTCAACACCTACTACTCTATGTGGTTCTTTTGTAGAAGTCCATTTATCTATTGTTTCTCCTGTTTCTTTATCAATAATTTCTAATTCAGCTCCTTCTAGTTCTTCTCCTGTAACTAAGTCTGTTTTTATAACTTCTACTATTTTATCTACCATTACGACCTTTTGAGTTTCTTTATCTTCGCTAACAGTAAATTGAATATCAGTTGCTTTTACATATCCTTCTATAACAATTTCTTCATGAAGATTATATGTTTCTCCCTCAATTAGTCCACTAACTTTATGTGCTTCATTAGTAGAAACCCATTTATCAACTATATTTTTTGTTCTCGTATTAGTTACAACTAAAGTTGCTCCCTCTAGTTCATTTCCTGCAATATCTTGTTTTGATATTTCAATAATTTTATCTATCATAGTAACTTTTTGAATTTCATTTGTATTTTCTACTTTAAATTGAATATTACTTGATATAACATATCCGTCTGGTGCAAATTCTTCTTTTAGTGTGTATGTTTCTCCAACTTTTAAGCCCTCGATTTTATGAGTATCTTTTCCAGAAACCCAACTATCAATAACTTTTCCATCTTTATCAACAACAGTTAGTTCTGCACCCTCTAATTCATCATCTCCAGTTACAGATTTTTTAGAAAATTCAAATATAGTTGTATCATTTGTAATATCTTTCTTTTCTTCATATACTTTTGTTGTTAAGTCTTTTTGTTCAAATTTAACTTCATATTTTTTATCATTTAAAACTAAGCCATCTAATGTTTTTGTTTCTTGTAGTTCATAAACTCCCATTGGTAATTCAGATAAAGTATAGTTTCCATCTTTATCAAGATTAAATACTTTTACTACTTTTCCTTTTTCATAAATTATACTTCCATCAGCTTGATCTATAATGTTTTCTTTTGCTATTAAAGTAAATTCAATACCAGACAAATCAGATATATCTACTAATGAGGTATCAATATTTTCTCTAATGGCAACTGATTTATTAACTATAAGTGTTCCAGTAGGTTGCTCATTTTCTACATCTACTGTTATATAAGCATCAAAATCTTTATCATATTTACAAGTTTTATTACTTCTATTTACTTTAAATATTATTTCTTCATCAAGTTGTAAGAATCCATTTGGAACTTTTATTTCATTTATTTTATAAGTTCCAGCAGTAAGTTTTGTTTCTGTATAAGCCACTCCATCTTTATCTGTTGTCCAAGTATCAAAACTTTCTCTTCCTAATTTGCAGCTAACTTTTTCCCATTCATTATTTTCTTCATTTAATTTATATAATGAAAAAGTTGTATTTGAAAAAGTAACTGTCTTTCCTGTCTTTTTATCTTTCTTAACCATCTTAATATAGCTATCGAAAGGTGTATCATTTTCTACTAATTCTTTTATAACATCTGGACTATTTTTGTCTATAACAACCTTAAAAGGTTTTACTGGATTTACTAGATCTGATGGACAATAAGTTTCATGTACTGTATATTCTCCATAAGCTAATAGCCCACTTATTCCATGCCCAGTTGGCTCAGTTTTAAAAACTGAATATTCATCTTTTGAAAATTCATTTAAGTGCTTTAATGCTTCATCAAATGAACCATAGTAATCAACATATTTTGTTAAAATAGCAGTAAATTCAGCTTCTGGTACGATTGGAGCAGTAGTATTTGTAATTGAAGAAACTTTAATTACTTCAAATTTTGCTTTTTCTACTTGATTTGTAAAAGTATCCTCTACATTTATCACTCTTGTATTCATATCTTTATAGCTAAATGTTATATTATGTGTTTCATTATCTTTTAAATATCCTCCTGGTATTTTAGTTTCTTTAGCATAGTAACTACCCATTGGTAATCCTTTTAAAATATTTCCTTCAGTAGTTAGGTTAGCAGTTTTACTTCCTGTTGAAATATTTATTTTTGCAATACCATTTGAATTGAAAGTAAATATTGCTATTTTTTCATCTGCAGAAAAGTATTTTACTGTTCTGGCAACATTATAAATATCATTTTTTGCATATAATGTATATTCTGTACCTTCTAAAGTAGCATCTCCATGATGGCTTGTACCATCTGCTCTATTTTCGTTTCCAGTTTCAGCATCAGTTTTAATTAATTTTAATTCTCCAGTTGGTTCGTTATTTTTGAAATTTACTTCAGCTGTTTCATTTGCATTTACTCTGACTTCTTTTACTTCTGTATCAAGTAAATATCCACTTGGAACAGAAAGCTCTTTTATATAATAAGTTGCAGGAGCTAATCTTTGGAAGAATATTTGTCCATTACTATCGCTAGTTCCTGTTCTAACTTTTTGAGTACATCCTTTGTCCTTATATAAGCCAAAAGTACAGCCTCCTAAAGTATCTCCATTTGTATTAGTTTTAATCAATAAAGTATTTCCATATTCTACTTCTACGCTAACACTAAAAGCACTTGGATCTACATAGTTTGAAAACATTAAGTTTTGAACTGCACCTGATGTAAATTCAAAATACACATAGTTTGACATTGTGTCTGAAGAATATGGTGTTCCATTTGGCATTAATTGATATAACCCATAATCTCTTGAATTAAATGTTGCACTATCTGCTGTGCAATCACTTGGTACTATTATATTAAGAGCATTGCTTCCTTGCTCATGACTAAATGTAATTCCATTAACACTTTGATTAAATGAACTATATGAAGCAAGTCTTCCAGTTGTATCTGTTATTGATGTGCTATCTCCTAAAGCAACTCTGTTAGTTGTTCCATTAAATGATGTGTTACCATGATATTGATTATATAAATTTTCAGTCTGTGCAAGCCAATCTGCATACATTCCTGAATTCATATAGTTTCCATTCCACGCATCTCTTCCAGGAGCATTACCTAGACATTCCCAAACATATTGTTGTGTTGCACATGCTGCTCTTGCAGCTTCTGTGCTTGATGGAATGCCAACTCCATAATTCATGGTATATCCAAAGTAAATCATTTCAGCCATTTTTTCATATTGAGGTAAATTATTTCTATAATGTACTATAAAATCTCCGTTATAAGTATATTCTGAACCATTTGGAGATTTAACTCCCCATTGAGTACAAAAAGTAAAATAAGTTGTTCCCTGATAATTTGCATAATGTAATTCATGTCCATAATTTTCAAGACTTCCTGGAACAACTCCAAATTCTGCATTACTGTTAATATCTGTTATAAAAGCAGCAAATGTTTGAATAGGCATAGATGTTAATAAAATTAATATTAAACATACTATTGCCATAATCTTTTTTGATTTTAATTTCATTTTTATCAATTCCTTTCTTTTTTCCAATAAAAAAAGCCTTAACTTTAGTTTTAAACTATTGTTAAAGCTTTCTATATTTTTTTATTTAATTATCTTTTATTTTATTGCCCAGAAATAGTAAAGTCCACAGCTACATTGACTTATTTTGTATTGAACAGATGCCCATCCCTTTGTATAATTTTCAAAAGCTTGATTTGCTTCATTCCAACTTGAATAATAGCCATGTTCATTTGACTTATCTCCTGCAACATGATGTTTTCCACCTCCTACGCACCAATACTCTAAATCACTTTCAGTTATTGTCTTTGTAACTTGTTGTTGTGGTTTTTCTTCTTTTTTTGGTGTTTCAACAACACTTTCCTTTTTTGGTTCTTGTTTAGGTGTTGTTTCCTGTGTAGTAGGTTGTTTAGTTACTGTTTCTGTTTTTTTAGTAGTTTTATTATTTTGAGAATTAGTTGTTTTTGGTGTTTCTTGTACAATTGGTTCTTGTGCAATTTCTTTTGGTTCTTCATTCTTAATTTCATTATTATCGATTTGTTCTTGTTCTACATCAGCTTGATCATTCTCGTTAATAATACTCTGATCTTCTATCACTACCTCCTGGTTTGAAACAGTATTTAGATTTTTCATTTCTTTAGTTTTATTAAAATAATTTGATTTCACTCCAGAAACCATTGCAATAATTAAGCTTAAAGTTACTAGTGTTAATTTAATTTTCATAACAATCACTCTCCTTATGCTTATATTATAAAAACTAAAAACAAAAAATGGAAATGTATGAATTAAATCATAATACATCATCTCCTTTATCGTGTATTTATATATATTTAATATAATATATTTCTCTTTTTAGCTAGTATAATAGCTAGTAATATAAAGGGGTTTGTAAGGGGGAATTTAGTAAAAGATGTCCCCACTCTTTTTATCTTGCCATTTCTTTATTTCTTTGCCTTTTTATATAATCTTCAACGCATTTAACAATAAAATCCTCAACTTGTCCTTTTTGTTTGATTGATTCTGGTATTAGTTTGCTTATTCTTTCTGTGGGGATTTTAGTATATTCTCGTTGATTTGGCTTTTGTTTAGCTAGTAATGCTTCTACCTTCTCTAAAGTTAATGTCCCCTCCTGTGCCATTTTCTTTAACATTACAGCTTGAGCAACACTTGGGGATATATCATCATATTCTATGGTATTTAAAATCACGCATTGATAATCTTCAGGTAAATATGAAATATCTACTGCTGGTCTAAAAGCAATTCTTTTTTCATCTACAAGTTTTAGAAGTTCTGGCATTAAGTAAGTAAGCCTTATATATCTAAACACTTGTGTAGCACTTTCTCCATTTTCTTTTCCTATTTTTTCATCTGTTCTTAACTTCGTTTCCATTGGCAACGAAGTTTCATTTATTTCCAAATCGGTTCGTTTCCCCTGATGTTTTAGTGCTTCATATTTCATTTTATATGCAAATGCTTTTTCTGAAGGTAGTATTTCTTGTCTTTGATTAATGTTTGTATCCACCATTAAAATTGTAGCTTCATCATCTGTTAATTCTTTTTTTATGCAAGGCATCTTATTTTTATGTGCTTTTATAAAAGCTAATTTTCTTCTGTGTCCTGAAACCATTTCAAATCTACCATTTTCTTTAGGTCTAATAATGGATGGAGGGATAAATCCATTATTATTTATACTCTTCACTATATTATCCATAAGCTCATCATCATTTACCGAAAAAGGATGATTTGGAAAGTCGTCAATAAGTTCTATCGAAATATCTTCAATATAATCTTTCTCTTTATCATCTCTTTGCTTTTGCGTTGTAAATAACTCATCTAAACCTGGCAATTTCATTTTTGTTTCTTGTTCTTTCATCTGCAATTACCTCCTTCGCAAAGTTTTTATAAGCAGTAGCAACTGGACTATTCTTATCATAAGTAAATATACTCTTACCTGTTGAAGTTGATTTCGCAGTATTGATTGCTTTTGGAATTTCAGTTTCATAAACTTTAGCTATATTACCGTAGTTTTCTTCTAATGCTTTTTTTACATCTTTTGATAAATTAGTTCTTTTATCAATTAAAGTTAATAAAATTCCACCAACTTTTAAATTAGGATTTATATTTTGATGTATCCTTGAAATATTATTTAATAATTGTCCAACACCTCTAGCTGCTAAAAATTCTCCCTGTACTGGAACGATTACTTTATCGCTACAAGCAAGAGCATTTATAGTCAACATTCCTAAACTTGGGCTACAATCAATTATTATATAATCATAATTATCTTTAAAAGATGAAATTGAATCTGCCATTTTATATTCTCTATCTTTAGTATCAACTAATGTAAATTCTATTGCAGACAAATCTAAATGTGATGGAATAAAATCAACTCCTTCATCATGATGTAATATTGTTTCATCAATTCCTAAATCACTATTACATATAGAACAAGCCATTAAAGTTGCTAAACTATTATAAACTTTATCTTCATTGTAATAACCTAAACATGTTGTTAAGTTCCCCTGTGGATCTGCATCAATAAGCAAAACTTTTTTATTTTCATGTACTAATGCAACTCCTAAATTAAGTGCAGTTGTTGTTTTACCAACTCCACCTTTTTGATTAACTATTGAAATAACTTTACAGTGCGACATTATTCTGCACCTCCAGTTCAAATAGTTTATCTTTTATGGCATATTTATAAGTCAGCCATATAACTTTTGTTTTAATATCTCTTAATTGATTTTTATTAACATTCAAAATTTCCATTATTTCTTCATTATCTAAATTCTTAAAATACTTTAATACAATAAACCTATAATAAATAGGTCTTTCATAAGTCTTTAGTATATTAAAGAAAGAAGATAGAAATTCATTCCAATGTTTATATCTGTTTATTACTCTATCTTCATCTAATTTAATAATAATATCTTCAAATGAATTAGAAGATTGATTTATTCCTTTCAGCCATGCTCTTGTACTTCCATTCATTCTGTCCATTATTGTTTCTCTTCTATTTTCTATTAACTTGTTGATTTTTTTATAGTTATAAAACATAAAAGAAATTTCTTTACTAGCACTTTTTGGATAGAGTAATTCTGCAACATTAGTATTCATTGCAATTCTCCCTTCCAACAAAAAAAGAACTAATTATATTTAAAACAACTAGCTCTATCTTGCATCTCTATTCTTTTTCATTTTCTTTTCTTGTTCTTGTCTGACTTTTGCATGAATTTCCATTGCTTTTTCGCCGTCAAACTCTTTTTCTATTGTAACTTTTCCTCTTTCAATAAATTCCTTTGATAATATAAATTTACCTGTATCGAGGAAATTGTATCTATTGTTATTATCTTTTCCCATATACATTGCAGTTACAGGAATATTCTCATCTCCTAATATTGGAATATTTACAGTTATGTATTGACCTTTCTCAAGTGTTTCCAGATAATTTATTGCTTCTTGTTCTTTCATTATACTTTATTTCTTTCCAAAATATAACTCATAAAAATCTTCAAATTCTTCATCAAGTAGTTCTATAAAATAATTATCTGGTTCATCATAAGAAATTATATCAATCCACTTTTCAAGATAATCTACAATTTCATATATTCCAACTAGGTTTTCTTTATCTTCTTTAATAGTTTCTAATACTTCAATTAGATTAGGAAAATCATCTTTCATAATTTCTAATAGATCTTCATTTCTGCAAAGTTCTTCTATAAAATCAATAAATTGAATTATAAATTCCCTTCTTCTCTTTTCCATTAGAAAAGATATATCTTCACAATTAGTTATAAAATTCATATATTTATGCCTTGTATTAAATAAATCAGCATAATATTTCTTTACATATTCAACATTTCCAATTGCATCATTTAGTTTTGCTATATTATCAATAATTGTTTGAAATGCAATAGAAACTGCATCATATTCTTGTCCTAATCTAATTTTGAAATGTTCATCATTAGTAATATTTTGAATTTTTCTTTCTAATTTTTTTATATTCACTTTAAAAATCCTTTCTTTCGAAGGCAAAAAATAAGCATTACTGTGCTAATTTCATTATATTCACTTTAAAATTTTCTTCTTTTAAAGATATAAAGAAATTAGCACAATAATGCTAACTTAGATTTAATCTACTTATATAAAGCTTTATAAATGTACCAGACTTTAACCCAAAGGGTGGTACAAAAAATAGCCCCGTATCAAAGTTTTGTGCAAATAGGAATAGGAGTAAAATATAAAACCATAAATACCTATTCTTTCTTTTAAAACTCCTATATTTAGTCTTATATAGCTATTTTCTTAAACAACAACTTATATTACTTTTTAAATTAAGCCTCTTAAAATCCGTTCTGAGTTACTGTTTTTTTATAAAATTGCCTTAAAATTGATCCTAGAGCTTCATTATTTTTGATTATTCCTGGTTAGATTTTTTTTCATTATTGTAACCACATAATTTTAAAAAAATTTATATAACTTTAGATTATTTTATCAAAATTCCTTAAATCCTTAATTTCAGTATTTCGCTTGATTTTATAGACAACAAGTTATATGCTTATTTTTTCAAAGCAGCTTAAAATCGATTCTCGTGCGTTGTTTTTTTAGCCATTTTTCAGCATTTTTAACAAGTGCCTAAAAATCAACATTTTTACTAAAATTATATTATATTGATTTCTAATTTCATATTTTTCCTCCATACATATAAAATATCACAAACTATATATATTCAATAAATATGTATAATTTTTATAAATTTTGGTTTGTATTATCAAAGTTTTGTGCAAATAGGAATATGGGCTAAATGTTTATAGTTGGGGTGGAAAACTTTGAAAGTTTCCACCCCAACTATAAACATTAGAATATTAGAACTTTAAGAATTGGCATTAAGAGTTGCATAGATTTGTGGGATAATCCATTTCTAAGCGATGAAATCTATTCACAATCAATTTTTTAGCTTTGAAAATACTTATCCTTATGAATCCGAATCCATCTTAAAGCAAATAATATCAGATAATTCTCTTTCATAAAAATATGACTCATCATATGTAATATACTTTGAATCAATTGCAAAAAGCATATACCAATATCTAGTTATGGGCAAAAGAACAATTAGTTCTTTTGCATTTCGAGAAAATAGACGCAAGCCATTTATGCCTGCTCTATTATTAAAATTATACTCGTTTAGCAATTGATTGGTAATACTGTCATGGATAAAAATCCATGAGTTCCGTAATTCCTCTTCCTTTCTTTTTGCAAGAAATTCTAAGAAATACTCGTTTTTTGGTACTGTTAAATTTAATAATTTATTCATAGGCGTCCTCCTCTTTGATGAACTAATACCAATAATTACAAGTTGCAATTTATGTAACTTAATTATACAATAACTTCAAAATCAAAAACTAACAAAACTCATACGTATTTTGTTAGTTTTTGATATATATATATACATAGCAATTATCATTTTTCTCATAATATTCAAAGCTATAATTTAAATCAATATCTAAATTAGTAGATAAAACAAATTGCGAATAAATGTTATGTATTAAAGGTGCTATATCTGATTGACTGGCTCCTCTACAATCAAATACTGCATATTTTCCAGCTATAATTTTAACTGGTTCAGAGTTTTCAAGTTTTTCCTTACATCCTACATAATATATCTCTGTATTATCCTCTTGCCTAAAGGTAACTCCATACATACCTAATTCTACGATTTTCTCAAATAATTTTCTATCTTTTAAATTTTGATATAATTCTCTAATCCTATATAAGAAGTCGTCCTTTGTTTTTGCATATGGAGTTTTATATGCATATATTTGTATTTCTTCAATCTCTTCAATTTTATAGGAATATTTAAAAGGTTTATTAATTTGATTTAATTGATAAACTGGAAATTGTATAAATTCAATATTACTCTTTCTACATTCACTAGGTGTCATATTAAACATATTTTTAAAGCTTCTAGAAAAGGATATTTCTGATTCATACTGATATTTGATAGCTAAGTCTATTATTTTTATGTCTGAACTTTTTAGTTCTTCATAAGCTTTACTTAGCCTTCTTTTTCTAATATATTCTGATAATGACATATTAGTAATGAAAATAAAGATTCTTTGCATTGATTGTTCTGAAACTGCTAATATTTTTGATAATTCATTATAATCAATCTTTTCAGTCAGATGATTCTCTATATATTTAATTAATTCTTCAAATTTTACTCTATTATCCATAATTTTATTATATCAAAATTATGTTGCCTCGTCAACTTTATTAGATGTTTTTTCTTTACCAAACCAATCTTCCTTTTGTATTATATATAAGCGATTGTCACTAAATATCTCAAGGAATAGATAATATATTTTTTAGGTATAACAATAAACAGCTATGTAGATAGCTGTTCTTTTTGTAAAAACTTATTTTTTTTGACTCTTAATTAACTTTGCATGCATTACTATCCTTTCATTCTTATTATGACAGGTAGATAAGGTAAGTATTTTATTATTTGTATCTATTGTTGTTTTAAAATCATATATACTACGTTCTTTTATTTTGTTCAAAAACTCCTTAAACGAAATATCGTCCAAGAAATCTGTTTGAATATAGTCACTTGTAGTTGGAATGCAATAAGCACTGAATACTTGCCATAAACTATTCTCATATTTGGTAGATACTCTAATTGCATAATTATCTTTATTTTCATACCAGGCATTATTTAATATATTTCCTAGAGTACCAAACATAGATCCATCTTTTCTCGTATGTCCATATACTATAGTATTTTTATCTAAATCCTTAATTGAATTACGATAATCCATAAAAATCCAACCTGCTTCATTTTTATATCCATTAAATGAATGATTTAAGTAATATTTATTATCAGAATGCTGGACAATTGGATAATTTATATTAGTATTAGGTACAGAAATCCAAGCAACTATTTCTTGATTAGATTTTTCTAAATTAGAAAAATCTACTTCTAAATAATTCATTTTTTTTAAATCCCAATAAGGATCTGAATCAAGTAGCGTTTTTTCATCAACCATTATTTCTTCATCTAATACTTTTGTATTTTCTACTTCTGTTATAGCAACATCTTTTTCTATCTTATTTTCTTCTTTCTTAATATTATAATTATCAAAAATCCAAAAAGCAATATGGATCAAACTATACAAAATAATTATAATAGCTAAAATGCTTACAAATACTAAAAAAGTCTTTCTGTTTTTTATATTTAACACTTTTTTCATCTAATACTCCTAAAAAGTTCTATGTTAAAAAACATAGAACTTTAAAATCTAATTTTCTTTCTTTTTTAATAATATAGTACTTCCTATTAAAGTAGTAATTCCTAATCCTAATAATATTACATAAAGTTGTATCTTATCAAAGGTTTGAGGATTTTCTTCATTGGCAACCTTCTTATTCGTTTTTGATATATTATTTGAATTTACATTCAATTCTGAATCTTCTGTTGGTTGGCTTTGATTTATATTTTGATCAACATCTGGTTTTGGAGTATTAATTCCATATACTACATACTCTGATAAATGGGTTGTTGTAAATTCAATGCTATTATTATTATAGGTAGCCTTAAAGTTTTCTTGAATTTTTCCATCCTTTATATATCCTACTTTATATTCATCATATTTCGTATTTACTGGAATTCTTATTGTATAAGAACCATTGTTTAATGGAACTATTACATTCCCATTATAGATAGAAATATCATAAGAAGCAATATAATTGTAACCTTCTTGTAGTTCTATATTTTTATTGTCTACTTCTCTTACTTTTAAAGTATAATTTTTGTCTAATCCAGTACTACTTGTTAAAGTAATATTAGTTATATTGTCAGTAAATACTTTTTTACCTGAAAGTTCTTCTAATATATCATATCGATTGCTACTATTATATAAAGTATTTATTGCATTTTCGATTGCTGCTTGATCTTGCCATGAAAATGTTTTATCACCAATAAATATGACTGGTGTAGCATAGGAAAGAGCATGTTCATTAATTAATGTTTTGGCTGCATCCAATAATCCATAATTTATTTTATTGTTTTTTACTTCATAACTAATGATTTTTATTTTGTCACCATGACTAGAAAGTAAACTATTGGCAATATAATTTGTATATAAATTTTTACAATTTAAACATCCATCTCCTCGAAATATATAAATGTTTACTCTTTTGTTATTAGGTGTATTGTATTTTGTCAAATCGTAGTTAGTAATACCTTCTATATTAAAGGTGGTTACCAAATCTTCGCTTGTATATTTGGATAAGTCTATCACAGCTGCATCTACTTTAAATGGAATTATAAAAACTAATGTTAACATTATTAAAATCATAATACTTATATTTTTTTTCATTTCTTTTTCCCCTTTCATTTTAGCTATATTTTACATAATAATCAACAATTTGTCAATACATTATATTATATTTTAGCATTTAATTTGAAGAATTTGTATTTATGTTAGTATTACTATTAGAAACATTAGTACTAGCATTGACTGTATTATTTGTTACATTTTCATTACTATTTGACACATTCGTATTAATTTTATTAGTCGTATTACTGCTATTTATTGTATTTGTAGTATTTTTTATAGAATTACTATTGGTTGTTATATTAGATGGTTGATTTTCTAATGAATTGTTTGTTGGTTTATTTGTATTATTATTTGGCAATACTTGTTGAGGATCCTCAGCATCAATATCTTGGGTAATTCCTTGTATAATTTCCTCCACTTTTTGATGTGTTGTGTTGGTCTTATTATCTTTTAATTCAGATCCAGAATGTTTATCACATAATTGTGGCGTCGTTAGCCATAGGAAATATTCAGGATAAGTATTTTGACATCCAGTAGTAGCCCTTTTCCCTGTTTCAGCACATATTGTACAACTAGAAACATTATTTGGTTTTTCAAATTTACTACTATTTAATCCAGCGTGAATTCTTGACATAACATTAGCCCACAATAGGCCAGCAGGATTTCTTTTGTTATAATCTATAGGTTCATTTACATCATAACCATACCACGTAACAGCTGTATAATAAGGTGTAAAACCACAAAGCCATCGGTCATTATTATCATCTGTTGTTCCTGTTTTAGCTGCAACATCTACGCCAGAAATTTTACAATAGGTAGCTGTTCCATTTGCACCCTTAACTGGTTGTGTTAAGATGTCTTTTACGATATAAGCAACTTCTTTGGATACCACTCTTCTTTTCTCTTGTTGTGTTTTTAAAATGGTCTTACCAGCTTCGTTTTCTATACTAGAATAAAAGGTTGGCTCTATATATTCACCATCATTTGCTATGGTTGCATAAGCTCCTGCCATTTCTAAAGGACTAATTCCTTTTTGCAATCCTCCTAATGATAATACTAAAGTTTCATCTTCTTCTGTTAAGGAAGTTACTCCCATTTTTTTCAAATATTTGATAGCGTTTTTAGGTTTTAAAGTTTCCATGATTTCTACAAAAGGAATATTTTGTGAGGATTCTACTGCTCTTCTAACTGTTATTTTTCCTAAAGAAGGATTATAGTCTGTTGGGTGATATCCTTCTGCAAAGTCTCTTTCTGTATCATCATAAATTGAAGCTGCTGTGATAATCTTTTTATCAATAGCTGGAATCAGTATTGATAAAGGTTTGATAGAAGACCCCGTTTGTCTTACACTTTGTGTTGCTCGATTTAGCGATCTTGCTTTTGTTTTCTCTCCTAAGCCACCAGTACAACCAACAACATAGCCTGTTTTATGGTCGATAATAACCATAGCAGCTTGCGAAGAATTTCCACCTGTTTTAGAAGGCAAACTATATTTTGATTTTTCAAATTCGGTTTCTGTTTTTTCTTGCACTTTCGAATCTTGTGTACTATGTATTGTCAATCCTGCCATATTCATATAATTAGTAGCAAAATTTTGGGATATGTGATACTTTTTAGCAATATCTTCTGTTATCTCTAAAATCAAAGCATCGGTATGGTAAGAATAAACAGCTTCTTCTGATTTTATTTGACCTTTTTTAAAATTAAGTCCTTTGTCAACATTGCTAAGTGCTATATTATAGTCCTCTTCACTAATATATTTTAATTCTAACATTTTAGCAAGAACGGTTTTTGTTCTTTTTGCAATTTTTTCTGTATGATCCTTTTCTTCAAAGGGATTATAAGAATTGGGTGAATGATTAATTCCTGCTAAAAAAGCACATTCTTCTAGAGATAAATTCTTTGCTGATTTGTTAAAATAATAGTTAGCTCCTGTTTCGATACCATATATATTAGGACCAACATAGATAATGTTCAAGTAAGCTTCTAAAATTTCATCTTTTGATAGACAGCTTTCTAATTGCCATGCTTTCCACCATTCTTTTACTTTTCTTGTAATACTATCCGTCGAATCTCCTGTCAAATTTTTTACTAATTGTTGTGTAATGGTACTTCCTCCATAAGAAGATTTGCCAAAGTGAGTAATATAGGAAATAATAGCTCCACCTGTTCTTTTAATATCAACTCCTCCATGAGAATAGAAACGTTCATCTTCAATTGCTACATAAGCATTTTTTAAATCGTTTGGCATACTAGAAGATGAAATGGTTTCATTTTTTCTTTCACATCCTAATGTAGCAATTTCATTTCCATCCATGTCAACCACAATTGAATTCTGATTGATTAACATTTCTTTGGCAAGTGTTTTCCATCGATGTGCGGAAATCCCCAATGTAATTCCGATTACTAAAATAGCACTTACAATGATAAGCAATATCAGCTTTTTTAATTTTCTTTTTTTATTTTTCTTTTTGGATTTTCCATTTTTCTTTTTATTTGTTTTTTTATTTTGATTCTTTTCTTCTATTTTTTTATTTTTTCGGAAGGCTTTTGGAATATAATCTTCTTCCTCTTTCTTACGAGACAATTAAAATCACTTCCTTTTTAAATATATTCATAGTATATCATAAATTGCATAAAATACAAATATGGAAATTGAAAAAATAGAAACTAATTTAAAAAGAAATTTATACCTTCATTCTTCCCCTATGAAGTTTTCTTCTCATGGGAAAAAAATAGAAAATGAAGTGATTCGTATTAATCCAGAATTTACTTTTCAAGAAATTCTTGGATTTGGAGGTGCTTTTACAGAAAGTTCTTGTTATGTTTTAAGTAGGATTCCAAAAGAACTTTCAGAGCAAATTTTAGGAGAATATTTTTCCGAAAATGGTTTGCATTATCAATTTGGTAGACTTTCTATTGGAAGTTGTGATTTTTCCTTAGCTAGTTACTCCTATTCTTACGAAAAAAATTTATCAGACTTTTCTATTCATCATGACATGAAATATATCATTCCCATTATTAAATCTGCTCAAAGACAAAATAGAAATCTTAAATTTCTTGCTAGCACTTGGTCTCCTCCCGCTTTTATGAAAGATAATTATAGTTTAATTGGTGGTGGTAAATTATTACCTCAATATAGAAAATTATGGGCTGAATATCTTGTAAAATATGTTCGTAGCTATCAAGAACAAGGAATTCCTATCTCCTATATGACAATTCAAAATGAACCAAATGCCAGACAAATATGGGAATCCTGTTTGTATTCTTCAAAAGAAGAAGCAGACTTACTAAGAAATTACTTATTCCCTACTTTTAAGACAAATGGCTTACTTACACAATTTTTGATATGGGATCATAATAAAGATATTATATTAGAAAGAAGTCTTGAAACACTAATTCATCATAATGCTTTAACGGCTACCAGTGGTATTGCTTTTCATTGGTACACAGGTGGTCATTTTGACAGTTTAGAAAGATTGCGTCACCTATTCCCTAATTTACTTTTATTTCATTCAGAAGGCTGTACTGGCTATTCTCATTTCAAACCACAAGATGAGCTATTTAATGCAGAAATGTATGCCTATGAAATGCTAGAAGACTTCAATCATGGTGTAAATGCCTTTATTGATTGGAATATCGTTTTAGATTATGAACGGTGGTCCAAATCATGTTAAAAATTATTGTAATAGTCCTATTATGATGAATAAAAAAGGAACAGCTTATATCAAGACTCCTACCTTTTATTATATTTCACAATTAGCAAAATACATTAAGCCTGGTAGCAAAAGAATTCATTTTAATAAATTTTCTGAAAATATTTCGGTATCTGCCTTTAAAAATCCTAATAAAAGTGTTATTATAGTATTGTTAAATAAAACGGATAAAAATGTCGAATATAATTTGTGTTATAATGAGTTTACTCTTCATGATAATTTGGATAGTCATGCGATTGTAACTTATAGAATAACTTAATATAGTATTTTTGAAAGGATTGATACTTATGATAAATCGAGAAGATAATCCAGAATTCGTAAATTCTTTTTTAGATTATTCTATTACTATTTTAAATAAATCACCTAATAGTATTAAAGAGTATAATTATGATTTAAGTATGTTTTTAAGGTTTATAAAATTACATTTTCATATGACAGAAGAAACCGATTTAAAAGAAATTAAAATAGATGACATGACAATTGATACCATAAAGAGAATTACATTAGATGATATTCATGCTTTTATTTCCTATTTAACTCGTGAGTATCATAGCAAAGCCACTACCAGAGCTAGAAAGGTTTCAACTATTCGAATCTTTTTTAAATATTTAAGTAGAAAAGCTAAATTGATTGATGTTAATCCAGCACAAGATTTAGAAACTCCTAAATTAGATAAAAGATTACCCAAATATCTCTCTTTAGAAGATAGTAGAAAACTACTTGCTATTACTTATAATGAAGATAATAGAAATTATGAAAGAGATTATGCTATTATTACTTTATTTTTGAATTGTGGTATGCGTCTTTCTGAATTAGTTGGTATTAATCTTCAAGATATTGACTTTGGAGAATGTAAATTAAATGTTATTGGTAAAGGTAATAAAGAAAGAACGATTTATTTGAATAAGGCGTGCATGAAGGCAATTGCTGACTATATGGAAGTACGACCAAAACAAGGTATTAAACATGATAGTAAATCTTCTGAAAAAGCACTTTTCTTGAGTGAAAGAAAAACTAGGATTAGTAATCGAACGGTTGAAAATGTAGTTTCTAAACAATTGCAATTGGCGGGTTTAGATACTAAAAAGTATTCTGTTCATAAATTAAGGCATACGGCTGCTACTTTAATGTATCAGTATGGACAAGTTGATATTCGAGCACTTCAAGAGCTTTTAGGACACGAAAGCATTGCTACTACTGAAATATATACTCATGTTAGTAACGATCAAGTTCGTAATGCAGTGGAAAATAATCCATTGGCTAATTTATAAAGTTTTGATACAAAAGGTTCCCTTTACTAGGAACCTTTTTAGTTATAGATTGGGAATCAAAATTTTTTGTCCTATTTCTAAATTTCCACTTTGAAGATTGTTAAGTTTTTGAATTTCATACATAACTTCTCTAATGTCTTTATTTTTATAATATTCATTCGTATCTACTTGATTTTCAGCAATAGACCATAAGGTATCACCTTTTATAATGTAATCTTCCTTGTAGCTTACTTCTGTCTTGGAATATGTATGGCTAATTCCTAAAAAGGCAAGAATAATTCCCCCTACTATAATTAGGATACTTCTCACAAATTTCTTTTTGTTTACTATTTTCATATATAATCATCTCCTTTTAGAATTTTTGTTCGCTTGTTGAGATAATTATATACGAACATTTTTTCTTTGTCAATACTTTTTTGAAAAAATGTTCGTTTTTTATTTTCCTTACGGTTCAGCCTTGTAATTATTTTTGTATGTGAAAGTTTATAAGACTGAACCGTAACTATTTTTCAAATATCTTTTTATAGTATGGTTGTATTTCTGGTAATAAACTATCTAAGTAAATAATATGGTTATTGCTATCTTCTATTTTCATATTAGGAAAAGTTCTTATCATTTTTTTGTCATTCCAATGCGTATTAATAAATCTTGCTAAAGATTTATTTTCTTGCATTTTTTGATAGTCCTCTTCCCTTTTTTTTATGTCTTTCATTTCTATTTCATTTTCAATAGCCATTCTTGTAATAAAGGCATCTTGGGCATAACAGGTTGCCATACAATCAATCAGCAAAAATAAAATAATAACAGTAAGCATCGTTTTGGCTAGTTTACGAGGTATTTTACTTGTTATTTTTTCTATGCTATTATCTACCAAAGGATGAAATTTCTTTATTAGAAATAAGGTTAAAATTCCCCAAAATACAGAATATAGCAAACATACTCTTCCATTGATATTTAATATATTATTGCTATAATCCCACCATTTAGCATGTAAAAATACTTCTACTAAAAAACTAATTAAATATTCTGTTATAGCTCCAATGGCATATCCTCCTAAAAATAAAGTAACACTATTTTTGCTTAAATATTGAGATGCTATTATAATAGTAACTGCTCCTATGCCATAGATACCGTAAAAATGGTCCATATAAAAAACTTTGTCTACATTCCCATAACCCAGTAGTCAAAATGCCATATATAGTTTCTAGGATATAACCTAAGAAACTATATAAAATAAAATATGCAAATATTCTCCATATGTTAATTTTTTCTTTCATATTCTTTCCTTTTTATCTATTCTTCTCATTTGCTACGATTTTCATTCATCTAGTTTTTATATGTGCTTTAGCATTATAGTAAAATGGGACTAATTTGTTCGCCATCTAAGGCGTATTCTATCGTTTTTGTGATATACTCAAAATCAAATACGATGGATCTTGGCTTTGTAATAGGATTATCTTGTCTAAATGGTACAAAATAATAATTTTTCCTGTTTAATAATTTTCCTAAATTCTCTGCATTTCCGGCTTAATCCATTATTGGTAGATGGCGCAATTACTAATGGATACCCATTTCTTAAATGGGATTTGGCAGCCATAGTTGCTGGCGTATCTATGATATCACATGCTAATTTTGACATAGTATTTCCTGAACAAGGTGCAATAATCATAATGTCTGTCATTTTTTTAGGTCCAATGGGTTCAGCGTCTTGAATGGTATGAATTATTTTTTTGCCAGTTATGTTTTCAATTTGTTCTATAAAGTCTTTTGCTTTACCAAATTTGGTGTCCATAGAATAACTATTGTATGACATGACTGGTATGATTTCTGCCCCTTTATCAATCAGTTCTTTCATTTTGGGTATGGTTTTACTGAAGGTACAAAAAGAACCTGTTAATACAAATCCTATTTTCTTATTTTTTACTTCCAAACTTGTCTAGTCCTCCTTTCATATTATATTTATATATAATATGAAATTATGTAAATTTTGAAAGCTATTTTTATTTATTTTTTACATTTTTTGCTTTCCTTCTTTCTTTAAGATGACATTTTATCAATATTTCAATTCTTCTTTTATATAATTTAACATTTCTTTAAAATCATTAAATCGATATTGGCATAATTTATTAATTTCGTCTCTGTTACCATCAGAATATTTGTCATACATCACAGCCACTTCAATATTAGCATTATTAGCTGCTTCTACTCCAATAAGTGAATCTTCTATAATTAACCATTCTTCAGGTTTAACTTTTAGCTCTTTTAAAATTTTATAATGTATGGCTGGATTTGGTTTTAGTTCTTTTACAGCTCCTTTTGAATATACAATAGAAAATATATCATCAAAAGAAGCCTTATTGATTATATTTTTGTTTTCCTTTTTATAATTTTCTATTGTATGATCATTCGTTGTACTTGCTATTGCCAAAATAAATCCTTTTTCTTTTAAATATTTTAATAGTTCTTCGGCATTTGGTTTATAGTCTATGTTGGCTATATTTTTTCAATATTAAATCTCTTTGTTTTCCTAAGTCTACATTTTCTATTTTGTAATCGGATATTGTCTCTATTAGCTGTTTGTCTATTAAATTCCATATTCCAATAGAATCTATTAATGTTCCATCTAAATCAAAAATAATTACTTTCTTTCCTTTTACCATATTTACCTCTTACAATTTATTTTTCTATTTAGTTTATATCATAATAGACTATTTATTTCAACTATGTTACCCATGATACATATTTAAAATAAAAAATCCATATTTATTAAATGGTGATATTTTGAAAAGAACAAAAAAATTTTTTATTAATGGAATTATCTTAACCATAACAGCTTTTCTTATGAAAAGTATAGGCATGCTATTTAATCTATATATCTCTAATAAAATTGGTGCAGAAGCAGTTGGCGTATTTAGTTTAGTTATGTCTGTTTATATTTTTGCTATTACCTTAGCTACCTCTGGGTTAAGTCTTGCCTGTACATGTATTGTTTCAGAAGAATTTGCCCAGAAAAACTTTCTAAATGGATTAAAAGCTGTTAAAAGTTGTCTTTTCTTTTCCATCCTATTAGGCTTAGGAAGCGGACTTCTTATTTTAATTTTTTCTAATACAATTTCTCAAAATTGGCTTAAATCAATGGTATCTTGTATTCCTATTTACTTGATTGCTATGGGACTACCTTTTATTAGTATCTCCAGTGTATTAAATGGATACTTTTCAGCTATAAGAAAAGCTTACAAAAGTGCACTTACTCAAGTATTCGAATTACTTATTAAAATTGTTGTAAGCCTTTTATTATTACATTTCTATACAGATAGAAATGTAGAAACTATTTGTATTTGTTTAATTCTAGCAGATGTTATTTCTGAAATTGCTTCTTGTTGCTTGTTATTTAGTTTATATAAAATAGATCAACATAGATATAGTAATCGTTGTATTACTCATATAAGCTTTAAAAAAAGAATTTTTAAAATAACAATTCCTGTATCTATTACTTCCTATATTCGTTCTGGATTATCTATGCTAAAACAATTTGTAATTCCTAGTCGTTTAGTATTATTTGGATTGCCTTATAGTGTTGCTTTATCAGAATATGGAAAAATCAATGGAATGACCATGTCTGTTCTTATGTTTCCCAATGTGTTTATTGGGTCATTTAGCAATTTACTGATTCCTGAGTTTTCTAGTTTGATGGCAAAACAATATAAAAAAAGAATGCTAGAGGTTTGTCAAAAAGTATTTTTTGTTACCTCTATATTCTCTATTGCTATTTCCGTTATTTTCTTTTTCTTTGCCAATGAAATTAGTCTTATTATATTTAAAAATTTAGCATGTGCTAAATACATTAAAATCCTTTCTCCCCTTGTTTTATTTATGTACTTAGATAACATTATAGATAGCATGCTAAAAGGCCTAAATAAACAATTTGGAGTTATGTTTTGTAATATTTTAGATTTGATTTTAACAATTAGTATTTTATATTTTTTATTACCATCTTTTGGTTTGACAGGTTATCTTTTGGCTATTATAGTTAGCGAAATATTTAACTTTTGTATTAGCTTTTTTCAATTGTACCATGCCATCGAATTTAAAATAAAATTTTGGTTAGCTAGTTGTTGCCTATTTTCTCTTTTCTTAGCCTTATATGAAATTGTAGAAATTATGTAAAAAAAAAGAAACAATATTATTTTCTTACTATTGCTTCTTTTATATTATTTATTATCCTTGTTTTAAAAAACGGTGATTCACTTCATTCCAATTTACAATATTCCAAAAAGCATTAATATAATCAGGTCTTTTGGTCTTATATTGTAGATAATAAGAATGTTCCCACATATCCAAAACCAATAATGGTTGACAGCCCCACAAAGTAAGATCTTGATGTTTCTCACATTGTAGTATTTCAAGTTTGTTCCACTTAGGAACCCAAACCAATAGACACCAACCGGGAAGCCTCTACCATTTTACTTGCTTCGTTAAATTGATTTTTAAAAGCTGCATAACTTCCAAAATCTTTTACTATTTGCTCCATTAATGGCAAACTTGGTTCGGTTGGAACCGCTGGTCCCATATTCGTAAAGAATAATTCATGTAAAATAGCTCCTGAACCAAAAAAACTCAAATTCTTTTCATAACATTTTATATTAGCAAAATCATTATTTTTTCTAGCTTGTTGCAATTTTTCTTCTGTCTGATTGGTATTATCTACATATCCTTTATATAATACATTATAATGTAAATCTAAGGTTTCTTTTGAATAGTATGGTTCTAACGCATTTAATGGATAGGGTAATTCTATCATTTTTAACATATGAAAATCCTCCTTCATTATAAATATATATATCCCAAATCTTTTAAATTATAACTATGTCATAAAAATGTAATATTTTTCCTTGCTTTTTTCTGTTATAATAGAATTAATAACGGAAGAAAAAAATTTGGAGGATACTATGCTTTTTTATAATTTTGATCGCTTGGATGATTTCATAAAAAATGATATGATTCCTAATTTAAAAACAGAAAGAGAAACCATTAAAGAAATTATAAATGTATATGATAATAAAAAAAACAATGTATTAACCATTGTCAACAACATGCTTGATATAGCGGATTCTATCCATAAATCTAATTTAGATCACTTTCATAAAACCGTTTCTTTATTAAAACAATCCTTTGAAAACATAAATCTAATTCAAGAATTAGCTTCTAAATTAGAACAAGAGTTAACTCTAATTCTTTCTTTATATGACAAAAGCATGGAAAATAACTTAGATGAAATTAAAGCGAATTTAGTAGAATACAATAAGCAACGCGACGAATTATCCAATAAAATTTTAGAATTTGAAAACAACTATATTTCTATTTTGAATTCTGCTATTGAATTATCTTTAAAAACAAATAACAAAAGAGTAAAAATACAAAATAAGATAAGAAACCATACTTTTTCAAAATATCCCCTAAAAGTCGATATTGAACTGGAACCTCATGATTATAACGTTTTAACAGTTTCAGAAAAAGATCAAAAAGCTTATTTACCTTTCTTTTACTCAGAAATTAAAAAAATTTACCAAAATTCGAATGATTACGCAACCTTACAAGATGTCGTAAATAATTTGTATATTGTTCCATTGGATCGATTCAAAAATTCGGCTATTGCTAGATTTAAAGAAAGCTTTGATTTAATGCGTAACAAAGAAAAGAGTTCTATTACCAAAGCTTTAGATTTAGCCTTAGAGTTGATGTTTAAATATGAATTAAATCCCATTGTTATTGCTGCTTGTAGAAATTTAGATGAATTAGATATTTACCTAGATTGTTTAGAAGAAAACGAATTGCAAGATTTCTCTTGTTTTGAAATAAAATTTGAAGTAATGCCAAAATTAACCAAAAAAAGTACCTTTTTATTTTAAGGTATTTTTTCTTATTTTTTTGTATACACTAAATTTATTATGAATCAAATTCTAAGTACAAATTTAAAACAAAATAAAAAATCTCCAGAAAAGAAAAGTTGGTTTAAATTTCAGTTTACTTTTTCCTTGCTAATTATTATGATATGCCTTTTTTGTATATCATCGTATTTTTATCATTTACAAAAAGAGGAAAATTTTTCCGATCGTCTAATTACTAATTATAATATTTATCGTTTATATAGTACCCCTGAAAATAATCCACAAAGTGAATCTTCTAATGGCTTATTTGGCATTATAGAAATACCAAAAATCAATTTGTATTATCCTGTATTTTCACATTTAACAGAAGATTTATTAAAAATCTCTCCTTGTAAATTTTATGGCGATCAACCAGATATAAACGGAAATATCTGTATTGCTGGTCATAATTATGATAATTCTTTATTTTTTAGTAAAATATCTACTTTATCTGTAAATGATGAAATATCTATTTTTGATAATAATGGCAAACAATATCTTTATTGGATTTATGATATTTATGAAGTTTCTGAATCCGATCTTTCGCCTATTTTAAATTATGAAGAAGATGAAAAAATTTTGACCTTAGTTACTTGCAATAATTTTAATAGCAATAGAATTATTGTAAGGGCAAAACAAAAAAAGCTTTCCTAAAAAAGCTTTTTTATAAGAATTTCTATTCTTTACTTATATATTTCTATAATCTTTTATTTTCTTATAAGCATAGGCAGCTGATATAGTAAATACAACTACTAACATAGCCACTGGCATAGAATCTTCTATACCTGTTTTTGGTAAGTTGGTATTATTGTAAATACTTGAATTGTTAGTATTACTATTTTTGTTTGTGTTGTTAGTGTTAGTATTTTTATTAGTATTATTAGTATTAGTGTTGCTATTTGTGTTATTATTGTTATTGTTAACAGTTGGTGTTAAATCAGTAAAGCCGTCGTCAGCTGCTAATACATTGGTACTAAACATCATTACCATTACCGTAATTAATAAAATTGAAAATAATTTGATTAAATTTGATTTTTTCATTTTTGTTTCTCCTTTTCTTTTTATACATTTTTTATTAGTATTCTTTTAATCGTTTTAAATTATACCACTTTTTTATGTATAATTCAAGTAACTTTTACAAAAAATATATAAATACTAATTTCTTTTGTTTTCATTTATTATTTTATACTTAAAAATTATAATAGTCAATACTTTTTTGGTTTTTTAGTTTTACATTTACATTACATAAATGTTACAATTTTTACACATTGAATTTGAATAATACAATGTCTCCATCTTGCATAATATATTCCTTACCTTCCGAACGTACTAATCCTTTTTCTTTTGCATTTACCATAGAACCTACCTTCATTAAATCGGAATAAGATACAACATCTGCTTTTATAAATCCTCTTTCAATATCTGAGTGGATTTTACCAGCTGCTTGTGGTGCTTTGGTTCCTTTCTTTATGGTCCATGCTCTTACTTCTGCTTCTCCCGCTGTTAAAAAAGACATTAACCCTAATAAATCATAACTTTTTTTAATTACTTTATCTAATCCAGATTCTTCCAATCCAAGAGCTTCTAACATTTCTTTTTTGTCTTCTTCTTCTAAACCAGATAATTCTTCTTCTATTTTTACACATAATGGTATGACTTCTGCTTTTTCCTTTGCTGCATATTCTTTTACTTTCTTTACCATTTCATCATTTTCTGGATCGTCTAGTTGTTCTTCCGAAACATTAGCAATGTATAAAATCGGTTTTGTGGTTAGTAAAAACATTTCTTTTACCAATTCTTCCTCTTCTTCACTAAAATCAAGTGCTCTTGCTGATATTCCTTTTTCTAAATTTTCTTTTATTTTTTCTAATAGATTAATTTCTTGTTGGTATTTTTTGTCTGCTTTTAAATTTTTTCTTGCCTTATCTAATCTTTTATTGATAGTTTCAATATCAGCAAAGATTAATTCTAAATTAATTGTCTCTATGTCTCTAATTGGGTCAACATTTCCATCTACATGGACAACATTTGAATCTTCAAAACATCTTACCACTTCACATATACTATCTGTTTCACGAATATGAGATAAAAATTTATTTCCTAAACCTTCCCCTTTGCTAGCTCCTTTTACTAATCCTGCTATGTCAACAAATTCAATGACTGCATGGGTCGTTTTTTGTGGTTGATACATTTTAGTTAGTTCATCTAATCTTTCATCTGGTACACCAACGACTCCTACATTTGGTTCTATGGTACAAAATGGATAGTTGGCACATTCTGCACCTGCTTTTGTAATGCTATTAAACATGGTACTTTTTCCAACGTTTGGTAATCCTACTATTCCTATTTTCATATTTTATCTTTTCCTTTCCAAAGCTTAATAAATTAGCTATTTTGTAACTTTTGTTCAAAGTTTTCTATGGACATGCTTCCCATATCACCTTCTTCTCTGGAGCGAACCGCAACTGTCTTGGCCTCTACTTCTTTATCTCCAACAATTAGCATATATGGTACTTTTTCAAGCTGAGCTTCTCTAATTTTGTATCCTATTTTTTCGTTTCTATCATCGACTACTACACGAATTCCTTTTTTAAATAGTTCTTCTTTTACTTGTTTTGCATATTCTTGTTGATTATCTGTAATTGATAGTATTTTTACTTGTGTTGGTGCTAACCATATTGGGAAAGCTCCTTTGTATTCTTCAATTAAGAAAGATAGGAAACGATCAAAAGTTCCCAATATCGCTCTATGAATAACAACTGGTCTATGTGCTTTTCCATCTTCTCCAATATATTCTAATTCAAATCTTTGTGGCAACAAGAAATCTAATTGACAAGTTGATATGGTAATATCATGTCCAATTGCTGTTTTGATTTGAACATCTAGTTTTGGTCCATAAAATGCTGCTTCTCCTTCTGCTTCATAGAAATTAATGCCTAATTCTGTTAAAATTTCTCTTAATTGACTCTCTGCGTTATCCCACATTTCATCATCATCAAAATATTTTTCTTTATCATTTTTATCTCTTAATGATAAACGGAAAGTATAATCTTTAAATCCAAAATCTTCGTACACTGATAAAATTAATTTTACCACTTCACCAAATACAGACTTGATTTGTTCTGGTGTTACAAAGATATGGGCATCGTTTTGACACATTTCACGAACTCTCTCTAATCCACAAACACTACCACTTGATTCATATCTAAAGTCATGGGCTAATTCTCCTATCTTGATTGGTAAATCACGATAAGAATGTAATTTGTTTTTATAAATTAACATATGATGAGGACAGTTCATTGGTCTTAAAACTAATTCTTCATTATCCATTTTCATAACAGGAAACATATCCTCATGGTAATGATCCCAATGTCCACTTGTTTTATATAACGCTACATTAGCAAGTGATGGTGTATATACATGTTGATAACCTAAAGCAATTTCTTTATCTGCAATATATCTTTCTAAAATTCTTCTAATGGTTGCCCCATTTGGTAAATACATAGGAAGACCAGAACCTACCAATTCATGTGTCATAAATAGTTCTTGCTCTTTTCCTATTTTTCTATGGTCTCTTTGTCTTGCTTCTTCTAAGAAATCTAAATGTTCTTGTAACATACTTGCTTTTGGAAAAGAGATGGCATAGATTCTTTGTAACATTTTATTTTTTTCGCTCCCTCTCCAATAAGCTCCAGAAGAAGATAAAATTTTGACTGTTTTTACTTTTCCTGTACTTTCTAAATGAGGACCTGCACATAAATCAGTAAAATCACCTTGTTCATAGAAACTGATTTCTTCTCCTTCTGGTAGATCTTCAATTAATTCTACTTTATATGGTTCATTTTTCATAAATTCAATTGCTTTACTTTTAGGTAAAGAAAATCTTTTAATTGACAAATCTTCTTTGATGATTTTTCTCATTTCTTCTTCGATGTTTGCTTTATCTTCATCGGTAAAAGGTTTTTCTACATCAAAATCATAATAAAATCCTTCGTCTATGGCTGGTCCAATTGCTATTTTGGCATCTGGAAATAATCTTTTTACAGCTTGTGCCATAATATGTGATGTTGTATGCCAATATGCTTTCTTTCCTTCTATATCTTCATTTTGAAAAGTATGAATCACTAAATGGCAATCTTGTTTTAATTCATATCTTAAATCTTTTACTTCTCCATCTACTTCCCCACATGTAGCATTTCTTGCTAGTCCTTCACTGATTTGTTTTGCTACTTCTATAATAGAACTTCCTTCTTGTACTTCTAAAATTGACCCATCTTTTAATGAAATTTTAATCATATCAATTCCTCCTTTTTTAACGATGATTTTTTAAGATTATCTCTAAAATCATCAAAAAACACCCCAATAGATAATTACTATCTATAGGAGTGCATATTTTACACGGTTCCATCCTATTTTTTACTTAATTTTAAGAAGATAACGGTTCTTTTCCGCCTAGCTTATTCACTAGGAACTTCGAAGAGTTAGTTTTTCGGATAGGTTTTCTTGAATGGGTTTCCAGCCTAAGACCTATTCTCTCTTGAAGTAACCTCTATCTTACTTTTCTCTTACTTGTTTTTATTTTTATAAGGCAATAAATTTTAAATCACTATATATTCTGAATTTATAGCCTTTTTTTTAACTTACCACTATAATTTTAATCTATTTTTTGAAAAAAGTCAATAGAAATTGTTTACTTTTTTGTTTTCTTGTTGTATAATAAAAAAGTAATGTATCTTTTATGCTTCCATAGCTCAGTTGGTAGAGTGCTACCTTGGTAAGGTAGAGGTCACGGGTTCAATTCCCGTTGGAAGCCCCATAAATTTTAATAAAAGAGTTGTTAGCTTTTATTTTAGCAACAACTCTTTTTTATTCTAAGTTAATTTCACCATTTATTAGTTTTGGTAGTACGATATCTCGTAATTGCTCGAGTATCTTATTTTCTTTAGCATTATAAGCTATTTTATTCATGATAGGAGTTACTTTTTTTTCAAATGCTACTATTTTATCTTTACTTGGCAACTTTACTTCTAAACTTTTTAATTCCATTTGATTTAATCCAGGTTGGGCAGCTTTTCCGCTAGCCATTGTAAATATTTTTGTTTTATTTTCGTGATGATTTAAGATAAAGTATAAGTAAAATTTTGCCCAATTATTTTTTGTATTTAATATAAAAACGTGTTCATTTACTGCACATTTATTATGTGGAAAACCATTCAAAGCCATTGAAACTTTACCAGTATAAGCTCCATCTTTATACAATAGAACATCTCCTGATTTTACAATTCCTTTTTTCAATGAATTAAAAAAATCTTCGCTTATATATTTTTCTGAATGGTAATCATATTTTCCGAATTTTTCTATTTTTTCAGCACCAATACTGGGGATTCCGTTGTTTTGGGCTCCACCCTTTGGCCTAGAACCAGTTGAAATACTTGTTATTAAATTTTCTAATTTGGATTCTACACCACTTTGATATATTTCATGAAATATATTTTCAGCCAGTTCATGTAAATTATCATTCATTTGATTATTTAATTCTATTTTTTTATCAATTGTAAATAAAATATTTGCTATTTTATTTTGTTCCTTTTCATCAAAATTAAGGAGCTCTATTTCTTCTAACTCTTTTCTATGGATCGCTTCAAATACAGTACCTGTTGACTTTCTTTTTATTTCTTGTATAGAATTCATCAATACATAATATAGATATTGATTATTACCATTTTTCATTTCAATAGAACATAATCCTCTTCCTATACATATGTCTTGATCCGCAAAATTGATGGCTCCTACTGGTGCTCTCACACTCATCAAGATGGTATTTTTTTTGCCTATTTTGTTCGGTTCTGTTGTCCACGTGTCTATCTTAGGATATATTCTGCCAAATGTTCTATTTCCTTGTAAAAATGGCATTCCTAATTTTTTGTTATTGTAAGAAGTTCCTTTGGGAGATTGCCCCATATTTATATTGGCAATTTCTTTTAATTTTACTTTCTTATCTTTCATATTTCATTGTACCTCTTATTTTAAATGAGTAGTACTTTGCTTACTACTCATTTTCATTAAACATATTTTTTATTGCTTTTTTTCGAATTCTTTGTATCGCATTATCTACTGATTTTACAGGTGAATCTAGTTTTTCTGCTATTGTTATATAACTTTCTCCTTTTATAAATCTAGCTAAAACTTGTTTTTCAAATTTGCTTAAATGCTTATTTACTGCTATTTCAACTTCTTCATAATATTCTTTTTTCATTACTGTTTCTAACGGATCTTCTATGGTTTTACTATTAAATGTGTCCATCCATTCTACACTATCTTCTTCGTTATTATCATACGCTGCTGTATTTAATGACAAATACGAATTTAAAGGCATGTGCTTTTGTCTATTCGAACTTTTTATGGCTGTTATTAACTGTCTTTCAATACAAATATTAGCAAATGATTTGAAAGTACTTTGTTTTTCCTCATTAAAGCTTTTGATGGCCTTAAATAGCCCTATCATTCCCTCTTGGACAATGTCTTCTTTTTCTGCTCCTATGATAAAATATTTTCCTACCTTTACATTAACTAAATTTTTGTATTTCTCTAACAAGTAAGATAAAGCTCTTTCGTCTCCTTCTTTAATTAGAGATACTATTTGTTCGTCTGCTAAATTATTGTATTGATTAGTTGTGTAGAATACATTTTCATTTTGCATATGTGTTTTAATACCTCCAAAATGTACTTTTTTATTATTATATCTATCATTTTTCGCATTGTCAAGCAGTTTTTAAGGTTTTTTTTACTATTTTGTAACTATTTGCTAGTATGTATTTAATCTAAAACTATTTTATAATCCTAATTCTTCTTTTAGCATTCCCCAGACATCATCTGTTTCCATTCCTTTTTGCCAAGAACCAACACCTGCTAAATCATTTTCTTTAATTAAGGAAAGTTTAGCTTTTAAAGAGTCCCTGTCCTCTATCCATATTTGTTTTTTATTTCCATCTTCTATATATTCTACATAATTTTGTTTTAACGTATCATCCCATTGTTTTTCTGTTCCATCTGGTATGACTTTATCAATATTTTTCATGGCCACTGTTTTACTGGTTGTTTTTCCTTCGTTATCTGTTGTCCAAACTCTTGTATAGAATGGGATTGCTAAAATAATTTTATGGGCTTCAATTTCTTCTGTTTGTAAAAATTTATGCAAGCTTAGTTTAACCCAATCATATCCTGCTGTTGTTCCTGGTTTAGTACTAGATACGCCATATTCATCATAGGCCATAAATACAATATAATCCGCTACATCTCCTATTACATGTCGATCAAAGCACATTGACCAAGTTTCTCCTCCATCTGGTGCTGTTACATCAACAGAGGTAACTAATCCAATTTCTTTTAGTCTAGGTGTCAATTCTATGATAAACCTAGAAAACATATTTTTATCTTCTTGTTTCATATTTTCAAAGTCAATATTAATTCCATCTAATTCATATTTAACACAAACATTTACTATATTTTCTATTAATTTTTGTCTTTTTTCGTAATGATTCATAATATCAGATGTAATGGCTAAGCTCTCTGTTGCTGCTTCTGCATTTGATACCATTGGCCAAACCTTATATCCATTGGCATGAGCCCACGCAATATAAGCTTGTCCCTTATTTCCTATATTTTCTTTAAAATTACCCTTTTCGTCTAAATAGAAAAAGGCTGGTGATACAACATTTACCCCTTCTATGTTTGTCCCATTTCTTTCTGGAGCTGAGGCATATTTTGAAAAATAATCCCAAATTAGATTAACCTTTCCCTCTATTTGTTTTTCTTCTTCCATTGCTTCTCGCACAATATATTCATTTTCTAATTTGTCTGTTTTAACATATCCTAATTTTCCATTTTCGGTTCTAACTTTCGTCTTTCCTTTATCAGAAGATACGACAATAACACTTTCTCCTTTTTGTATTCTGTCTACTGTTCTTGCAATTATATTAGTAGAAGATTTAACCGGTATATTAGACGAAACAATGGCCCTTTTTTGTTCCTTGTCTAAGGAATCCATTGTAATTACCATAGATTCTTCTATATTTTCTATTTCTATGTCATACACATCTTTCATTTCTGATATTGGCAAATATTCTACCTCACCTTTTTGGATGGCATGAGCATAAATATTTTTTTCTGAACCATTTATGGTAATACTGTTTTTTTCGAAACCAATGGTTGCTATTTTCTTGTCATAAGTTGTTACAATTTGATTCGATTCTTTTTCATCATATATATACTTATCAAAAAAATTAGCAATGTCTGATTTAGAAAGATAGATAACATTATTTTCGATAATAATGTCATTTTTTAAGTTAGATGTGACATTTCTATTATTAATGACTAAATTTGTCTTTTTATTGTTATCTAATATAATATAGTCGTTAGCTATTAAGGCAACAAATGCTAACAAGATAATAGCTACTATTGTAATAAATACTTTTATAATCGTTTTTTTCTTTTTTTCCACTTGTTCTTTTGACATTCTTTTGGGTTCTTTTTTTGTTTTCTTTATTTCTTCCATTTTTTCTCTATTCCTTTCTTTTCTTACTATAACACAAAACTTTACTTTAGCAAATAGTTTTTTCTATTTTTATCGACTTTATTTTTCAATGTTTCATTATTACCATTAAGCATTCCCCTGAATTTTCTTCATACTTCGTAAAATTTCTTTCTTCTCCTCTGTTATTCGATATGATTCAATTGCCTTTTGCAATGCCTTATTATAGGTGAATTTATCTAAGTTGGCAGATTTCAAAAATTTTATGGTTTTATCATAAAATTTAATCAAACAAATGGATATGGCCCATGCTACTGCCATTTGAACATAATAAGCTTGATTCGTAATGTTTTCAAAAATTTCTAAATCTTTTTTGATGTAATCCTCTTCTATATAAAAATCTAAAATCATAACGACAGCAAATCTAATTTCGAATTCTTGATTGGATGTTAGATATTTTTGTAAGAATTCCCACATTTCTTTTTTATATTTTTTCGTTATTTTTAAACCTGCACAAAACACATCACACACAGCCCAATTATCAATTTTCGGTACAAATTCTTCAATATGCTTTTTTACCGTTTTAATATCTTCTTTTTCAAGTCCTATTAACATGCCTTGCAACATAATTTCTTCATAGTATTGATGATCGATTTGTTCTAATAATTCTTTTATTTCGTATTCTTTTGCCAACTCTTTTGCGTAATTTCTTAATACAGGGACTCTTATACCAATTATATTGTCTGTTCCTGGACATAGCCCACTATGAAATTCTTTATATTTTTCATCTTTCCATTCCAATAATTCTTGTTTTATTTTTTGTTTCATTTTTACTATTTTCCCTTCTCGTGCTATAAGTCTTTTAACTGTATTTTTCCATTCATTTGTTAATATGTATTTTAAAGTATTCTAACATAAAGTTTCTATTTTCTCAACAAAAATTTGCAATCCTTTTGAAATCATTATATAATGGTATAGTTGGAGGTATTCATGGAAATTTTAGATGCAAAAAATGAGATAGAAGAAAATAAATTAAAAGAAATAGCTTATGCCATGAAAAACGGCAAAATTTGTGTGTTTCCAACAGAAACCGTTTATGGCATTGGAACCAATGGATTAGATGAAAAAGCAGTAGAAAAAATTTATGCTATAAAAAAAAGAAGTAAGAAAAATCCTATCAATTTATTAGTCAGTGACATGACAATGATTGAGAACATAACACAAAATATTTCACCTCTTGAATATAAACTTATGGAGGCTTTCTTTCCTGGTCCTTTTACCATTATCTTAAAAAAGAAGGCTATCGTACCTAATATAGTAACTGCCAATTCGAATTTGGTTGGCATTCGTATGCCAAGTAGTAGCCTTGCCAAAAAAATAATTACATTAGCTGGTATTCCCCTTGCAGCACCGAGTGCTAATCTTTCTGGTACCTTAAGTGGAACTAATTTGCAAGATATTCTAGCGGATTTTTCTAATCATATAGATTTTGCTATTGATGGCGGAGAAAGTAAAATTGGAATGGAATCAACAATTATTAGAGTTATTGATAATATTCCTCATATTTTAAGACCTGGTTCTATTACACCAAAACAAATAAAAGATGTTGCAGGTAATGTTATTTTAGAGGAGACACATAATGATATTCTACCTAGTTCTAAGATGGAACATTACCAATTGGATATTCCTTCTACTTTGGTTTACAGTCAAGATAATAAAAAAATAATAGATAAAATTATAAATTTGAGTAGAGATTATAAAAATCCTGTTGTTGTTTGTTGTTCTGAAAATATAGATTTCTATTCTACCACACTACCGATAAAAAATATTATATGTGTTGCTTCTAAGAATTCTTTAGAAGATTATTCTAAAAATCTTTTTGCTTCTCTGCGTAAAGCTTCTTACCTTACTCCTGATATGATATTAATAGAGGGAATTCATGAAAAAGAAGGTTTAGGCATTGCGATTAGGAATCGTTTGGAAAATATTTGTACGAATCAATTAATATTAGATAATATGTAAAATGAAAGGTAAATGAATGGTATGACTATTTATGAAACAACCAAAAAAGAATTTTTAAAAAATATAAAAAATCAAAGTATCTTTGAACAATTAGAAAAAGCATATACTGAAAAATTACAAAAACCAAATTATAAAATAACCAATTCGTGGAATGGTTCTTTTCCTTATCTATATATGGTTTTAGAAGATGAAAGAATCCCTGAAAATTGTGGAATTAGTATAGAATATGTCATTCCCAATATTGATAAGGACAAAAGAATTGACTTTCTTATTACTGGTTATGACAAAAACAAGAACAGAATAATTATACCAATAGAAACAAAGCAGTGGTCAACTGTAAAACAACCTGCTAATAAAATCGGCTTTATAGAAACTGATTTTTTCACTAAAAAAAGAATTCAAGTATTCATCCCTCCTATCAGGTTTGGTCCTATTCTTATTTTTTAAAAGAATATAATCAAGCAATTCAAGAAGAAAAAATTTCAATATATCCATGTGTATTAATGCACAATTATAAAAAAAGTGAAAATAATCTGTTAGAAGAAAATTATAAAAAATACATTGAAAAAGCTCCTATTTTTTATCGTAGTGACTTAAAAAAATGTTCTGACTTTATTGCCGATAAAATTTGTTATGGTGATGATAAAAAAATTCTCCATATTCTTGAAAAAGGAAAAATAACATTATCTAAAATCTTACAAAATGAAATTCCCGATATTATGAAATATTCTAATTTTGCTACACTAATTGACGAACAACAGCTTGTATATGAAACCGCAATGAAAATGGCTAAACAATCTAAAAAAGATAATAAAAAGAGAACTCTAATTGTAAAAGGTGGTGCTGGTACTGGAAAAACAATTGTAGCTTTAAAAATTTTAGTAGATCTTTTAAAAAATCCAGAAAATAACATCAAAGAAATAGACTTTGTTTCCCCTGTACAATCTGTAAGAGAAGTATGTAAATATAAATTAAAACAATCAAATATTTATAAAGAATATCCAAAAAAATTCAAAAATGCTAGTCAATATTTTAAATGTAGCGAAAATGAAAAAGATGTGATAATTGTTGATGAAGCTAGAAGATTACGTGAAAAGTCTGGAATCTTTTCTCAATATGGAAAAAATCAAATAAAAGAAATTATACTTTCTAGCAAATTTTCAATTTTCTTTGTTGATAATTTACAAAAAGTAACCCTAAAAGATATTGGAAGAACTGAAAAAATAAAAGAATATGCTAAAAGTTCCAATTCATCTGTAACAGAATTGGAATTAACCTCCCAATTTAGATGTTCTGCTTCTTCTGCTTATATCACTTGGCTAGAAAATACTTTACAACTGGGAACACCTAAAGAATTACATGATAAATTTGATTATGATATTAAAGTAGTTACTACTCCTCAAACATTGCAAAAACAAATAACCAAGAAGAATGAAAAAAACAATTCTTCAAGAATTGTAGCTGGCTATTGCTGGGATTCTGTGAATGGAAATAGAAATGATCCTGATTTTTATGATATTCAAATTCCAGAATATAACTTTCAGATGAGCTGGAATTTAATTGGTACTAAAACATGGGCAATTGATGAAAATTCTATTGAACAGGTTGGATGTGTTTATACTTGTTCTGGATTAGATTTTGAATATGTTGGCGTTATTATAGGAAAAGATATGATCTATAGAAATGGAAAAATACAAACTGATGTTATGCAAAGAGCTCGTACCGATAATGCCCTAAAAGGTATTAAAACAAAATTGAAAAAAGATTATCTTAATTCTTATCAATTAGCTGATGAAGTTATTAAGTCTACTTATCGAATTTTAATGACAAGAGGTCAAAAAGGATGTATTATATTTTGCCAAGATAAGGCACTCTCTAATTATCTAAAAGAAGAAATTAAAAAATATAAAATGTAATTTGTTTCTTTGGTATATACTACCTATTAAAAATACACCTCCAAATGTTAAACTTTTTTGTGTAACATTTGAGGTGCATTTTTCGATTTAGTTTCTCCTATTTTTATTCACAAGGTTTCATATCATTCATATAAAATTTTTTCTCTGCTAATTTATCTTGAACGCCACGAAGTGCTTCTCCAAATCTTTGGAAATGGACTACTTCTCTTTCTCTTAAATATCTTAATGGATCTAAAACATCTGGATTGTCACGACAAAGATCAATTAATTTTTCATAGGTCGCTCTTGCTTTTTGCTCTGCTGCTAAGTCCTCTTGTAAGTTTGCAATTGGATCTCCTTTACAAGCAATATAAGCTGCTGTGAATGGTACTCCTGCTGCTGATGATGGATATACGTCTACCCCATGATCGGTATAATATGGTGCTAATCCTGCTTTTTCTATTTCTTCAATGCTTGCTCCGTCTGTTAATTGGTGTACTATGGTTCCTACCATTTCTAAATGGGCTAATTCTTCTGTTCCATGATGTTGTCAATCATAAAAAAAATTTAAGGTTATTTGGCTGTAAAATTAATAAGTTCACTCGGTGAACTTTAGTACACTAAGTGAACTTGTTATCTTATTTATTATTATTTTCATTTAAATATCTTTGATACATTTCATCCATACTAGAAATATACTGCATGTCTTGTTTTACTTTAAATTTTTCGTATTCATTTTCAGCTTTTTCAAGAGCTTGTTTATGTGAGATTTTTCCTGAAGTTTGCAATATTTCTTTTTTTCTGAATTTTAACAAGTTATCCGTTTCTTCTATCCAATTTTTCATTGTCATTACTTGATTTTCTTCTGCCATTGATTCTGCATAATCTAAAAATAAAGTAGTTAAATTATTTAATTGTTTTATTTCTGTTTCATTCAAATAATTTTTAGCTATACTAACATCGTATTTATATATCATTCCATTAGGTACTTCTTTCCAAGTAGTTAGTCCCATATTTTCTTTGTCTGCATTTACTCTTTCATAAATTAATTCTGCTGCAGTATAACCTGTTATTGCATAGTGCAATTTATTTTGAACAATTTTGAAAAACATATATGCTTCTTCTGATTGTTTATCATAATCAATAGATGTTGCTATAAATATATCAGTTATTTTTTGGTAAGCCATTCTTTCGCTTGTACGAATTACCTTTATTCTTTCTAATAACTCATCAAAATATTGCTGGTTTACTTTACCACCCTTTAAAAATCGATCATCATCTAAAGCAAAACCTTTTATCATATATTCTTTTAATATTTTTGTTGCCCAAATTCTAAATTCTGTTGCCTTTTTTGAATTTACTCTATATCCAACAGATATGATAGCATCTAAATTATAAAACTCTGTATTGTAGTTTTTTCCATCGTTTGCAGTATGTGCAAATTTTGCACATACTTGATTTTTATCTAGTTCTCCATCACTAAAAATATTTTTTAAATGTTTAGTTATTACTGTTCTATCAATTTCAAATATTTGTGCCATAGTTTTTTGTGATACCCACAATGTTTCGCCATTTATTAATAATTCAATGTTCATATCTCCATTCTTTTTTTTATAAAATACAATATCATTTTCAGTTCCAATTAGTTTGTTATCCATATAATATCGACCTCATTTCTTATTGTTACATAATATCAAACATTCGTTCTTTTGTCAATTAAATTATTATAATTTTATAAAAAAATAATAGCTATAAAATTCCAAATTATCTATAGAATATTAATACACCGAGTGAATTAATATTAAATTTTTTAGTGTATTTAGTGTATTTTTCTAAAATATTTTATAAAAATCGAGTACACTTGGTGAACTTTTTTGAAATTTTAGTTCACCATTTTTAATTTTAACGAGGAATAGCGGGTTTGAGCTAGTTCACTCGGTGAATTTTTACATCATATTTGCTTAAAATTTTTGTTTCTTTATTAATTCTTGAAGGCTTGTCCTTCGATGTATACAGTCGGTATGTTAATACCGCTTTCCTGCCCTCATTTCTAATGAGGTATTTTAGGTTTAATAGTGATTATGTCCACTTAATTAAATATACGTATCCTTAAATTCTCTTAATTGAAAAACAATGTGCTTTTAAAAATAAGTCAAGGTTGTGCGACAGCACATTCATTTTAACCTTGACTTTATTTTATAAAGCACATTAAAATGATTTTATATGAATTTATATAATTCCTTTTTCTTTTACAAATTTTTTCACACATTCTAAGTCAGTTGTTTTATTAACTGATTTTATGCACTCAAACACTTGATTTTTATATAATGATTTTGAAGAATCTCCTATTCTCGAATCTAATATTGCAATAACTCCTTTATCTGTTCCGCATCTAATTAATCTTCCAATTCCTTGTTTTAATTTTATAATCATTTCTGGTAAATAAACACTCATAGGATCTTTTACTAAAGAACTTTTATATTTTATCACTGGATCTAAAATTGGAAATGGCAACCTTACAATTATAACACTTGATAAAGAATCACCTTGTATATCGATTCCTTCCCAAAAGGTTCCTGTACTCAATAATACGGAATTTATATCTTCTTTGAAATCTTCTTTAGTTTTTATTTGTGAAGATCCCTCATTTTGAATTATTAATTTATATGGTAAATTATTATTCTTCAATTTCTCATATACAATTTTCATATCTGCTTTTGCAGTAAATAAAATTAATGTTTTTCCCTCTGTTATTGATATTAAATCAATAATTCTATTTGTAATATCTTCTATGTACTTACTATGTTCTTTTTGTGGATGTGCTATATCATTTGAATAATATAACAATGTATTATTTTCTATATCAAATGGACTTTCTTTGGGCTCACTAATAAATAATTTCTGATTTTTATTCAAACCAATAGATTTCATAAAATAATCATAATATTCGTTTTTATCTATACTCGTATTTAATGTAGCAGAAGTTAATACCTTAACAGTTTCTTTATCATTAAACAGAATAGTTTTTAATCTTTCATCAATATTCTTAGGACAACTTGCAAGTAGGTAATTCTTTTTATTTTTTTCTATCCAAAACACAACTGATGAGTCTTTCCCCTTTGATATTTCTTTATAAAAGTCAATTATTTCTAATAGACTATCCGCGACTGAATCTTCATCATTCCTTCTATCATATAACTGAACAGAAGAGCTAAATCTTTCCAAATTTTCATATATTGTTTTACTAATATCCAGAATTGATTTTGTAAATTCTAAATCACAAGTTTCCATATCTTCTTTGTTTAAAATAATATTTTTCTTGATTAAAATATCAATTTGTCTCTCAGCTTGTTGTTTTACTATATCAAAAAAATCTTTTATATTTTTATTTAATTCAGACATACTTCTACTACTTATAGGATATCCAACTTTACTTAATAATCTATAACTTCTATTTATAATAGAATTCACATTAGAAAATGATAAAATTTTCTTATATGAATTTCTTGCCTTTATCTCTAAATTATGAGCTTCATCTAAAACAATTATTTCTGTTGGTGCTAATAACATTTTTTGTTCATTCACTTTTCTTTTTTGATTTTCTAATAATAAATCATGATTACAAATAATTGCTCCTTTACTATCCTGCATTTTTTCTCTTTTCTTTATAAAATTACAAGTATAATAAGAAGAACACTTTTGAAATTTACATTCATTTATATTTATTTTATTCCATATCTTTTCAGACATATCATGTAAATTAGCCCTATCATTTAAATATTCATTTTCTTTTAAGTTATTAAATTTTTCTTTTATTGATTTATCTCCAATATTAAACAATCTTTCTTTACATAAATAATTATTTTTTCCTTTTGCAATTGTAATATCTATCGGTATTTCAAGCAACTTTGATAATTTTGCTATATCCTTTTCAATTTGCTCTTGCAAAGTAATTGTAGATGTAGAAACGATAAAAGGCTTTTTAGTAATTTTATAATAATACATTAATGGTATTAAATATGCATATGATTTTCCAATACCTACGCTTGCTTCTACTATAATATCTTGATTATCTCTAATACTTTCAATAATATCATATGACATATCTTGTTGACCAATTCTGTCTTCATAACCTAATTCTGTCATTCTCTCAAAAAAATTCAAGGTTTCTTTCATAACATCTTCCCAAATCGCTTTTCTCTTTCCTATATCATTTTTCCATATTCCATACATTAAATTTTGCATTAAAATTCCTTTCTACATCTTTGATTTTAAAATTTTATTCTTCTTCATCATTAGTTAATTTTTTTATATCTTTTTTGGTTAGTTCTTTGTAATTTGCCTTTTCTGCAACTTTCTTCCCAATCTTCCCTTCAATTTCTTTTCTAGCTTTTCCTGTTATTTTTCCTGCTTCTTGCACATCGCCTTTTAATTCCTCTAATCCAAAACTATTATTAGTATTATGCATTTCATTTGCTGTTACTTCTGCTAGATTTGTTATTGCAAGTTCTAGTTTTCCCATACTATCCCTTAAATTTCTTTTGGTTTTATTAATTCCTTTTAATTCTTTATATTGAGTGGTATTCATATTAAATGTACTTTTGTATATCTCATCTGTTAATATTGCATAATCTCTATCTTTTGCTCCTCTTTCTTTCCATGTATCAGTTAATTCCTTCCTACTATCTATTGATTTTAATCTTTGAGCAATCCATGTATCTTCATATCCTTTTCTTATATATGTTTCTTTTGCTCTATTAATAGCAAGTTCTGGATTTACAATTTCATCTAATCTTTCACTTCCTACTTGTGCTAACCATAGTTTAAAAGGTTCTGCTTTAGGCGATGGAATAGATTGTATAATTCTCAATATTCCTTTAGTGTCTGCAGTTCTTATCTTTCTTCTTTTTCCATCTTTTGCTGTCATTTCAACTAGGGTACAAATTGTACCCCAGTTATTATTTAATTCTTCATCTCTAGCTTTCAACTTTTTTATATATTGTTTTACATCTACAGAGTCTGTTAAGATCTGAACAACATCTTCTACTGAAAAATACCAATCTTCGTTGTACCATTTCCTTCTTATTTCTTTTTCCTCAAATAATGCCAATTTATTTTCTTGCATAATACCACTTCCTTATTTATTTTTTGATATTATATAACATTTTATTATCATTGTCAAACATCTGTTTTTACTTTTTCTTAAAAATAGCAATTACTCCCTTATATAGAATAACTGCTTCATTATATTATTTTACAAAAAGTATATTTATTATATTCTCATATCTTTCCTTTAATATTTCTCTAGTTCTTGGACTCAATTTATTATAATCTCTTTCTAGTTTTTTCTTTACAAACTCAGTTCCATCTTCTATTGATAATCCCATTTCATTTTTGCCAAATGCTAAGTGGAACAAAGAAGGAATACAATCAAAATGTGCCATAACATCAGCATCAGCTACACATTGTTCTTCTATGGTATTTCTAGGCAAATCTTTACTACCTCTATGTCTTAATACACATTCTTTAACCCTTTCTTTTCTATCTTGTGGATAATCTAATTTTGTTAATAATTCATCTGCTATTTTCACTCCATAAATATTATGTTCTTCTCTAGGTCCAATTTCTGATGGCATCGCTATATCATGTAATAATGCTCCTAATTCTACAATTTCAACATCAGCTTCATATTTTTTTGCTAATTCTATAGAATTTTTTACAACATATTTAATATGGTCGTTCCAAAAATCATAATTATATTTTTGATTATATGTATTACATCTTTTAATCAATTCTTCTTTTATATGCTCTACTATTTCACTCATAATTTCTCACCTTTCCTATAAATCATTTTTTCTTGTATCAATATGTGTATTAGGATTAAATGGTGGATTCATAATCTCTATCATTTTCAACTTTCCTTTAAATGCAAATTCTGTATTTACTGGAATTTCAATAGTATCTCCACTTTCTATATCATATATTGTATCATTAATATTAGCTTTTCCGTTTCCTTCTAATATGTAATATATATGTATGCTTTCAGATTCTGTTTGATAAAACTCATGTCCTGTCATCATATCTATATAATCTACTTCTATTCCCAATTTTCCATCACTTAAATAATAACCTTTAAAAAAATTATTACATTCAAAATCTGATGTTTTAGGAAATTTTTTAACATAACTATCCATTATCTTCTCCTATAAAATTATTTCTTCAAAATCATTTGGAACATATACATTTCCTGTAAAATTCTCTTTAGCTTCTTTTATATAACAACCTTTTCTATCTTTTCCTAAATTCTCCTGTGTATGCCATAATACTAAATTTTTTGCACCTATATTTTGTGCTTTTATACTTGCAGATTGTACTGTATCATGATTCTTCTCTCTTGGTTTATATTTATCTGATTCAGTTTCTAAACAAAATGCTTCATGTAACAAATAATCTATATTTTTTACATCATTATATAATTTTTCATCTAATGGTTCATCTCCTAAAAAAGCAAGTGTTTTTCCATTATTTAATGTTGTCTTAAATCCATATTGTTTATCACTTTTTGAAATAATATCTAAAAATTCTAATTCATAATTTAAAATTTTAACTTTCTCATGATTATTTACAATATTAATAAAGATTCTCTTATCTATAAATTGTTGTTGACTCTTTCTTAACAAAGTATGTATTTGTTCTCTTATAATTTTTGCTACTTCATCATGACAATAAATATTTAAAACTCCTTCATAAGTACCTTTTTGCATTGCTAAATCTACAAATCTATATATCCATAACATACCAAATAAATGGTCAATATGTTTGTGTGATATAAATATATTATGGATTTTAGTTAAATCTATATTTGCCTTTTTAAATTGTCCTAATATTCTATTTCCTCCACCTGTATCTACTAATAAATATTCTTTATTACTATTTTCCAATACAAAACAAGTATTAAAATTCTCTATAACACTTGCTGTTCCTGTTCCCAAAACTATAATTTTTTCCATTTAACTCTCATCTCCAATTATTTATTTTGCTATCATTTTAACATAAAAGTCTAAAAAAAGAAAGTGATTTTACAAACAATTCTTTAGATATAGCACCGAGCAACATTCCACATGGCATGTAAGTTAAAATATATCTACTGAAATTAATTACTGAATAATTTTAGAAAAAAGGGAAATAAAAGGGAATTGATTTTATAAATTGCACATCATATAATGTTAGCATAGAAAAATATAAATTTGCTCAAGACAAGCCTGTCTTGGGTATTTTTTTATGTTTTTCTCATAAATTTAAAAGAGGCGATGTATATGTTGATAGAAGAATATACTATTGAAAATACAAAGATAAAATTTCACGATGACTGCATTGTAGAAAATACAACTAATCAAAAAGAATATATAGATAATGTTATTATTAATTTAATAAAAAAAATAAATCCTTCTTTGTTGTAATTTGTTGCGATTACAGATATAATTAATTTCAAGTTAAAGACAAATTACAAGGAAAGGAGGAAATGTGCAAGATGGCACATATGCAATATATTTAAGAAAATCAAGAGAAGATATAGAATCTGAAAAATATG
>CAOJRU010000009.1 GCA_948442365.1 uncultured Clostridium sp.
ACCATTGAAAAAATCACAGTCAATTTATATTCATCGATTGGAGAATTATATAATAGTTTTAAAATAGGAAATATTGACTTAATTTCAACGACAAATGACAATCTGCAAGAATACATAGGAAGTATAGGCTATAGTACAAAAGAATTAAAAGGAAGAGAACATACTTTTTTGGCACTTAATACACAAAATAATTTCTTAGCAAGACAAGAAGTAAGAAAAGCAATTGCCTATTCCATTGACAAAGAAAATATTGTTTCTAGTGTATTTAATAGTAAATGTTTTACCAGTAGTTTTCCTTTAGATTATGGAAGTTGGTTAGGACAAGGACAAGAAGCAAGTAGTGGCTATAATGTGGAACAAGGAAAACAAATTTTAGCAGATAATGGATGGAGTTATCGTTCTGGCAGTTGGCAAAAAACAGAAAACTATAAAACACAAAGACTAGCTTTAAATTTATTAGTAAAAGCAAACGATTCTTCGAAAGTATTAGTTGCTGAGAATATCAAGCAACAATTAGAAAGTCAGGGAATTGGAATCAATATTGTGCAAGCATCAGAGGATCAATATGACAATAGCATTAACAGTAAAAACTATGATATGGTATTAGCTAGTATGACGCTTTCTCCAAGCCCAAATCTTAAGACTTATTTAGGAGAAGGAAATATAGCTAATTATAGTAATGAAGAAGTAAGTAATATAATGAACGAAGTTAAAAATACTACGGATAATAATATTTTAAAAGAAAAATATGCAAGACTTGCTGAAATTTATAAGACGGATGTTCCTTATATTAGTTTATATAACAATAAATATATAGTTGCCTATAATTCAGGATTAGTAGGAGAAATTAATCCCAATTGGTTCTATCTATATTATGGAATAGAAGGATGGTACAAATAAAATAAAAAAATATAAGAAAAGTATTGACAAAACATATTTTTGGTATATAATAAGAGATATCAAACAAAAGTTCAAAAATAAGGAGGAAAAATAATGGGAGAAAATACAGAAAAAAAGAAAGCATTAGAAATGGCAATGAGTCAAATAGAAAAACAATTTGGTAAAGGGTCTGTTATGAAACTTCGGAGAGTTCAAAGCAATGGAAATAGAAGCCATACCAACAGGAGCCTTAAGTCTTGATATTGCATTAGGAATAGGAGGGGTTCCAAGAGGTAGAATTATAGAAGTTTATGGTCCAGAATCTTCTGGTAAAACGACATTAGCCTTACATGTGGTAGCAGAAGCACAAAAAATGGGTGGAGAAGCAGCATTCATTGATGCAGAACATGCTTTAGATCCTGTTTATGCTAAAAAATTAGGTGTGGATATTGATAATTTAATTGTATCTCAACCAGATACAGGAGAACAAGCATTAGAAATTACAGAAAGTTTAGTAAGAAGTGGAGCTTTAGACGTTATTGTTGTGGACTCTGTTGCAGCCTTAGTTCCAAAAGCTGAAATTGATGGTGATATGGGAGATTCTCATATGGGACTACAAGCAAGACTAATGTCACAAGCATTAAGAAAATTAGCAGGGGCATTAAATAAAACAAAAACCGTTTTAATTTTTATCAACCAATTAAGAGAAAAAATAGGTGTGATGTTTGGAAATCCAGAAACCACAACAGGAGGTAGAGCTTTAAAATTTTATGCTTCTGTTAGAATGGATATTAGAAAAATAGAAAATATCAAACAAGATGGCGAATTTAAAGGTAGTCGTGTACGTGTTAAAGTGGTAAAAAATAAAGTAGCACCGCCATTTAGAGAAGCTGAATTTGATGTCGTTTATGGTGAAGGAATTTCAAAAGCTGGTAATATTTTAGATATGGCTGTTAATTTAGATATTATCGAAAAAGCTGGTTCTTGGTTTAGCTATAATGGAGAAAGAATCGGACAAGGTAGAGAAAATGTTAAGAAATATTTAAAAGAGAATCCAGATATTTTGGAAGAAGTAGAAGAAAAAGTACGAGAAGACTTTGCCAAAGCATTTGAACAAAGTCTTGGCGAAGAATTACCAAGTAGTGAAGAGGATGATATAGAAGAATAAAAAGCATGGAATTAACTGAAATACAAAATATGAATTTTTGAAAAGTATTACAATCATTGATAGAATATAGTTATAGATTTAAAACTATGAGTTGACGAGTTACATAATTTATGATAAAATTTATATGTTAAGAATAATCTTTAGTGTAAGGAAAGGAGTACAGCATGCAGGATAACAGCTACAAGAGATTCGGAGGGGCAGAAGAAGCAGAAAGAAAAAGATTAAGGAACCTAAATATTATTGAAACTTGTGGTATATGCGATGGAAAAGGTAAAATATATGACCCCTTTATGAGAAAATATGACAGATGTTCAAGCTGTAAAGGAAGAGGTGAAAGCTTTAAAATTTTTTAACAAATAATTTCTAAATAGGAACTCCATAATCAGAAAATCCAATTTATATTGATTAAATTGGATTTTCTGATTTTAAAATTGCTGATAACGTAATATTTAATGATATAATCAATATAGAGGGAATAAAATGTAACTTATTTTCTTCAAGAATGAAACCTTATAGTTGAAAGTGAAGCTTAAAAAATAATTATCTTGCTATTTTTTAGTATTTGTAGTAGAATGGGAAAAAAGAAAGGAATCAACCATGTATACAGCGGAAGAATTTGATAAAGAAAAGACCAAAGTCTTAAAATATATACTATATAAAAAAAGAACAGAACAAGAAATACGAAGAAAATTCTCAAACACAATAGATGAAAACATGTTGGATGATATTATTGAATATTTAAAAGAAGCAAAATATATTGATGATAATGAATTTATAAATAAGACTGTAAATAACTTTATGCTATTAAAAAGTTTGTCCATAAAAGAAATACAATATAAATTAATGGCGAAAGGATTAAATAAGACGGATATAGAAAATTATATCTATGAAAACAAGGAAGAATTACAAGAATATGAAATAAAATCAGCAAGAAATATTTTATATAAAAAAGCAACAACAATGGAACAATCAGAAATAAAACAATATTTATTAAAAAAAGGTTATCAATCAGAAAATATAAACAGAGCAATGGAAGAAAACGAATAAATACTACAAAGGAGCAAGAAAAATGGCAATATTAACGTTAGAAACTAAAAAATATGCAATCAAAATAGACAACTTTGAAGGACCATTAGATTTACTATGTCATTTAATAGACAAAAACAAAATGAATATTTATGACATTCACTTAAGCGAAATTACAGACCAATATGTTGAATATTTAAAAGAACAAGAAAAGCTAAATTTAGAAATTGCAAGTGAATTTTTAGTCATGGCTTCTACTTTGTTATATCTAAAATCTAAAAATCTATTACCAAAACAAGAAGAGGAAGAGGAAGAAATAACAGAAGAAGAGCTAATTCGTAGGATTATTGAATATAAGAAATTCAAAGAAATTAGTAAGGTATTAAAAAAGAACTACGCAGATTTTTCAAGAAGATATTTTAAAGTACAAGAAGAAATCACCTTACCAAAACAGAAATTAGAAAAAGATTATGATAAAAATTTAATGCCTGACATTTACAAAAAACTGATAGAAAGAAATAGTGTGAAATTAAATCAAAATGCAAAGAATATAGAGAAAATAGCAATTACTGATAATTATACAGTAGCTAGCAAAGTAAAAGAAATGTTCAAAGTTTTGGTAAAACAAAAACGATTTGTTTTTAATAAATTATTCTCTATTAAACAACATAATAGACAAGAAGTAGTTACCGCTTTTTCTGGACTATTGGAACTATCCAGAAGAAGTAAGGTAGAAACATGGCAAAAAGAGTTATTTGGAGACATTACCGTAGAAAAATCCAAAAAAATAAGTTAAGGTAGGTTTAAAAAAGAAAAAAATGGAAAAACTAATAGAAAGCTTCAAAAGGAGGCGGAACGATTGGTTTTTCTTTTTTTATTATTAGCTATTATCTTGTTAGGTATCATTTTATTCTTTTCAAAAATAAGAATAGAAATTACTAATTTTAGATTTAGTTCACAAACACAAAGACACATCAATAAAGATTATGAAATAAATATTAAATTGTATTCTTTAGGAGTTATTCCCATCTTAAAAATTAATTTAAACAAAACCAAATTGGAAAAAATGAAATTAAAAGAAAAGATCAAAAATATTGATTTTACTATTTTAGAAAAAAGGCCATCTTTTGATAAAGAAATATGGGATGTTATAAAAAGGTTAAAGATGCAAATTAGGAATATTAATTTGCACATTGATATGGGGACTGAAAATGCCAGTTTGACTTCGATTATTGTTCCAGCGATTAGTACAGCAATTGCTATTCTACTGCGTAAAACGGTTAAAAAATTTGAAAATCAAATTTTTATCATTCATCCCATTTATCAAAATCAAAATTTGGTAAATCTGTCTATTTCGGGTATATTTGAAGTCAAAATGAGACATATTATAAATATCATTTATATTTTTATGAAAAAAGAGAAAAAAGGAGTGAAGGAATATGAGCGAACATCCAATAGAGGGGCTTATGATTACAGCTATGAATAGTATTCAAGATATGATAGATGTTAATACTATCATTGGAGAACCAATTGAAACTTCTAATAATATTGTTATTATTCCTATATCAAAAGTATCATTTGGGTTTGCAGCAGGAGGTAGCGAATTTAAAGGAGAGACAATTGATGAATATACCAAAAGGGATAAAGAAGAGGCGATTCAATATCGATTACCATTTGGTGGTGGAAGTGGAGCCGGTGTAACCATTAATCCAATTGCCTTTTTAGTAATTCAATCTAATAATGTAAAATTAATGCCAGTGAATCATTCATCATCTTTGGATAAGTTATTAGACTATGTGCCAGATTTAATTGAAAAGACAAATACCATTATGAATCGTTGCATGCAAAATCGAAAGGAAGAAACACAGAAAATATTAAAAGAAATGCAAAATAAACATAATAAGAGCATGAAAAAAGAAGAAGAGGATAAGAAAGCTATTGAAGATAAAATTGAAAAAGAGGTAGAAAAGGTTAAAAAGAGTAAAAAAGTGCCAAAAGAAGAAATTACGTATGAATTTGAATATGATGAGACAATGGAAGATGAATAATTTTGAAAAGAGCATCCATAAGATGTTCTTTTTTGATGTTTTTATAAATAAGAAATAAATGGTTCACAAAAAGAAATATAAATGATATAATGGAACAAATTTATAAAACTGGAAAATAAAAACTCAATCATAAGAAATGTGAGGAAAGAAATGATACGTTTAGTAGCAAGTGATATTGATGGAACTATCATAGGAGAAAATAATATTGTATCAACGCAAAATAGGAAAGCTATAAATGATATGATGCAATCTAACATTAATTTTACCATATGTACAGGAAAGCCTTATGCTATGGTTAAAAGATTTTGTGAAGATTTACACGCAAGTTATGGGATTTTTGGCAATGGAAATCAAATTGTTGATTTAAAAACAGGAAAAGAAATTTTTCGAAAAACATTAACAACAGAAGAAGTAAATACATGTATTGCCATTGCTAAGAAAGAAAATCTACATATTCATCTATATACAGAAAATGAGGTTATAACGCCTAAATTAATGTATATGGATTTAAGAAATTTTATTTTAAAAGATAGTCTATTTCATAATGATTTGAATTTTAAAATAGTTCCTAGTATCGAAAAATATATAAAAAAGGAAAATCCGACAGTTTTTAAATTAATCATCTCAAGTCCTTCTAGTGTAGAAAATTTAAAAAGAGAATTAGATGCTAAAATGAATTTAACGATTTATAGAATTGAAAAAGCAAAAGAATATAAAGATAGAATTATCAATAAAGAATACGAATATTTAGATATTACACCTAATAAAACCAATAAAAAAGAGGCCTTAGAAATTCTTTCGAAATATTTAGAAATTTCTTCTTCTGAGGTTATGGCCATTGGGGATAATCTAAATGATATTGATATGATACAAAATTCTGGTATTGGCGTTGCTGTGGCAAATGCCTATGATGATGTAAAAAAAGTAGCTACTTATACAACTGCTAAAAGTGTGGATGATAGCGGTTTTGCAGAAGCCGTTTACAAATATATTTCTTTTTAATAAATAGACCAATTAACAAATCCTTCCATTATAAGACGTACTACATATACGCATATTCACTTTTTAAAGTGAATACTATGATAGTAACAAATGGAGGGATTTATATGCGTAGATTACAATTACTAATTTCTTTTTTTCTTATTTTTATATTTATTTTTGCTTTTACCTTACCTTGTTTTGCAGAAGAAACCGCTTATGTATGGTCAAGTAGTTCAAATTCTGTAAATACGAAAAGTAATACAGATGATAGCAAGAAAGAGAACACAATGGAATCTCTAAACAATACGATTGCTACCAATGCGGAGGAAGAAGTAAATAATAATTCCTTAAACCTAGAATCAGCATCAGCCATTTTGATTGAACAGACCACAGGGCAAGTTTTATATGAACATAATGCACATGAACCATTGCGTCCAGCTTCTGTTACAAAAGTAATGAGCATTTTATTGATTATGGAGGCAATTGATAATGGTAGTGTTACATTAAGTGATGCGATTCCTTGTAGCGAAAATGCAGCTTCTATGGGCGGTTCACAAATTTGGTTAGATCCGAGAGAAACCTTAACAGTCGATGAAATGTTAAAGGCTATTTGTGTAGCCTCTGCTAATGATTGTGTGGTAGCTATGGCAGAACACATTGGAGGTTCAGAAGAAGCGTTTGTCCAAATGATGAATGATAAAGCAAAAGAATTAGGAATGAAGGATACTACTTTTAAAAATTGTCATGGATTAGATGAAGATGGCCATGTTACTTCTAGTTATGATATTGCTTTAATGTCTAAAGAATTGTTGAATCATCATCCACAAATAACCAAATATACGACTATTTGGACAGATAGTTTGCGTGATGGAAAATCAGAACTTACCAATACGAATAAACTAATTCGAAGTTATAAGGGAACAACAGGATTAAAGACTGGTTCTACGGGATTGGCTTTATATAATTTATCAGCAAGTGCAACACGTGATGATTTATCTTTGATTGCTGTTATTATGAAAGCACCATCTACTAAAGTTCGTTTTGCAGAAGCACAAAAATTATTAGATTATGGTTTTAGTACTTTTGGTTTTAAACAATTTGGAAAAAAGAAGAAGTTGTGAAATCAATTTCGGTGAATAAAGGGGTTCGTGCTAATGTAGATGCCATTTTGTCTGATAATGCAGGTACTTTAATTGAAAAAGGAAAAGACAAAAATATGGAACAAAATCTGACTTTAGATGATACAGTAACAGCACCTATTTCAGCAGGTCAAAAATTAGGGGAAGTTTCCTTTTCTTTAAATGGCCAAATATTGTCTACTGTTGATATTGTTGCTAAAAATGATGTGGAGAAAATTAATTTATTTTCGATGTCAAAAAAAGTAATTTATTCTTGGATTGATTTATTGAGAAGTTAATTGGTGAATTTGCTTTTTATAGTTTAAGAAAAATACTCTCTTGGTAAGGGAGTATCTTTCTTAAACTATTTAATAGAAACTAAAGTTGTTGTAACATTAGCTCCATCGGTAGAAGCCAATATTTTAACATCATAGCCAGCATCATTTCTAAATTTTAAATCATAACTACCATAAGCAACAGCAGCATCTTTTCCTTTTTGAATATAAGGAACTTTATTGCTATGAGCATGTCTTTCGGTAACTACTAAACTAGGAACCGCTAGAACAGCATTATAAAGAGTCGAACTGATTTGGCAATTTCCGTCCACCTAATCCTTTTTTCTTATTCCCATTTTTATCGAAGATATCCGCTTTTTGATAGCCTTTGCTAGTAGAAGCTTGACCTACGGTACCACAAAAAGAGAAAGTTTCGCCATTTTTTACAATTGTTCCATTTAAAGTATTACAAGTAATAGAAATATTATTTTGACGAGCAGAGTCACTCGAATATATTTTGGTTGTAAAAGTAGCAATTTGTTCTTCTGTAACAGGAGGAGTCGTATTTTCAGCCTCTGCTATCCCTTGTCTTACTTCATTAGTAGAATTGGTCTCAGAATTTTCAGATTCTGGGTTAGAAGTGTTTTCTCCTGCTTCATTTGTAGTATTCGTAGCAGAGGTTCGATTTGCTTCATAATTATTTTCTTTATTAGAAGAATTCGTATTTCTGAAGTAAAAGAAAATACCACTTCCTATTAATATGGCACCTACTATAAGTGCTATTAGCATCCAACTTTTTTTATTCATTTTAAATCACCAAAGATAGTGTAACCAAAATTGTATGAAATTATTGACATTTTTAAAAAATAAAAGTATAATTAATGGTGTAGTATTATTTTATTTTAAAAAGGAGAAAAATCATGTTAAAAAGATATTGGAAAAGAATAGGAATGATTATTTTGATTGTAGCTTGTATTTTTAATGTGATGGGCAAATTAATTCATAAACTCTCAATCAATAAAGAAATGCTTTATTCTGCTCAATATATGAATGAAGAACAACAAAATGAAGAAAATCAAAAATAATACTTGAAAAATGGAAAAAAATATGTTAATATAAAAAACAGTCAAATTATTTTAACACGAGAAAGAGGTGAACTGGGAATGAAAGAAGGAATCCATCCAAATTATAATCAAACAACAATCACATGTGCATGTGGTAATGTTTTAGAAGTTGGATCAACCAAAAAAGATTTAAAAGTAGACGTATGCTCAAAATGTCATCCATACTGGACAGGTAATTTAAGACAAGAAACAGTTGGTGGTAGAGCAGATAAATTTAAGAAAAAATACGGTCTTGCGTAATAAAATCAAAAGTGGGCTGAATTTTCTCAGCCCGATTTATTTATTTCAAAATATTTTATTTTTGTATTTTTTGAATATCCCCATCTGTAATATAATCATAAATAGCTAACTTGATTTTTTTATTGGTTAAAGGTAAAAGGATAGTCCCTTTAGGGGTGAGGAATAGCGGATAATTAAAAGATTGCATAAACAATTCAACATTTCCATTATCATTAGAATCATAGCCATAGCCAATTTCTGTAAAATTATTTTGTTCGTCTTTTATAAAAAGTAAAACATAAGGTCTAAAGTTATGATTTGTATCCAAGATTTCATAAGTAGCTAAATATAAATTTTCCAATTCTATATTTTCTATCATAAGACGTTTACTATATTTAATATCTAAAAGATTCATTTTTCGGCTATCTTCATGCATAAAATTATAATCTGGTAATTTTTTAACAGGAATACGCTCAAATCCATCTACAAAATATAAATTAATAGTGTTTCCTAAGTCATAATCAATATAACTTCTTATATCTAATTTTCCCCATAAAGAAATTAAGTCTTCATTATATTTTTTCTTTTTATTATTCTCTAAAAGTTCTAAGATGTATAAATTTTCGAAATAGTTATAATCGACTGTAGTTGCAAAACGTCCTTTTTTGTATAATTGGGTGTAGTCATACTGATAGGTTCTTTTACTTTTATTGGTTTTTAATAAAGAATCAAATTTTCTCATCGCTTTTCCTTTCTAAGAATTGTCTCTATAATTATTTAAGTTAATATAAATTAACCTTAGAATCATAAGATTGAGTAACTTACCAATATATTATACCATGAAATCAAAAAACTACAACAAATTCCTTGCAAAATGTAGAAAAATGTAATAAAATAAGCAAGTATAATGGAGGGATAAAGTGAGTACATCAAATGAGATAAAATTACAAGAACAATACATAGAAAAAGTAAAAAAAATAAATCAAAATAGAATATTAAAATATACCATTTTAACAATGGGATGTCAATTAAATGAAAATGATTCTGAAAAGTTATGTGGTATGTTAGAAAAAATGGGATACGAAAAGACAGAAAACCAAAAAGAGGCAGATTTGGCATTATTTAATACTTGTTGTGTTAGAGAAAATGCAGAAGATAAACTTTTTGGAAAATTAGGAGAGCTAAAAAGATTAAAAGAGGAAAAAGGCATTATTATTGCGATTGGTGGCTGTATGATGCAAGAAAAACACATCACAGACAAAATCAAAGAAAGTTATCCTTTTGTCGATATTTTATTTGGAACACATACTTTACACAAATTCCCAGAAAATTTATGTAGAACATTAGAAGAAAAAAGAAAGTTAGAAGATATTATTGATATTGAAGGAAAAATTTATGAAGGATTACCAATTAAAAGAGACAGCCATAGCAAGGCTTCTGTTACCATTATGAATGGATGCAATAATTTTTGTAGTTATTGTATTGTGCCTTATGTTCGAGGAAGAGAAAGAAGTAGACAACCGAGAGATATCATGAATGAAGTAAAAGAATTAGCCAAACAAGGATATCAAGAAATTACTTTATTAGGTCAAAATGTTAATTCCTATTTAAAAGTAGAAAAAGAAAAAGGAATTGAATTTGAACCATATGAAGGAATTAATTCTTTTGCCACTCTATTAAAAGCCATTAATAAGATAGAGGGAATTCAAAGAATACGTTTTATTTCGCCCCATCCAAAAGATTTTACAGAAGATGTAATGGAAGCCATTAGTAGTTGTGATAAAGTATGTAAATTAGTACATTTGCCATTACAATCAGGGAATAGTAGAGTGTTAAAAGAAATGAATCGAAAATATACCAAAGAACAATATTTGGATTTAGTAGAAAAAATGAAAGAAAAGATATCAAACTTAACCTTATCAACTGACATTATTGTTGGTTTTCCAGGAGAAACGGAGGAAGAATTTGAAGATACTTTAGATGTGGTAAGAAAAGTGAAATTTGAACAAGTTTATATGTTTATTTATTCAAGAAGAGTGGGAACACCAGGTGATAAAATGGAAAATCAAGTGCCAGAACAAGAAAAACATAAAAGATTTGAACGATTAAAAGCTTTGGTGGAAAGTCAAATAGCAGAAAATAATCAAAAATATGTAGGAACCATACAAAAAGTTCTAGTAGAAGGGGAAAGCAAAAATAATAAAGACTTACTAACAGGAAGAACAGATAGCAATAAGGTAGTTATTTTTAAAGGGGATAAAAATTTGATTGGAAAAATCATGGATTTAAAAATTATTTCAGAACATATGTGGTATTTGAAAGGAGAAATATAGATGGCAGAATACTCACCAATGATGCAAAAATATCTTGAAACCAAAGAAGAATACAAAGACTGTATCCTATTTTATCGACTAGGAGACTTTTACGAAATGTTCTTTGATGATGCTATATTAGTAGCAAGAGAGCTAGAAATAACGTTAACAGGGAAAGAATGTGGACAAGAAGAAAGAGCACCAATGGCAGGAGTGCCACATCATGCAGCAGAAATGTATATAGCTAAATTAGTAAACAAAGGATATAAGGTAGCTATTTGTGAGCAATTAGAAGACCCAAAAGAGACAAAGGGAATTGTTAAAAGAGGAGTAGTTCGTGTTGTAACGCCAGGAACAGTCGTAGAAAGTAATATGTTAGAGGAAAGAAAAAACAATTATATCATGTCTGTTTTTAAATCTGGTATCTATTTTGGAATCAGTGTATGTGACATATCAACAGGAGAATTTTATTCAGCAGAAATTAAAGATAACAATAATTTTCCTATGTTATTAGATGAAATTGCAAGATATACGCCATCGGAATTAGTTGTGAATTCCATGATGGCAGACTGTGCAGAGGAAATTGACAAAATAAAAGAAAGATTTGAGAATATCTATATTACAAAATTCAATGACAAATTTTTTACCAGTGAAGTAGAAAACTTAGAACTAAGATTTAACATTGTTGATAATACCGATAAAAAAATAGAAAATTTTGTAGATAGAACTTTAGCTATTAGTGCCATTCATGCATTAGTAGAATATATGGAACAAACACAGAAAACAACTTTAGATCATATTAACAAAATAATAGTATATTCATTGTCTAGGTATATGGCATTAGACATTAACGCCAGAAGAAATTTAGAAATAACAGAAAAATTAAGAGATAAATCCAAGAAAGGAACATTATTATGGGTATTAGATAAAACATCTACTTCAATGGGAGGAAGGTGTTTAAGAAGATGGTTAAGTGATCCACTTGTAGATGTTTTAGAAATTAATCGAAGACTAAATGCTGTAAAAGAATTGAAAGAGGATGTCATGCTAAGAGGAGATATAACAGAAAATCTAAAAAAAGTATATGACATAGAACGTCTAGCAGGTAAAATGGCTTATGGAAATGCGAATGCTAGAGATATGATAACTTTAAAAAATTCTTTATTAAAATTACCAGAGCTAAAAAGAAATTTAGCTAACTGTAAAACAGACTTACTAAAAGATTTAGCAGAAAATTTAGATGAATTACAAGATATTTACCAACTAATTGAAGGTGCCATTATGGAGGAACCACCAATGACAATTAAAGAAGGCGGTATTATCAAATTAGGATATGATGAAGAAATTGATACGTTAAAAACCGCACAAACAGAAGGAAAGAATTGGTTAGTTCAATTAGAATTAGACGAAAGAGAAAAAACAGGTATCAAAAACTTAAAAATAGGTTTTAATAAAGTATTTGGATATTTCATTGAAGTTACAAAATCTTATTTAAGCCAAGTACCAGATAGATATGTTAGAAAGCAAACATTAACCAATGCTGAAAGATACATCACAGAAGAATTAAAAAATTTAGAAAATCAAATATTAGGAGCCGAAGAAAAAGTAGTAAATTTGGAATATGAAGCTTTTGTCCAAATAAGAGATAACATTGCAAAAAATGTAAAAAGACTGCAAAAGAGTAGTGAAGTAGTGTCTAATTTAGATGTTTTAACATCTTTTGCAGAAGTGGCAGAAGATATGAACTATTGCATGCCAGAGGTAAATAGTTCAGGAACGATTGCGATCCAAAAGGGAAGACATCCAGTCATAGAAAAGATACTAGGACCAGGAAGTTTTGTAGAAAATGATACGCATTTAGACCAACAAGATAATCGATTATCTATCATTACAGGACCTAATATGGCGGGTAAATCTACTTACATGCGACAAGTAGCCTTAATTACTTTAATGGCACAAGTAGGAAGTTTTGTACCAGCAGAAAATGCTAAAATTGGAGTGGTTGACAAGATTTTCACAAGAGTGGGAGCATCCGATGATTTAAGCATGGGACAAAGTACCTTCATGGTAGAAATGATGGAAGTAGCCACTATTTTAAAAGAAGCAACTAACAATAGTTTAGTTATTTTAGATGAAATAGGAAGAGGAACTTCTACATATGATGGTTTATCGATTGCTTGGGCAGTGGCAGAATTTATTGCAGATAATGAAAAGTGTGGAGCGAAAACCTTATTTGCTACCCATTATCATGAATTAACCGAATTAGAAGATAAATTGGAAGGAATTAAAAATTATTCGATTGCCGTAAAAGAAAAAGGAGAAGACATTATATTCTTGCGAAAAATCGTAAGAGGTGGAACAGATGAAAGCTATGGAATTCATGTTGCTCGTTTGGCTGGTGTTCCTAAAACAGTAACACAAAAAGCAGATGAAATTTTACGTTCTTTAGAAAGAAAAAATATTTTGACAGGTCAAAAACAGGATAAGCAACAGAAGAAACAAGTAGATGGTCAGTTTGATATGTATAATTATAAGTTAGCAGAGATTGCTCATGAGGTGGACAAGATTAATTTGAATGAGCTGACTCCCATTGATGCTTTAAATACGTTAGTTCGTATAAAAGAAAAAATGAAATAATAAACTTAGAAAATAGTAAGAGTAAAGGATTGAGTTTAAAATGTCAAAAAATAAAAAAATTATATTAGCAGCATTATTGCTAGCTATGATTATTATATTATCAAGGTTTTTATCTATAAAAACACCAATTGTAACCATAGGATTTGCTTTTATACCAAGCATATTATGTGCTATATGGCTAGGTCCAAAGTGGTCAATTTTAATTAATGTACTTGCTGATTTAATAGGAGCTACTTTATTTCCTTTTGGATCGTTTTTTATAGGATATACTATTACAACAGCAGTTGCAGCAGCAATTTATGGATTTTTGTTATATAAAAAAGAAGAGGATACTTATACAGACAAACAATTTGTATTAAGAATGATATTAGCAGTTATATTGGTTACTGTAATTGCTAATATTGGTTTAAATACTTTATGGCTAAGTATTACCACAGGGAAAGCATTTATGGTATTGATGGCTTCCAGAATTGTTAAAGAATTAGTGATGGTACCAATTAAAATTATGATGATGATCTTTTTGGAAAGAGTATTGAGAAAACCATTTAATCAATATTTAAGAGGCGAAAATGATTAGTATTAAAGAGGTAAGTTATCATTATATAAAAGGGAAAGAAATATTAAAACCTATTAATTTAGATATTCAAGAAAAAGAAACGGTTGTTATTATGGGAAAGAATGGTTCTGGGAAATCGACTTTAGGGAAACTGATTTCAGGAATTATGAAACCAAAATCGGGGAAAATTTTAATAGATAATTTAGATATGGCTGATAAAAAAAATAAAAAAGAAATTCGTAAAAAGATAGGCATTGTATTTCAAAATCCCGAAAATCAGATTATTTTTAACAACATACAAGATGAGGTATCTTTTGCCTTGAAGGGATTGGACAAAGAAGAGATAAAAACACGTATTGAAAATTCTTTAGAACAAGTAAACATGAAAGATAAAAGACAAGAGGATTTATATGAATTATCGTTAGGGCAAAAACAAAGAATTATGATTGGTGAGGTTCTTGCTAAACAACCAAAATACATTGTATTGGATGAACCAACTACCATGATTGATAGTAAAGGAAAAGAAGAAATTTATCAAATTATAGAAAATTTGAAAAAAGAAGGCTATACCATAGTATTAATAACCAATATGGCAGAAGAAATGTTGTTGGCGGATCGAATTATGATATTAAACGATGGCCAAATAGCAGAAGAAATAAGAAAAGAAGAATTGTTAAATAAATTGGATGTATTTGAACAATATGATATTAAAATTCCAATGATACTGGAAATGATACGAAAGTTAAAACAAGAAGGAATTGAAATCAAGGTAACAAATTATTCGATAGATGAATTAGTCAATCAATTAAAGGAAATTGTAAAACGATGAGAAACATAATTTTATTTTTAATTTTTATCCTATATGCTACTTTTATATTTTTTATCAGTCATGCTGCTTTGCTAGTAGCAGTACTGGTAATCAATATTTTAGCAATGCTACTGTTTAAAGTAAAAATAACAGCAGTGGTAGAAAATACAGTGAAATTACTACCTTTTATTTTGTTAACAGTAGCGATTAATTGCATTTTGTCTCATTATGAATATGCGATTTTGGTTGCTATCAAATTAATATTGGTTTGTAATATTACTTTTATTTATTCAAAAACTACTACAGTAAGGGAAATAGCTTCAACGATAAAGAGTTTTTGCATGCCATTGAAGTTAATAAAAGTTAATCCAGATGATATCGAATTATTAGTTTGTATTTCTTTATCTATGTTACCTATTTTAAAAAGTGAATATTTACAGTTAAAAGATGCCTGTGATGCAAAGGGTATGGATATGAATGTTAAAAATATGAAGCCAATTTTTACGAAATTAATGATTTCTATTATGAAACGTGTTAATGAGATTGAAGAGTCTGTGATCGAAAAAGGATATGGAGAAATATAAGCAAGCAAAGAGGGTTCCCTATTATAGGAAACCCTCTTTTGGTTATTGAACAAAAACTTCTCTTAATAATATCTTAGCATTGATGAATTCGGATAAAGAGTTAGTCCAAGATAAAGCAAATTATTTTTTTAAATATATTTTTTGTACATATAACTTATTAGCAAATGATTGAACTACATTTCTAAGAATGTATTGTTCTTGAGAAAGTTTGCTATTTTTAATATAATTTTTTTCAGCAAAAACAATGCGAATAGCTTTTTCCAATTCAGAGCAGAAGCGGTCATAGGCCTGTTCAATAGGAGAGGTTTGAATGGCTAAAGCAATCAATCGTTTAATATCATTTATACTATAAACTTCTTTTAAAACAAAAATAACAAACAAAGAAGCAATATGTTCTTTATTATATTTTTTGTTGATGGGTGGTTTTATGGCACTGTGTTTTACATAGTTATTAATCATTGTTTTGGTTATAATCTTTTCTTCTTTTTCATTATCATTTTTAATATAGCCAGCCAAATATTGTTCTAAAAAGCAAACTAATTGGTCGATATATAAATCTATATTAGGAAGTTCATGCCATCTAGGCAAATGAAAATTTTCAATTTCTGAATTCATTCCGAATCACCTCATAATACTTATCATAACACGATTAGACCCCTTAGTCAACCACTTGACAACATATTTGATGTATGATAATCTAGTAATCAATACTAGATAAAGGGGTAAAATTATGGAAAGAGAAAAATATTTTGAAGCAAAAGAATTTGAAAATCTTAAAGACCTTATCTATGATGCCGTAAAAAAATATAATAAAAAAGCAGCTTTTGTCATAAAACACAAAAAGGAAAAAGACATTTCGTATGAAAGTATAAGTTATACACAATTATTAGAAGAGGTTAATCAGCTAGGAACAAAATTTTATGACTTAGGTTATCAAAATAAAAGAGTAGCTATTGTGGGAAGAAATCGTTATGAATGGGTCATTACACATTTGGCGAATTTATTAGGTGGAATGATTAGTATTCCATTAGATAAAGAATTACAAGTGGAAGAATTAGAAAGTTGTTTAGTTAGAAGCAAAGCGGATGTTTTGGTATTTGATGAAAAATATAATGAAAATATCGAAGAAATTAAAAAAAGAGGAAATACAAAAATAGAAAATTATATTTGTATGACAAATCAAGAAGGATATATGTCTATACCAGAATTAAAACAGCAAGGAAAAGAAATCTTAGAAAAAGGGAATAGAGAATATATAGATGCTAAAATAGATTCTTATAAGATGAATATATTACTATTCACTTCAGGAACAACATCAAAGTCAAAAGCGGTTATGCTTTCTCAAAATAATATTGCTTCTAATGTATATAGTATGCAGTTAGTAGAAGATATCAGAAAAGAAGATACCAATATAGCATTTTTACCATTCCATCATATTTTTGGATCTACTTGTATGGTGGTTATGCTTGCTTTTGGTGTAAAAACAGTATTTCCAGATGGACTTCGTTATATTGCCCAAAATTTAAAAGAATATAAAGTTTCTATTTTTGTAGGAGTTCCTTTATTAGTAGAAGCCATATATAAAAGAATAGAGCAAGGAGTAGCCAAAAAAGGGAAAACGAAAACGGTTGCATTTGCTAAAAAAATAAGTAATTTCTTATTAAAATTACGGAGTGGATGTTCGTCAAAAACTATTTAAAGAAATTTTAAATGAATTAGGTGGAAGCTTGCGATTTGTAATTTCTGGAGGTGCGCCACTAGATCGAAGAGTATCGCAAGGATTTAATGAATTGGGAATTAATGTAGTACAAGGATATGGATTAACAGAAACATCACCAGTTATAGCTGCTGAAAATTTTAAAAAAATGAAATATGGTTCGATTGGTTTTCCAATGGAAAACGTACAATTGGAACTTTACAATCAAGATGAACAAGGAGTAGGAGAAATTAGAGTAAAAGGACCTAATATTATGCTTGGTTATTATGAAAATGAAGAAGCAACGAATGAAGTATTAAAAGATGGTTGGTTCTATACAGGTGATTTAGCTTATTTTGACAAAGCAGGATATTTATTTTTAGCTGGTAGAAAAAAAGATATGATTGTTTTAAAAAATGGTAAAAAGGTATTTCCAGATGAGTTGGAAACTTTGATTAATCGTTTGGAAGAAGTAAAAGAATGTATTGTTTATGGTATGCCAGATAATAAGGATAAAAATGATATAAAACTTTCTGTTAAAATTGTTTATGAGGAAGAAGTTATTAAGGAAAAATATTCGAATGTAACACAAGAGGAATTGGAAGAGATCATTTGGCAAAAGATTAAAGAAATTAATAAAACATTTCCACCTTATAAATATATTAAAAATATGATCTTAACAGATCAAGAATTGATTAAGACAACGACGAAAAAGGTAAAGAGAAATGAGGAAATTAAAAAGCTTTTAGAAAAATAAAAGTGATAATTTGGGGACAGAGAAAAAAATCATAGTGCAGAAACAAAAATATTAAAAAATCAAAAAAATATAAAAGTTTATCGTTCAAGCTAATTTTCATAGAAATTTTAAATCGATAAGATGGCTCCCTTTCATGTCAAGCATGAACTATTTCCATCTTATCGATTAATAATTTCTAATTCAATTACTTTCAATCAAAACTTTTATATTTTTTTGATTTTTTACTTAAATTTTATTACCATGATTTTTTCCTCTGTCCTCGATTATTAAATTTCTGTTATTTTTAAATTAAACTTGTCTTCAAAAACCTTTTTTTTAGCAATATATTCTTTTGTCTTAACACCTTTTACATCAATAATTTCAGTAGAATTATCTTTGTGGAAAATGATAAAATCAGCCTTATATTTTAATTTTGGTGCTAAAATAAAAGTAGGCTGTAGACAAAAGCCATTAATTTCTTTTCCTTGTAGTCTTAGTTTTAATTCACAATAATAATCCGCTTCTTTTTGACTGTCAAAAGTATGACCATCGATAGATACTTTATTTGCTCGATATTTGCTATTTCTTTTATTTCCATTTGTAAAATTTTTATAATCATCTACTGTCCAGTGTTCCATCCAATTAACTCCTTATCTAATTTTGTATTATTATACAGAAAAAAATAGAAAAGTGCAATAAAAATATATGCTTTTTTAACAATGTATGATAAAATATCATAGATTACAAAAGAGGTGAAATAGAATCAAATGGAAAGCGAGAAATTAAAGAGAAGAAAGGCTATATTAACAAATCAAATCATACCATATTTTATGGGGATATCAGATGATTTAATGTTTTTTATTGTAATTAATACACTATTTTTTACAATCGTAAAAGGATTATCAGCTGCTGAAATATCTTTTTTAGGTACACTTTCAGACTTGTTTTACATTATTTTACAGATACCAGCATTGAAAATAATCCAAAAAGTAGGAAATATAAAATCAATTAGAATTGGAACCATTATGTTATTAATTAGTAGTATATTAATGACATTTGCTAATCATTATTCCATTATTATGATTGGTCATATTTTATATACAGTATCATTTTTATTCAAAAAAATGGATAATGTCATATTAAAAAATAACTTAGACTATTTGCAAAAAGAAAATGATTATCTAAAGATATCCAATAAATCTAAAATTATATATTCTGTGATAACAGCAATTATAGCTCTCATAGCAGGTGGAATATTTGCTATTAATCACTATATGCCAATGTATTTGTGTATTGGCATTTGTATGATAAGTGTTTTATTATCATTTTGTATGTTTGATATTAGAGAAGATATGCCAAAAAGTTGTCAATTTAGCAAAAAGGAAAAAATAAAAATTTCTAAAATTGTTCTAATTATATTTGTGTCTTTTGCTCTATTGTATAGTATAATAAGTGTAGGACAAACAGATAGTAAGTTATTTATACAATATAATCTTCAAGCACATTTTGATGTAGAACTAACTGCAACCTATTTTAGCCTTATCATAGTATCATCACGTATCACTAGAATTTTAGGAAATATACTATTTAAAAAGGTATATCAAAAATTTAAAGATAAAGTCAATTTAATAATTCCTATCATGGCAATCCTAGCATTTGCTTGTAGTATAATAGGTAGTTGTTTAAATTCAATGATACTAATTAAATTCTTATTAATGACAATAGGATTTGATTTAATATTACTAATAAGAGATTCCGTTGATGTATATATGACGGATTTATTATTGAAAAATACAGTAGCAGAAGAACAGCAAAAAGCAGTTTCTTATCTACAATTGTCAAGAAGAATAGGAGAAACCACAATTAGTTTAATATTCTCAATGATGTTAACGAAATTAGATTTATTCTATGTAATGATTTGTTTAATGCTTTTTGCCATCATAAGTTTAGGTATCAATACGAAATTATACAAAATGGTAAAAGAAAAATAAGGAATTATACAGGGAGGCAAAATATGCCAGAAATTTTAATACAAATGCTAGAAGAACAATATGGAAAAGAAAACGTACCCAAAATAGTACAAGGTTATTATGCTAAAAGAAAAACCACTTTTCGAGTCAATACCTTAAAAAGCAGTGTAGAAAAAATAGCTAAGTTATTAGAAGAAAATAAGATAACCTATAAGAAAGTGAAATGGAGTAAAGAAGCTTTTATTGTAGAAAATGTATTAGAAAAAGAAATTAGAAAATTAGAGATATACAAAAATGGAGAAATATACTTACAAAGTTTATCCTCCATGTTACCACCAATCATCCTACAGCCAAAGGAAGGAATGGATTTATTAGACATGGCAGCAGCACCAGGAGGAAAAACAACGCAGATAGCAGCTATTACTAAGAATAAAGCGAATATCACGGCATGTGAAAGAAATAAAATTCGAGCAGAACGATTGAAATACAATATAGAAAAGCAAGGAGCAAAAGTATATGTCATGACACAAGATGCCAGAGAAATAGATGATTTCTTTTCTTTTGATCAAATTTTATTAGATGCACCATGTAGTGGAAGTGGAACGCTTCATTTACAAGAAAACAAAAAAGAAGATTTTACAGAAACACAAATTCAGAAAATCTCTAAAACTCAATTAGCACTTTTGAAAAAAGCAACCAATTTATTAAAAGCAGGAAAAGAAATGGTGTATTCAACTTGTTCAATTTTAGCAAGTGAGAATGAAGGAATCCTTCAAGAAGTGTTAAAAGACAAAAGAATTGAGATTTTGCCAATTGCATTAGAAGGAATGGAAGAAATACCACTTCTACCAACTAAAATAAAAGGCACTCTATGTGTGTGCCCCAATGAATACTTTGAAGGATTTTTTATCGCTAAACTTAGAAAGATTTGAGTGGATGGCAAGTCAGGTACAAACTTGCCATGAAAAAATATAGCAAAAGAGAAGAAAAAACAAAAAGGAGAAAATCATGTATTATGTTTATATATTAAGATGTGAAGATAACTCGCTATATACAGGTATTACTACGGATGTAGAACATAGAATGAAAGAACATTTTAGTAAAGTAAATGGTGCTAAGTATACCTATAGTCATACTGCTAAAAAGTTAGAGGGAGTATGGAAAACAGAGAATAGGGTATTGGCTTCTAAATTAGAATATCATATCAAAAAGTTGACAAAAGTCAAAAAGGAAGAATTGATTGTTAAAAATAATTTAGAAGAATTATTGCATCCAAAAATAGAGAGTAGTCAATATAAAAGATTAGAAAATTTTATATTTGGTCCATAGGAATGGGATTATAAATACTAGCAATATTACCAGTTTGTTCAGCTGTTGTAACAACGATTGGATAATAATTATTTTTTGCCATCCATTCATAAACTTCATAAGAATGATTACAGCTCATAGTATAAGCATCTTTTAGAAATTGTCTTAAATTAGCATTGGTAACTTCCATAGAAGAAATGGCATATTCTTTACCAGCTCTTTTTAATGTTAAGAAGTAAGATAGAGCAATTTCCCTATCTGTTAATTTTGTAACATTAGTATTTACAGTGACAGGTTCTGCTGGTTTGATTTCGTTTACATCTTCTGTAAAAATAGATGTATTTAATTGAGGAACATTAAGATTACCAGTTGCTGTATCAACATTTTTTACGAATTCTACCTTTCTATTATAATCTTCGACATGGATTGGAAAATGCGTATTTAATAAAGATTTTAATTCTTCATCAGTTACCTGATTTTTAAATAATGACATACAAGTGATAGTATTAACGCAGCTTGTAATTAATTCATTTAAATAACTTAATTCACATATTGTTAATTTCAATAAAAACACCTCCATAATATATAGGAATAGTATAACCTAACTCACTAGAAATTATAAGGATATTGGCTTGGAAAATAATGGAGGGCAATAAAACTTTAAAAAGGTTGAGAACATTTGTATTATATGATATAATTTTCACAATTAATGTCATCCATTATTGCACTAATTAGAAATAGTAGTAAAAAGGAATAAAAGATCTAAAAATTAGAGGTGAAACAATGAACATAGCAATAACGATAATAAAAATGGTAGGAGGACTAATTTTATTAATATATGGTATGGATTTACTAAGTACCAATTTAAAAAAATTAGCAGGAAAAAAGTTTGAAGCCATTTTAAAAAAGGCGACTGATAATATATTTAAAGGATTATTAGTAGGTATATTAATCACGGTTGCTGTACAAAGTTCAGCAGCAACAACAGTAATGGTGGTAGGATTTGTAAATGCTAAAATTCTGAAATTAAAAAATGCGATACCAATTATTATGGGAGCTAATATAGGAACCACTATAACAGCACAAATATTAAGATTAGCTAGTCTTAATGAAAACAGTATACTTTCCCTTATTAGTCCAGCTACCTTAGCACCATTATTCTTGCTAATAGGTTTTATATTAATGGAATTAAAGAAAAAACAGAATTTTAAAAACTTAGGACAACTTTTCATAGGAATAGGTTTATTGTTTACAGGGCTTATGACGATGGTAGAAATGGCAAGTAAATTTAGTGAGTTACCAATTTTAACAACTATCTTAACACAACTTACTAATCCAATACTAGGTGTTTTAGCTGGTACTTTAATAACCGTTATTGTTCAGAGTTCAGCTGCAACAGTAGGAATTGTACAAGCCATATCTACCACTGGATTTACTACTTATGCTAATACCATACCAATTATTTTAGGACAAAATATAGGAACTTGTTTTACTTCTATTCTATCCAGTGTAGGAGCTTCAAAAGCTGCTAAAAGAACTGCAATGGTTCATTTGTATTTTAACTTAATAGGTACTATCCTATTCATGATATTTATCTACACCTATCAAAGTTTAATTCGGATTTTCATTTTGGAATGAACCAATGGATATGGGAGGGATTGCCAATTTTCACTTAATATTTAATATGGTATCTACCATCATTTTATTACCAGCTATTGGATTATTAGAAAAAATAGCAGTTTTAACCATAAAAGATAAAGAAGAAATAGAGGAAGAAGATGCGAGTCAATATTTATCAGTATTAAATATACTAGATGAAAGAATAGCAACCATTCCTAGTTTGGGAATTGAAAATAGTTTAAAAGTTATCCTACAAATGGGAGAAGTATCAGAAAAGAACTTTAAAAAGTCAATGCAACTAATAGAGAAATTTGATAAGAAAAAGATGGAGCATATACAAGAAAGAGAAGATGCTATTGATGAAATGGACATTCGTGTTACTAATTATTTAGTTAAAGTAGGTAATGAAGAAGTAACAGAACAAGAAAATAGAGATATTACTAGGTTACTTAAAATAGAATCTGAATTTGAAAAAATAGGAGATTATGCCTATAAATTTTCTAAATTAGTAGAAAATTTGAAGGAAAAAGAAGAAAAATTCTCAGAAAAAGCCTATGAAGAGTTAAAAAGTATGTATAAAATGGTAGATGATACTATTATTAAGACAATCAAAATTTTAAAAGAGAAAGATATGAGTATAATAGAGCAAAATAAAGACTTAAAACAAACATTACAAATAGATCAAGAAAAATATAAAATGGCACATATGGAAAGATTAAAAACGGGGAAATGTTCCGTAGAGATTGGTTTGAATTTTATTGAGATGTTGACTGTTTATGAAAGAATTGTAGAACATTGTATTAATATCTCTACTATAATTGCCGATAGAATGAAAGATGAGGAAATTGTTAATCCAATATAAAAATGACAAATAGAGGAATAAAAATGGAAGAAACATTAACTATAAAAAAACAGTTAAAAATATCAGTACCAATGGCACTCGAAAATTTTATAAACATTTTAATGACATTGATTGATACGCTGGTAATAGCAACATTAGGGGTAAATGAATTAGGAGCAATAGGGGCTATGGCAGTTGTATTAAATATAATGCAAATGTCTATTCAAGCAATGAATATATCGAATATGGCCTTAATTGCAAAATCATTAGGGGGAAAAGAAGAAGCAAAAACAAAAGTAATAACAGGGAATGCAATTATACTTACAACTATAATAGCAGTGATAACTATTTTATTCGTATATGCTATTAGACCATTTTTTCCTGGCTTGTTTAATGTGGATAAAGTATGTATTACGTATATTACAATAAGATTAATGGGATTTATACAAAGCTCTATTGTGACCATATTAACAGGATATCAAAGGACAATTGGTAAACAAGGATTTATCATGATATTGAGATTAGTAGCCGTTGTAGTTAATTTGCTATTGGATTTGCTCGTTGTAAAATTAAATTACGGAGTAGAAGGCGTAGCTTGGGTAACAATTATTATAGATTCCATTCTTTGTATTTATTTGCTCTTAAAATCTAATGCAAAGATAAGATATAAAATCCAAAAAGATATCATGAAGCAAATATTTCACTTATTTAAATGGAATTGCCTAGAAAGAATTGTTACAAGGATAGATAATTTTGTATTTAATATTCTTGTTTCTAGGATAGGTGCTTTAGAATATGCAGTACATGTTATTGTCATTCAGGTATGTGATGTATCGCAAGCTTTTATACAAGGATTTAGTGATGGAATAACAATTAGTATAGGGATAGAAACAGGTAATAAAATGAAAGAAGGAATGGTTAATGCTAAACAAGTAATAAGGAAACTTATTAATATATTTTCGTTTATTGTACCATTTACTACTTGTGTAATTGCTATTAGTATTGCTCACATATCTTTAAAGGAAAATCAGCTTTTATGGATTTTTTATTCTGTATTACCACTAATGTTAATAGGTCAATATGCAGAAATTAGTGGAACTTACTATTATGGAATACTTCGTGGAATGAGAGAGTTTCGCTTTTTAGCCCAACGAAATTTTGTAACATCAATTATAAAAATAGCAGTAGCTACCATTTTGTCATATACTTCGTTAGGTATTATAGGAGTATGGATTGCTTATACCGTTTATTGCCTTGTACAAAAACATATATCTAAACTTAAATATAATAAATTATGTGGGTGTGCTACAAGGAAGGAGATAGAATGTTAAATATAAGAGAAATTAATTTGTTTAGAGATGCAACTTATATAGAAGAAATAGAAGAAGGATATCCTAAAAGAAAAAAATACAAAGTAATTACTCCTAAATGTGAATATTTTATTAAAATACATGATTACAAAATGTCTCATCAAGAAATTAAAAAAGAAAAGTGGTTATATCAAACCTATGAAAACTTGAAAATTCCAATAGTACCTTTATTAGACATAATCAGTAAAGGTGACAACACTATATTTGTATATCCTTTTTTTAAAGGAGAAACTTTGAAAAAAGAAAATTTATCAAAAAAGGAATTTAGGAATTATGGAATTAAAGTAGCAACAGATGTAATAAAATTAAATCATATTACACATGATTCTAATTTGTTTAAACCTTTGGAATTAGAAAAAACTTTCTCAAAAGAGGATTGGGAAAGATGTAAAAAAATATGGAGAAATAATAGTTATCGCAAGAAAATATTGCAGATATTTACAAAACAGGAAATTCGATTGCTTTTTAAGTATTATAAAAACCTATTGGAAGATGTGAAAAAAGAAAAGGTAATGTTAAATCATAATGACATAAAAACAGGAAATATTATGTTAGATAAACAAAAAAATTATTTTTTCATTGATATAGACCCAATTGATTTAACGGTTCTAGGTTATAATATATATTATAGTTTATTTTGGTTTTTACTGCCAAATTGTGAGAAAAAAGAAAAATGCTTTTTAAAAGGATTTATGCAAACAATAGATTCAGAAAAAAGATTGATAAAACAAGTACACTTTTTTTTAATAGCAGATTTTATTAATGAGTTAGAAATGTTATTAAAGGATAAGTTTGATGATTTGATGCAAGAAAAAGTATGGTTAAAGCAAATGCTTTTTAATAAAAATAATATAATTGAAAAAGTAATATATGAAAAATGAAAGAAGGCGAATTTTATGTCTAAATGGGGAAGGGAAGAAACAGAAACAGTAGAAGCTTTAAATAAAATTGGATTTAAAGGAAAAATTCTTAATGTAGCAGCTGGAGATGGAAGATTTAACGAAAAACTTTTAGAACTAGCTGATGAAGTGATAGCTGTGGATAGAGATGAAAATGAACTAAAAGAATTAGAAAAAAGATGTCCACCAAATTTAAAAAGCAAGTTAATTACACAATGTATGGATATTACTAAAAAATTCCCATTTGAAGCCAATACCTTTGATGGCATATTTTGTACTGGTACTCTGCATTTGTTTAATATAGAAATAATAGAAGGCATACTAAGAGAAATAAAAAGAGTATTAAAAAATAATGGTAAAATACTATTAGATTTTGCAACAGATATTTCAAGATTAGATTTTAATAATAATCCTGTCATTTTTGAGAACGAAGGAAAGTATACGATGGGACAAGCAATTGAATTGTTTGAAAATAATTTAAAAGATTTTGCAATTAATATAGAAAAATCCAGCTTTAGAGAAGAAGAACTACAAGAAAAAGCAGGATATTATTCGATTGTAGGAAATTTTTTAATAATCATTGGGGAAAGTAGGATTCAAACGTTTGAAATAGAAGAAAGATAAATAAGGGAGAAAAATATGTTTAAATTACACTCAGAATATAAGCCAACAGGCGACCAACCACAAGCAATCGAATATTTAAGTAAAGGAATACAAGAAGGTAAGAAATTCCAAACACTTCTAGGGGTTACAGGTTCAGGAAAAACTTTCACAATGGCAAATATAATCCAGCAAGTACAAAAACCAACATTAGTCTTAGCGCATAATAAGACTCTTGCTGGGCAATTATATTCCGAATTCAAAGAGTTCTTCCCAGAAAACAATGTAGAATATTTTGTATCTTATTATGACTATTACCAACCTGAAAGCTATATACCATCAACCGATACCTTTATTGAAAAAGACTCTTCGATTAATGACGAGATAGACAAGTTACGTCATTCTGCTACATTATCTTTATTTGAGACAAAAGATGTTATCATTGTAGCTTCTGTTTCCTGTATTTATGGATTAGGAGACCCTGTAGACTATCAAGAAATGATGTTATCTTTGCGAGCAGGGATGAACAAATCGAGAGATCAAGTTTTAAAAAAGTTGATAACCATGCAATATACAAGAAACGAAATTGACTTTAAAAGAGGAACTTTTAGAGCCAAAGGAGATATTGTAGAAATTTATCCATCCGACCAATCTGAATCAGCTGTCCGAGTAGAATTTTGGGGCGATGAAATTGAAAAAATCACAGAAATTAACCCCTTAACAGGAAAACCAATTGGAATTAGAAAACACATTCTAATTTCTCCAGCTTCTCATTATGTAACAACCAAAGACAAAATGGAAAGAGCCATTGGAACCATTGAAAGAGAAATGGAAGAAAGAGTAAAATATTTCAAGTCACAAAATAAACTAATTGAAGCACAGAGAATTGAAGAAAGAACCAATTTTGACATGGAAATGATGAGGGAAACAGGGTTTTGTTCTGGTATTGAAAATTATTCTAGGCATATTAGTGGAAGAGAAGAGGGAAGTCCACCTTATACTTTATTTGACTATTTTCCAGATGACTTTTTATTATTAGTAGATGAATCACATGCAACCATTCCACAAGTAAAAGCTATGTATAATGGTGATAGAGCAAGAAAAGAATCCCTTATTAATTATGGCTTTCGTTTGCCATCTGCTTTTGATAACAGACCATTAAAATTTGAAGAATTTGAACAGCGATTAAATCAAGTCATATTTGTTAGTGCAACACCAGCTGACTATGAAAAAGAACACAGTCAAGAAAATGTAGTAGAGCAAATTATAAGGCCAACTGGTTTATTAGATCCTAAAATACAGGTAAAACCAGTTACCAATCAAATTGATGATTTACTAGAACAAATACGAATTAGAATAGAAAGAAAAGAGAGAGTTTTAGTTACCACTTTAACGAAAAAGATGGCAGAAGATTTAACAGAATATTTAAAAAGTTTAGAGATAAAAGTTAATTATATTCATTCAGACACCAAAGCATTAGAAAGAATGGAAATTATACGAAATCTTAGACTTCGGAGAATTTGATGTATTAGTAGGAATTAATTTATTAAGAGAAGGATTAGATATACCAGAAGTTTCTTTAGTAGCTATATTAGATGCCGATAAAGAAGGATTTTTGCGTTCTGAAAGATCTTTAATTCAAACGATTGGTCGTGCTGCTAGAAATACAAATGGAACCGTTATCATGTATGCAGATGAGTTAACTGACAGTATGGAAAAGGCAATATCAGAAACTAACAGAAGAAGAGGAATTCAAGAAAAATACAATGAAGAACATGGCATAACACCAAAAACGATTCAAAAATCAGTACGTGATAATATAGCAATGACAACGGTAGAAGATATTAGTGTAGAATATAAATTAGAGAAAAATGAGAATATTGAGGATGTAATAACAGAATTAACAGATCAAATGTTGCAGTTTGCTGCCAATATGGAATTTGAAAAGGCAGCAGAATTACGTGATAAGATTAAAGAATTAGAAAAATTGTTGTAACGATTCAGAGAACTATCATTTTTCGTAATAAAAGTTTATGTATTCTTTATTTGTTTTAATTTTTACTTGCTAATTAAATAAAAAGTGTGGTATAATTTTTACCTGTTGCATTTAATAAACTATAAGAAAAACAAAGGAAGGGAGAAAAAATGGAAATTATATCACAAATACTTAATTCATTTTGGTTTGAAACAATTTTTAAATTAACATTAGGTTTTATACTAGCTGGTGTCATAGGGTTAGAGCGTTCTTCTTGGAGTAAACCAGCAGGATTTAGAACTTATGCTTTAGTAGGAATTAGTGCGGTATTAATGGTATTATGTGGGGAGCACATGTCAAAAATCTATGACATTGACCCATCCAGAATATCGGCACAATTATTATCAGGAATAGGATTTATTGGTGCAGGTACGATCTTAAGAGATGGCTTTAATGTAAAAGGATTAACAACAGCTGCTGGATTATTATCCGTCACGTGTATTGGTCTAAGTATTGGAGCTGGTTTTTACTTAGGTGGTATTGTAACAACCGTGATTGTATATATCATATTATCTTATTCTTATAAAATATCAGACAAATTAGATCATTTTAGTGTATTAGAATTAGATATAAAAATAAATAAAGATACGAAAGAAACATTAGCTGAAGTTGAAAAATGTCTTAGTAACTATAAAATAGAGATAAAACAGATTAAAAAACAAGCTAAAGAAGATAAAGAGGAAAAAGGAGAAACCGTACATATTGTTGGACACTACAATAAGAAATCATTTAAAAAGAATGAACTATTAAGAAATATTACGGCTATTGAAAACATAGAAGAAATTTTAGAAGACGAAAGTTAATAACCAATGAAAATAGCATGCATATCATATAAGAGGTGATAGGTATGTTATTTTTTAAGGAATTGTATGAAGATGCAAAAAATATAAAAGAAAAGGATCCAGCTTCCAGAAATATATTAGAAGTTATGATTTTATATCCAGGATTCCATATCCTTATTTTTCATAAATTAGGACATTTTTTATATCGTCATAAATTGTTGTTCCTAGCTCGACTTGTTTCACAAATAGGAAGATTTTTTACTGGAATTGAAATTCATCCAGGAGCTACAATAGGAAAAAGGTTGTTTATCGATCATGGTATGGGAATTGTAATAGGTGAAACAGCAACCATAGGTGATGATTGTACCATTTATCATAATGCAACATTAGGAGGAACAGGAAAAGATAAATATAAAAGACATCCTGATATTGGAAATCATGTAATGGTAGGAGCTGGAGCCAAAATACTAGGCCCAATAAAAGTGGGAGACTATGTTAAAATAGGTGCTAATAGTACTGTGCTAACAGATATTCCAGATCATGTCACAGTAGTTAGATGCAATGAAATTATAAAGAAATAAAATCCAAGTTGTGCCATTGGGGACGGACCTTTTTGGCAATGTTTCTGTTATTAATAATAAAATAGTAAAAAATAAAAAAGTTTTTTTGTTCAAGATAATTATCATAGAACTTCTCTAAATTCATAATATGGTACCTTTCCATGCTATATGACATGAACACTTTCCATATTATGAATTTAGAAGTTCTAATTCAATTACTTTCAAGCAAAACTTTTTTATTTTTTACTATTTTTATTTATTATTTTAAAATTGCCAAAAAGGTCCGTCCCCAGTGGCACAACTTTTTTATAAGTGATAAAGATTATCTTCTGTTAAAATTTTGGCTCTTTTTAGTGTTCTTTCATCAGAAGAATTTAAAGCATTTTCTATAAATTCTGGGTGATTAATTAAAAAGTTTCTCATCGTTTCGTATGGGTCATGATAAAAACCTTTTAGCATTTCTAATTGACCTTGATTGATAATGCCTAATTCAAAAGCTTTTTCAAATAGTGTATTATCTACTAATGCTAGAGGAATGGTTTTAATTCCTTCTTTTTCTAAGACTTCGGTTCCACCTTGTTTTCGATCTACAACATAGCAAGTCCATAACAACTTACCATTTAAGTTTTTAATGGCTGGAATCCATGAACGAACATAATTAGAAGCAGCTGTTACTAAATCAGATGCATTTAATACGGTTTTACCTTCTATATTTGTTATTTTTTCTGTAGAAGAAAAGTCATAAGGACTTACAAAAGCTTCCATATCTTTAAATAATGTAAGATGTGGTTTCTTTAAAAGATAGGCAATCATATTAGAAAAATACCAATCTCTTCTTTCTCCTCCAGATATATAATCAATTTCATCTACATTGACGTTGTCTGTGATGGCTTTAATCATAGTGTCAATGGTATATTTAAATATACTGTTTTTTTCATATTGTGCTAATACGTTATCAAATACTTTTTTTGGTAAATGAATTCGATCTGCTAATAAAGTATCAATATAAGATAAGAATTCGGTTGCTTCTTTTTCATTTCCATAAAGAAAATGCGTGTTTACAAAGTAGGGCGAGATCGTTCCAGATGTTAAAAAGAATGGTTTGTTTTCTTCACAAAATTTTACGGCTTTGGTTTCAAATAAATATGACATGATATCAGACATAATGGTTCCTCCTTAAATTTTTATTCTACGAGTATTGTAAATAAAAAATTAGAATTTGTCAATTGTTCTTGTTCTAATTTCTAGTGTTTTATAGAATGATATACTTTTTTTGTCAAAAGATATTGATAAAAGTCAAAAAAGATGATAAGATAAGAAAAAAGAAATTGGGGAGGTAAAAATGAAAACATTACTAAAAAATGGAACGCTAATTGACTATAAAAGTAATACATTTGAAAAAAAAGACATTTTAATAGAAGATGACAAAATAAAAAAGATTGAGAAAGAAATTACAGAAACAGCAGACAAAATAATAGACTGTACTAATTTTAATATTATACCTGGAATGATTGATATACACTGCCATTTAAGAGAACCTGGATTTGAGCATAAAGAAACAATCGAAACAGGTAGCAAGAGCGCCGTTTGTGGTGGTTTTACTACAATTTGTCCAATGCCAAATACAAAACCAACGCCAGATAGCGCTATTGTTTTGCAAAAAATCATAGAAGAAGCCAAAAGAGTTAACTTATGTAATGTACTTCCTTATGCCTCTGTATCAAAAGGAGAAAAAGGAGAAGAGCTAGTAGACTTTGAAGAATTAAAAAAAGCAGGAGCTATTGCTTTTTCAGATGATGGAATGCCAGTTGTTAATAGTAAAATAATGAGGGAAGCTATTATAGAAGCCGATAAATTAGGAACCTTTGTTGCTTCACACTGTGAAGAAAAATCAGTAGCAGCAGGAGCCATCAATAGTGGAAAGGTAGCAGAACAATTAGGGGTAGATGGGGTATTGCCAGAAGCCGAAGAAATTATGGCAGCCAGAGAAATCGTTATTGCAGAAACCAATGAGGTAAGAGCTCATATTTGTCATATTAGTACAAAAACAACTAAAAACATGGTAAGAGACGCCAAAAAAAGAGGCGTTAAAATTACTTGTGAAACTTGCCCACACTACTTTACATTTACGGTTGACGAAGTCATAAAATCAGGTGTTAATGCCAAAATGAATCCACCATTAAGAGAAGAAAAAGATAGATTAGCCATCATAGAAGGTTTAAAAGAAGGAACCATAGATGCTATTATTACAGATCATGCACCACATACGGAAGAGGAGAAAAATAAAGGACTAGCAACTGCACCAAATGGAATTATTGGATTTGAAACAGCTTTATCGGCAGAAATTATGAACTTAGTTGATACAGGAGACTTAACCTACTTAGATTTAGTTAGACTAACTTCTTATAATCCTGCTCAATTATTAAAAATTGACAGAGGAACCATTAAAGAAGGAAAAATAGCAGATATTACCATATTTGATCCAAATGAAACTTATACCTATACAAAAGAAATGGTTGTATCCAAAGCAAAAAATAGTCCTTTTATTGGAAAAGAACTAAAAGGAAGAGTGCATTACACCATTGTTGGAGGAAGAATCGTTTACGAAAAGTAGTACGAATAGTTTGTTGAATTAGAAATCCTTGAATTTCTAATTCAACAAAAAAATTTTGCGATTTTGGAATCTACTCAATTAGAAAGGAGGAGAAAAATGAAAATATTAGTAATTGGTGATATTGTAGGAGAAAAAGCAGTAGAAAAATTAGAAAAAGAATTAAAGCAATTAAAACAGAATGAAAAAATAGATGTAACAATAGCAAATGGAGAAAATGCTGCGAATGGAAATGGATTAACAAAAAAATTATTTGATAAAATATTACTAAGTGGAGTAGATATCATAACGATGGGAAATCATACATGGGGAAATCAAGAAATTTATGATTTCATTGATGATGAGAGAATTATAAGGCCAGCTAATATAACCAAAGGAATGCCAGGAAAAGGCTATACCATATACCAAAAAGATGGTATTAAAATATTAGTTATTAATTTGATAGGAAGAAAATTTATGGAAGGAGTTTATTATTCTGATAATCCATTTACAACGGTTCAACAAATTTTAGAAGAAATAAAAAAAGATATAAAAATCGTAATGGTAGATTTTCATGCAGCATGGACAGGTGAAAAATTTAATATGGGATATTTTTTAGATGGAAAAGTAAGTGGAGTGTATGGAACCCATACACATGTGCAAACATCAGATGAAATTATTATGCCACAAGGTACAGGATTTATAACAGATATTGGAATGACAGGAGCATGCCTTTCCGATTTAGGATGTGATGTAGAAAATTCTATTCAAAGATATTTAAAAGATAAGCCAGTAAAAGACATTATATCAAAAAATGAAGTTATGATAAATGGATGTATATTTGATATAGATGAAAATACAGGAAAGACCTTAGTTATAAAAAGGTTACATATAGACTAAACAAAAATTATATTAGGTTAAATATAAGAAAAGGAGCAAGTTGCTATGAAAAATTTATTCATATGGTACCCAAAATGTACTACCTGTCAAAAAGCGAAGAAATATCTCGAGAACAACAATATTTCCTTTGAAGAGAGACATATTGTAGAAGAAACACCAAGCAAGAAAGAATTAGAAAGATGGATCAAGCAAAGTGGATTAGAAATAAAGAAATTTTTTAATACAAGTGGATTAAAATACAAAGAATTAAACTTAAAAGAAAAATTACCAAACATGACAGAGCAAGAAAAAATAGAGTTATTATCTTCTAACGGAATGTTAATCAAAAGGCCATTATTTGTTAGTGATAAAACCGTTTTATTAGGATTTAAAGAAAAAGAATGGAGAGAAAAGATATGAAAGCAATCGATAGATTAATAGAAAAAATCAAAGAAACCAATAATCCAACCGTAATAGGATTAGATCCAAGATATGAAATGTTACCAAAATGTATAACCAGTAAATATTCTCAAGATTTAGAAGGCGTTGCTAAAGCGATCCTTGAATTTAACAAAGAATTAATCAATCATACATGTGATATTATTCCGGCAGTAAAAGTACAAATTGCTTTTTATGAGATGTATGGAATTCCAGGAATGGAAGCATTTAAGGAAACTTGTCAGTATGCCAAAGAAAAAGGTATGGTAGTAATGGCAGACAGTAAAAGAGGAGATATTGGCTCAACCGCACAAGGCTATTCCAATGCCTTTTTAGGAAAAACGACAATAGGAGAAAAAGAAGAAGCTATTTTTGATGTAGATTTTGTTACTGTAAACCCATACATGGGAACAGATTGTATCAAACCTTTTATAGAAGATTGTAAAAAATATGACAAAGGAATCTTTGTATTAGTAAAAACTTCTAATCCATCTTCTGGAGAACTTCAAGATTTGAAATTAGAAAATGGTAAGGAAGTATATAATCAAGTAGCAGAACTTGTTGAAAAATGGGGAGAAGAATTAAGAGGTGAAAACGGTTATAGCAGTGCAGCAGCTGTAGTAGGAGCAACTTATCCAGAACAACTAGAACAAATTAGAAAGTTAGCACCACATACTTATTTCTTAATACCAGGTTATGGAGCACAAGGAGGAAAAGCAAAAGATATAGCTTTAGGATTTGATAATAATGGTTTAGGTGGTATTGTCAATGCGTCAAGAAGTCTAATGTGTGCTTATAAATCTGAACAATGGAAAAAGGAATACCAGGAAGAAGAGTATGCAAAAGCAACCAGAGCGGAAGCATTAAGAATGAAAGAAGAATTAAATCAAGCAATCAAAATGAAAAAATAATTTTTTTTGGCTAATTTGGGACAGGCACTAATTAACCATTTTTGGCTAATTTTGGGACAGGTCTAATTAGCTATCCGCAAATTTAAAGGAGGGAAAAACTATGGCAGAGCAAGTATATGCAGAATTAGTAAAAAAAGAGCAGTTAAAACCAGACATATTCAAATTTAGTGTGAAAGCACCAGGTATTGTAAAAGAGGCAAAACCGGGAAATTTTATAGAAATAAGAGTGAGCGAAACAACAGAACCTTTTTTACGAAGACCAATTAGTATTTATAACTTGGATAGAGAGAATGGCATTTTGGAATTTATTTTTCAAGTAAAGGGAAAAGGAACTGAAATTTTGGCCAAAAGAGAAGTTGGAAAACAAATTGATATCGTTGGTCCTATTGGTTATGGAACTTTTAAATATGAAGATTACCAAAATATAGCTATTATAGGAGGTGGAATTGGCGTATTTCCACTATATGAATTGGCAAAATGTGCAAAAACAGATGGAAAGAATGTTACTACTTATTTAGGTTTTAGAAATAAAGATTTTGTGGTATTAGAAGAAGAATTTAAAAATATTTCAAATCAACTTATCTTAACAACAGATGATGGTAGTTATGCAGAAAAAGGATTTGCTATTCAGTATTTAGAAAAAGACATAGAAGCTGGAAAGGTAGATTCTATTTATGCTTGTGGTCCATTACCAATGTTAAAAGCTGTACAAAAATTAGCTATGGAAAAAGAGATACCATGTCAAATTTCTTTAGAAGAAAAAATGGCATGTGGTCTAGGGGTATGTTTGGGGTGTGCTGTTAAAACCGCCAAGAGTCCAAAAGATGCTCCTGAATATTGGCATGTTTGTAAGGCTGGGCCAGTGTTTAATGCAAAAGATGTAGAAATTTAAATTATAATAATTCATAGAATAGTAGTGGCACATTTTTAAATTTTATTTGCCACGTTAAGAAAAAGGAGGAAAAAATGAATACAGCAGTTAATTTAGCAGGAATTAAGATGAAAAACCCAGTAACCGTAGCTTCAGGAACATTCGGATATGGAAGAGAATTCAGTAATTTTTTTGACTTAAGCAAATTAGGTGGAATTATTACAAAAGGAACATCTTTGAAACCTAGAAGCGGAAACAAACCTTCCAGAGTTTACGAAACGCCAAGCGGTATGTTAAATAGTATAGGTTTACAAAATCCAGGAGTAGAATATTTTGCTCAAAATGATTTACCTTTTTTAAGAAAATTTGATACAGCAGTTATTGTGAATGCTTGTGGAAGTAGTATTGAAGAATATGTAGAACTTTGCAAAGTACTTAACACATTGGATATTGATGGCGTAGAATTAAATCTATCCTGTCCCAATGTAAAAGCAGGTTGTATGGCATTTGGTAATACTTATGAAGGTGTTAAACAAGTAACTTCTGAAGTAAGAAAAGTGTTAGACAAACCTTTAATTGTAAAATTAACACCAAATGTAACAGATATTGCCTCTATTGCGAAAGCGGTAGAAGATGCAGGAGCTGACGGGGTATCTTTAATTAATACTTTACTAGGTATGAAAATAGATATTAATAAGAGAAAACCTGTACTTGCTAATAATACAGGAGGGCTTTCTGGTCCAGCTATTAGGCCTGTAGCTGTTCGCATGGTTTATCAAGTAGCACAAGCAGTTAATATTCCTGTTCTTGGAATGGGTGGGATTGTAAATGGTGAAGATGCCATTGAATTTATGCTAGCAGGTGCGCAAGCTGTTTCTATTGGTGCTGGTAATTTTATCAATCCTTATACAAGCGTAAATACAGTTGAGGAAATAGAAAATTATATGAAACAATATCACATTGAAAATATCAATGATATTGTAGGAACGGTCCAAATGAATTAAAATTGCAATAGGATCTTCAAACTAATTGAAAGCTTCGTTCCAGCCAATTTTTGCAGAAACTCTAAATTAATGTTAAAAATAAGAGAAGTGAAAGGAAATGAAAAATGAAAAGAACGCAAACGAGAAAAATTATGGTAGGAAAGGTAGCAATAGGAGGACAAAATAAAGTTGTCATCCAATCTATGTGTAATACCAAAACAAAAGATATAAAAGCAACCGTTAACCAGATTTTAGCACTTGAAGAAGCAGGTTGTGAAATTATTCGAGTTGCTTGTCTGGATAAAGAAGATGCCAAAGCAATTCAGGCCATAAAACAACAAATTCATATTCCAATCGTTGCTGATATTCACTTTGATTATCAAATTGCTTTAGAAGCAATTGAAGCTGGTAGCGATAAAATTCGAATTAATCCAGGAAATATTGGTTCAGAAGAAAGAGTAAAAGCGGTTGTTGATAGTTGCAAAAAGCATAATATACCGATTCGAATAGGGGTAAATAGTGGTTCTTTAGAAAAAGAATTGTTAGATAGAGATGGAAAACCAACAGCTAAAGCGATGGTAGAAAGTGCCAAAAAGCATGTGAAAATCTTAGAAAAATTAGATTTCTATGATTATGCCATTTCATTAAAAGCTTCTAATTTAGATTTATGCATTCAAGCTTATGAAGAAGCAGCAAAAGAATTTTCATGTCCGCTTCATTTAGGAATTACAGAAGCTGGAACAGAATTTAGTGGAACTGTTAAATCAAGTATTGGTTTGGGTATTTTATTAAGACAGGGAATAGGAGATACCATGCGTGTTTCTCTTTCCGATGATCCGATAAAAGAAATTAAAGTGGCAAAAGAAATTTTAAAAGATTGTAATTTGTATCATAAATCACCAACCTTAATTGCTTGCCCTACTTGTGGAAGAACACAAATTGATCTCATTCCGATTGCAAAAGAAATAGAAGAATTTTTACAAACGATGGAAGGTGATATTACAGTAGCTGTCATGGGATGTGCTGTAAATCGGTCCAGGTGAGGCAAAAGAAGCAGATATTGGAATAGCAGGAGGGATTGGCGAAGGTCTACTATTCAAAAAAGGCAAAATTATAAGAAAAATTAAACAAGAAAATATGGTACAAGAATTAAAACAAGAAATTAATAATATGTTATGGGAGCGCTTTCACAGTGTGTAAAAATAATATAAAGGATCTCTAGTTGGATAGTATGAAAATAGAAAAAAGGGGTTACGAAAATGGAAATAATGGTTGGTAAAACAGCAGGTTTTTGTTATGGTGTTGAGAGGGCAGTAGAAGGAGCAACTCGGAGAAATCAATCATGCTAAAGGGTCTATTTATTGTTTAGGAGAGATTGTACATAATCGACAAGTAATTAAAAAATTAGAAGATTTGGGAATAAAATGTGTTGAAACGATACAAGAAGCAAAAGGAACGGTTTTAATTCGAGCACATGGCATTCCAAAAGAAATCTATAATATGGCTAAAGAGATGAATATTACCATACAAGATTTTACTTGTCCTAATGTTTTAAAAATACACAAAATGGCGGATAAATTCAGTCAAGAAGGATATTTTATATTTTTATTAGGAGCAAAAAGTCATCCAGAAAACATAGGGACTTTAAGTCATTGCGGAAAAGATTACGATATTTTTGAAAAAGAAGAAGATATTTCACAAGCAATAGAGAAATTTAAGAAAACCAATAAAAAGAAATTACTGTTAATATCCCAGACTACTTTTAGTTTAGAAAGATTTTACAAAATAGAAGAAAAACTAAAAAATGAACTAACCGAAGATATTACATTTGTTGTAAAAAATACGATTTGTCGAACAACAGAATTAAGACAAAAAGAAACAGAAGAGCTATCGAAAAAGGTAGATGCCATGATTATTATTGGAGGAAAAAATAGTTCCAATACGAAAAAGCTATATGAAACAGCTAAAAAGAATTGTGAAAATACAGTTTTAGTGGAGTGTGTAGAAGAAAATAGGCAAGAATTACAATTAGAAAAAAACATTAAAAAAGTAGGTATTATGGCAGGAGCTTCTACCCCTAAAGAAAGTATTGATGAAGTAATAGAGTTTTTAAAAAGAAGGTCTTTATAAACCTTCTTTTATGTTGTTAAATTAGTTATTTTCTGTTTCATTGTTAGTGGTAGTTGCATCAAATGCAGCAGTTTCGCCAGCAGGTCCAACATATTCTGAACTTCCGAATCCTAAAATCATATAGAAAATAGGTGCTAAGAAGTAAAGACCAACAGCCCAACCACCATCTTTTCCAAAAGATTTAGCTAATTTATAAGATAAAACCGCATTAAGTGCGATTGGTACAATCCATCCAATAATTGGAATAATGGTTGCCAAAAAAGCAAAAATTAGCCATGGTGAAAGACCAGAAATCTTAAATAAGATTACCAGATTATAAATTGGAATAATAGCTTTCCAACCTTTTTCACCAGCTTTTGTAAAGATTTTCCACATAGCTATGATTTGAACAATGGCAATGGCGAATACGATTATTGAATATACTATTAAAGCGCCAAGTATAGCACTAGAAGCTGCTGCTACATCATAACTACTAGATGGATAACTTCCATAATAGCTTGAATACATAATACATCCTCCTTTTATTTTTATGTAATACTATTTTTACATTTTTTTTCGAAAATGTCAATAAAAAAACAAAAATTGACAAAAAGAATAAATTTTGTAAAAATCATTGTATAAAGAAAATGAGTTTGATATAATTTAGTTAATTTATAATACATATTATGAAAGGGAGGCATGTAAATATGAATAGAGATGAGAAAAATAAATGTTGTTGTGAAAATAAAAGTGACAAATTTGTAGAACAACTTTTTTCAGAATATAAACCAATCAAAGATAATTTAATTCAAATGTTAAATGAAATACAAGAACATTATGGCTATGTTCCAATGGAAGTTCAAAAAGAATTGTCAGAATTTTTATCAATCCCTATGGCAGAAATTTATGGAGTAGTTACTTTTTATTCAAGATTTTCATTAAAACCAAAAGGAAAATATAATATATCGGTATGTATGGGTACAGCTTGTTATGTGAAAGGTTCTCAAAAAATAATGGATCGATTATTAGAAAGATTGCAAATTAAAGCAGGAGAAACCACGAAAGATGGTATGTTTTCCATTGAAGAAACAAGATGTGTTGGTGCTTGTGGACTAGCGCCAGTATTTACAGTAAACGGAGAAGTCTATGGAAAAGCAACCGTTCAAAAGCTAGATCAAGTATTAGATGAATTAATGAAGTCATAAATTGCAAGGGTGCCAAATTGTATGTTATATAAAAATAACACTAAACATTAGAGTTGCCAAAAAGGTCCGTCCCCAGTGGCACATTGGCACATGGAAAATAAGGGAGGAATGTTAAGTGAAAACGATACAAGAACTTCACCAGATAAGAGAAGAAAAAAGAAAAGAATTAGATTTGAGAATCAATACGAAAGCAGACACAAGAGAAAAACATATTTTAGTTTGTCAAGGTACAGGATGTACTTCTTCTAAATCGCCAGAAATATTAGAAGAATTTAAAAGAATCTTAAAAGAAAAAGAAATAAAGAATGTAAGAGTAATAAAAACAGGATGTTTTGGTTTATGTGCAAAAGGGCCCATTGTCATTATAAGGCCAGAAGATACTTTTTATGCTATGGTAAAACCAGAAGATTGTGAGGAAATTATTCAAACTCATATTATAGAGGGCAATAAGGTAGAAAGACTGTTAGCCAAAGATATTGATGGAAGTAAAGTAAACCGTTTAGATGACTTGAATTTTTATAAAAAACAAAAAAGAATTGCTCTTAAAAATTGTGGTGTGATCAATCCAGAAGAAATTGATGAATATATTGCATTTGATGGATATTTAGCATTCGAAAAAGTAGTAACAAAAATGTCACAAGAAGAAGTCATTGAAGAAATCATACAATCTGGTATTCGTGGTAGAGGCGGAGCAGGTTTTCCAACTGGTAAGAAGTGGGAATTAACCAAAGCTTCAGAAGGAAAACAAAAATATGTGGTTTGTAATGCAGATGAAGGAGATCCAGGAGCGTTTATGGATCGAAGCATTTTAGAAGGAGATCCACATTCTGTATTAGAAGCGATGGCAATTGCTGCTTTTTGTATTGGAGCCAATCAAGGGTATATTTATGTAAGAGCAGAGTATCCCATTGCGGTAAAGCGTTTACAAATAGCCATAGAACAAGCAAGAGCCTATGGATTATTGGGAAAACATATATTTAATACCGATTTTGATTTTGATGTCGAAATTAGATTAGGTGCTGGGGCTTTTGTTTGTGGAGAGGAAACTGCTCTCTTAGAATCCATTGAAGGAAAACGAGGTCAGCCAAGAGTAAAACCACCTTATCCAGCTAATTCTGGATTATGGGGAAAACCAACTTTAATTAATAATGTAGAAACCTATGCCAATATTGCACAAATTATTTTAAAAGGTAGTAAGTGGTATGCTTCCATTGGAACAGAAGCATCAAAAGGAACGAAAGTATTTGCTTTAGGTGGAAATGTAAATAATATAGGACTTGTGGAAGTGCCTATGGGAACTACATTAAGAGAAATTGTATATGAGATTGGCGGCGGCATTCCAAATGGTAGAGATTTTAAAGCCGCTCAAACAGGAGGTCCTTCTGGTGGTTGTATTCCAAAAGAACATTTAGATACACCAATTGATTATGAATCACTAAAAGAAATTGGTTCGATGATGGGTTCTGGTGGTCTTATTGTAATGGATGATACCAAGTGTATGGTATCGCTTGCTAAATTCTATTTGGAATTTACGGTAAGTGAAAGTTGTGGTAAGTGTACACCTTGTCGTATTGGAACAAAAAGAATGCATGAAATATTAGAAAAATTATGCAATGGAGAAGGAACGGAATTAGATATTTATAAACTAGAGAAATTAGCAGCTAATATTCAAAAATCTAGTATTTGTGGATTGGGACAAAGTGCACCAAATCCAGTTATTAGTACTTTAAAATATTTTAGAGAAGAATTCAAAGAACATGCTATTGATAAAAATTGTAGAGCTTTAGAGTGTAAGGCTATGTCGAAAATCACAATCCATGAAGAAAAATGTAAAGGTTGTGGTTTATGTCAAAAATCTTGTCCCGTAAACGCAATCGAAGGAGAACTCAGAGAAAAAAGAGTAATTAACCAAGAAAAATGTATTAAATGTGGTACTTGTTTGGCTAGTTGTCCATTTAAAGCAATTGGAAACTAATTTTAAAAATAATAGCCATCTTGCGTTGTTAGATGGTAATTTCATATAAAAGGAGGAAAGTAATGGAAGATAAGTTAATAACCCTAATCATAGATGACCAAGAAATAAAAGTAAAAAAAGGAACCACCATCTTACAAGCTGCAAGACAAGCTGGAATTGATATACCAACGCTATGCTTTTTAAAAGACATCAATGAAGTAGGGGACTGTAGAATGTGTATTGTTGAAGTAGAAGGAAGAAGAGGATTTGCTACTTCTTGCATTCAAAAAGTGGAAGAAGGAATGATAGTCCATACCAATACACAAGAAGTATTAGAAGCAAGGCATGTTATATTAGATTTAATCATATCTAATCATGCGAAAGACTGTTTGACCTGTACACGTTCTGGTAATTGTGAATTACAAGCATTAGCAACGAAATTCAATATCTCCAAAGTAGAATTTGAAGGTAAAAGAACAGAACATAAAATAGATGATGTATCACCTTCCATTGTAAGAGACTTTAATAAATGTATTTTATGTAGAAGATGTGTAGCAGCTTGTAAAAATGTTCAAAAAATAGGAGCGATTGATTGTATCAATCGAGGATTTGATTCTTGCATTTCAACGGTTGGAGACCATAGTCTAAATGATGTTAACTGCACTTTTTGTGGACAATGTATTGAAGCATGCCCAACAGGTGCTTTACATGAAAAAGAAACTATTGACGATGTATGGCTAAAACTAAAAGATCCAGATACCTATGTTATTGTACAAACAGCTCCAGCGGTAAGAGTTGCACTTCGGAGAAGAATTTGAACTGCCAATTGGAACCAATGTAACAGGTAAAATGGTAACATCCTTAAAAAGACTTGGATTTGATAAAGTATTTGATACGAATACAGGCGCAGACTTTACCATTATGGAAGAAGCCAATGAATTTATAGAAAGATTTCGAGAAAACGAGCATCTTCCTATGATTACATCTTGTAGTCCAGGTTGGGTTAAATACATAGAAATGAATTATCCAGAATTATTACCTCATTTGTCAACTTGTAAATCACCACATCAAATGTTAGGAGCACTTTTAAAAACGTATTATGCAAAAAAAGAAGGAATCGACCCTGAAAAAATTTATGTTGTATCGGTTATGCCATGTATTGCTAAAAAATTTGAAAGACAAAGGTCAGAGATGAAAAATGAGGGACTTTGTGATGTAGATAATGTAATTACTACCCGTGAACTTTCTAGGATGATTAAACAAGCCAATATTGAATTTAACAAATTAGAAGAAAGCGAATTTGACAATCCAATGGGAGAAGCAACAGGGGCAGCTGCTATTTTTGGAACAACAGGAGGAGTTATGGAAGCTGCTTTACGTACAGCACAAGACATTTTGACAGGAGAAGAACTAGAAAAAATAGAGTTTAATCAAGTTCGTGGTGGCGATGGTATCAAAAAAGCAACTGTAAATATCACTAACAAAGAAATTAAGGTGGTTGCTGCAAGTGGTTTGGCAAATGCAAAAGAAATATTAGAAGAAATAAAATCTGGAAAAGCAGATTATCAATTTGTAGAAATTATGGCATGTCCAGGAGGGTGCGTTATGGGTGGTGGTCAGCCCATTAAAAGTTCTAAGATACGTTCTGAAGTGGATGTGAGAAAATTAAGAGCAGATGCCCTTTATAGCATTGATGAAAAAAGTACCATTAGAAAATCACATGAAAATCCAGTTATAAAAAAAGTATATGAAGAGTTTTTGGAAAAGCCAGGAAGTTATCGAGCTGAAAAGTTATTACATACAACGTATCAAGAAAGAGAAAAGTACAAAATTTAGGAGTAAAGAGATGAAAGAACAAATTACTTTACAACAAATAAGTAAGTTTAGTGAAAATTACAATAAGGATAGTTCAAATAAAATCATAGAAAGTGAAATTACAAAAAAGGGAATAGAGCTTTCTTGCTTAAATCAAGAGGTTATCAAAGAAAATGAGCCAGTTTTTAATATAGAGTTACCAGAAAGTAGGAGATATGACCAAAAGGACAGTCATAGATGTTGGATTTATGCAGGTATTAACATGATAAAACATAATGTTGCTCAAAATTTAAACCTAGATATTATGAATTTTGAATTATCCAATAATTATATTGCTTTTTTCGATAAATTGGAAAAATCCAATAATGTTTATGAACATGTAATATCATTAAAAGATATAAGATTGGATTATATTCGTAAAGAAAGATTTATAAATTGTGGCGTTTTGGAGGGAGGATATTGGCAATACTTTGTTGCCATTGTTAATAAATATGGAATCGTACCAGAAATTGCTATGCCTAATGCAAGGGAAAGCGAAAATTATGAAAATATAGAAAGGATTTTTGTAGAAAAAGTTAAAAAAGATGCATTATATTTATTAAAATTAAAAAAGCAAAAGAAAATAAGTGAAGAATTAAGAATGGTGAAAGATACATTTTTACAGGAAAACTATAATATACTATCAAAAATATTAGGAGAACCCAAATTTAATTTTAATTATGAATATGAAGATAAGAACCACCAAATAAAATCATATAAAAATATGAATCCTATTGATTTTAGAGATCAATTTCTAACTTTGAACTTGAAAGATTTTGTATCCATAGGAAATTTGCCAATGCATAATAAAGAATTTTATAAAATATATGCTAAAAAATACTTAGGCAATGTATATCAAAATAGTGAAGCAACTTTTTTAAATTTACCAATAGAGGATTTAAAATCGTTAGTTATTAAGCAATTAAAAGATAAAATTCCAATATGGATGGGAATATATCACAAAAAATTTAGAGATAAAGAATCAGGAGTACTAGATATAAGATTATATGATTATAAAGATAAATTAGGTTTTAGACCATTAACTAAAAAAGAAGCTTTAGATACAAATGACATTTGGTTAGATCATGCCATGACTATTTGCGGCGTTCATATAGTAGATGATAAACCAATTCGATGGAAAATAGAGGATACGAGAGGTGACCAAGTGAAAGTAAATGGATATTATATTATGAATGATAATTATTTTAATGAATTTGTTTTAAATGTTATTATAAATAAAAAGTATTTGTCACAAAAACAATTAGAGCTATTGCATCAAAAACCAATTAAATTTGATATTCAAGATTCTTTTTAAAATATTTATGAAAATATTGTTAAATTTGTAAAAATAAAGGAGGTAAAAAATATGGAAGCAATCGTTTTAAACAACCCACTTATTCAGCACAAACTATCTATTATTAGAAACAAAAAAACAGGAACCAAAGAATTCAGAGAAATTATTGGAGAAGTCGCAACTTTTTTATGTTATGAAGCTATGGCAGATGCTAGATTAGAAGAAGTAGAAATAGAAACTCCAATTGGTAAAACAAAAGCCAAGAAATTAGATGAAAATCAATATGCTTTTGTACCAATTTTAAGAGCAGGAACAGGAATGTTAGATGGACTCTTAAAAGCAATGCCAAATGCCAAAATAGGGCATGTTGGATTATATCGAGACGAAGAAACATTAAAACCAGTACGTTATTATTATAAAATGCCGAAAGACATAGCCAATCGAGAAGTGATTGTATTAGACCCAATGCTTGCCACTGGTGGTTCAGCAACTGATACCATTACCATGTTAAAAGAAGATGGGGTAGAAAAAATTAAATTCCTATGTATTTTATCTGCTCCAGAAGGAATCCAAAAACTACAAGAAATACATCCAGATGTACAAATCTATACAGCTGCTATGGATGAAAAATTAAATGAAGTTGGTTATATTGTTCCTGGATTAGGAGATGCAGGAGACCGAATTTTTGGAACAAAATAAATATGTGCCATTGGGGACGGACCTTTTTGGCAATTTTAGAACAAAAGCGCATAATTAAAATTTCTTGACCTTTTAGATATGTTACCTGTCCATTTTTTGTTCGCCTGCCAAAATTCTGTCAAAATTTTTTATGGAATAAAAAAGAATCTAAAATTAGTATAAAACTAATATTAGATCCTTTTTTTCTTATAAGTTATCTACAATTGTTATTGTTTTGTTTTTCGTTATTATTATTGTTTTGATTGTTTCTGTTATTATTTTGGTTATTATTTTTGTTTTCTTTATTTTTCTTTGACATGAAAAGCACCTCCATTCAAGTTTCATTTATATTTTGGTCTATTAGAATTTAAAATATACTATTTACAAGTTGTCTTTTTTTTACATTTGTTATATAATGTGAAAAATAGAAGAATAGGATAAAAGGAAAATTTTTAAAATAAAAATCCTATCAAAAAGGGAGAAATTTCTAGTAACACAAAAATAGAAGGAAGGAATATAATAAAACAGTTAAATACGAGAAAGGAAAAGAAAAATGAGTTTTAGCAATGATAAATGGGAAGAATTTAATGCGTACATAAAATTTAGAAAAGTGGCTATTATAGGATTAGGAGTTAGTAATTTGCCATTATTGGATTATCTATGTGAAAAAAAAGCGAGAGTAACCATTTTTGATGAAAGAGAAAAAGGATTAATTGCAAATGAAATAATGGACAAAATAAAATCCTATGGATTTGAGTTCAATTTTGGTAAAAATTGTTTAGAGAAATTAAAAGGATTTGACATTATCTTTCGTTCGCCAAGTTGTTTACCAACAAGAACAGAATTGGAACAAGAAGAAAAAAGAGGCGCTCTTGTTACAACAGAAATTGAAATGTTAATGAAAATGTGTCCTTGTAAGGTAATTGGTGTAACAGGAAGTGATGGAAAAACTACTACTACGAGTCTAATTCATGAAATTTTACAAAAATCCGGTTATTGTACTTTTCTAGGTGGAAATATAGGAATACCATTATTTACAAAAATTCCAGAAATGTTACCAGAAGATATTGTGGTATTAGAATTAAGTAGTTTTCAATTAATGGGAATGGAAATTAGTCCTGACATTGCGATTATTACTAATATAACACCAAATCACTTAAATATTCATAAAGATTATGAAGAATATATAGAAGCAAAGAAAAATATATTCCGTTATCAGAATGAAGATGGTATTTTAATATTAAATTATGATAATGAAATAACCAAAAATTGTAATAAAGAAGCAAAAGGAAAAGTTATTTTCTTTAGCCATAAAGAAAAATTAGAAAATGGTTTTATCGTAGAAGATAGAGTCATAAAAGAATGTGATGAAGGTATTAGAAAACATCTTTTCAATGGTGAAGATGCCATTTTAAGAGGGAACCATAATTTAGAAAATATTGCTACTGCTATGGCAGCAACGAAAACACTTGTAACCACAGACAAAGCTGTGCAAGCAATAAAAGGTTTTAAACCAGTACAACATAGAATTGAACTTGTGAAAGAAATAAATCAAGTAAAATGGTATAACGATTCAGCAAGTTCTTCGCCTACAAGAACTTTATCAGGTTTAAATGCTTTTGATGAAGAAATTATATTAATTGCAGGTGGATATGATAAAAAATTAGATTATACACCGCTTGCTAAACCGATTGTAGAGAAAGTAAAAGCATTAATTTTAATAGGGCAAACTTCTGGTAAGATTTTTGATGCTGTAAAAGAGGAATTAGAAAATGAAAAGAAAGATTTAGCTATTCATATGTGTGAAAATTTAGAAGAGACAGTGATTTTGGCTAACAAATTAGCGAAACCAGGAAATGTTGTTCTTTTTTCACCAGCTAGTGCAAGTTTTGACATGTTCAAGGATTTTGCAGATAGAGGGAATCAATTTAAAAAATTAGTAAATCAAATTTAATGGGGAGGTTTCTTTTACGACAAAAATGTCGGAAAAGAAACCTCTCCAAAATGACACCAAAAATACTTTTATACATATAATATACAAAAATATTTAAGGAGGTTATTATATGTATAATGAAACATATGAGGACTACATAAGAAGCATTTTAGGCTATCCAAACTATGGAAATAATACTTATAGAGAAAATAGTTATCAAACAATGCCAGTAAATTATGGGAGTAATCAGAAAAATGAAGAACTAGAGGCGTGTTATCCAGAAATTTATAAAGTGATATATCCTATGGTAAATAAGGCTTGTATGAATAATACCAAACCAGTGACATCAGCCTTAATTGATGAATTAACCAATGAAATTTATTTATCAATCGAAAGTGACAATGAAATCAATGTTACCATTAATTTAACGAATGAAGTAGGAGGAAGTGGTAATACCAATCGAACTACCTCAACTATAAATTCTGCGAAAGCAGAAAAAGTTAAAGAAAATAGGGGAGAAGATAGACAATTTCGAAATAGAGGGTTACAAGATTTAATTCGAATTTTATTAATAAGAGAATTATTAGGAAGACCTGGTAGACCAGGAAATCGTCCACCAATGCCACCACATAGACCACCTATGAGACCTCCATTTCCAGGAGGTGGACCAGGTCCAAGACCACCAATCATGCCAAGAGATGTTGGGTATAATATGAGCAATTTCAATTTATATGAAGAATAATATTTTTAAAATTAGGATTTTATAGGTTAAAGGCTTAACGTTTACTATAAAAATGTCAAAAAGACCATACTGAACGAAATCGAGTACGGCCTTCTTCGACTTTTAAAGTCATGAAATACATGACACAAAACTTCGAAAGGATTTATAACTCCCCATCGAAGTTTTACAAAAAAACTATGTAAAACTCAAGCATTATATATATCACTTTTTTTATAAAAAGTCAATATTTTTTCAAAAAATTTCCATTTTTCAAGATTATTTCTCGAATAGATTTTTCAAATTTCGTCAAAAATAATAATGAGAAAGTTTGAAAGGTGGTAAAAGTATGAAAGTTAAAGAATGTATGTGCCAAGATGTATGTTGTGTGAAACCAGATGCTAAACTAGATCAAGTGGCAAAATTAATGAGTGAAAAACACGTAGGATGTATTCCTGTTTGTGATGAAAATAATTGTATTTGTGGAATTGTAACAGATAGAGACATTTTACTTCGTGCCGTAGCTTGTGAAAAAGATGCAAAAACTTGCCAAGTAAGTGATATTATGACATGTAATGTTTGTACTTGTAAAGAAGATGACGAAATGACAAATGCACAAAGTAAGATGTCACAAAATCAAATTAGAAGATTACCTGTATGTGATCAAAATAATAAGGTAGTGGGAATTTTAACATTAGGAAATTTAGCACAAAATGAAAGAGATTTAGGAGTACAGGAAGTATGTACAACAATAGAAGGTATTTGTAATTGTAATGAACACAAAAATGCAGAATAAAATAATATAGATAATTTTAAAAGAACGGATAATATTCCGTTCTTTTACATAGAATAAAATAGGGTGAAAAAATGATAATTGATGTATCTTATTGGACAAGGGTTATGAAAAACATATTATATGTAATATTATTGCTATTAGGGTTATATATTGCTTTAAAATTATCCTTATTTTACATGCCATTTCTAGTAGCTTTTATTATATCTTTAATGATAGAACCAGCTATTAAATTTATGATGGCAAAAACGAAATTAACAAGGAGAAGTAGTTCTATTATCATATTTGTAATGGTATCTGCTATTATTTTAGGAAGTTTAAGTTGGGTATTAATTACTTTATTTTCTGAATCTTCTAGTTTATTACAAGGGTTAAATGATTATTTTGATAAAGCTTACATACAATTTCAAAAATTGATGGAAAGTTTTAATTTTGACAAAATACACTTATCAGACGAAATATTAAATGTTATACAAAACTCAACAGGTGATTTGTTAGAAACGGCTTCCAATTGGCTAAGAAATTCTCTAACAGGACTAATCAATCTAGTAACCAGTTTACCATCCATTGCCATATGTATTGGTATTACAGTAGTGGCACTTTACTTTATATGTGTGGACAAAATCTATATATTAGATCAAGTAGAACATCACCTTCCTAAAGTATGGGTCAGAAAAATAGGAAGACATTTAAAAGATTTAATTCAAACATTGGGTGGTTATTTAAAAGCGGAAGCTATGCTAGTTTTAGTCTCTTTTATTATTTCTCTTATTGGATTATATATTTTACAATTTGCAGGATTTCATATACAATATCCTTTACTAATGGCACTATTTATAGGATTTGTAGATGCTCTTCCCATACTTGGTTCAGGAACCGTTATGGTGCCATGGGCTATTATTGCAGCTATTAATGGAGATTTTAACTTAGGAATTGCCATTATTGTATTATTAATTATCATGTCAGTAGCTAGACAAATATTAGAACCTAAATTAGTTAGTAAAAATATTGGCGTTCATCCAATTTTTACACTAATTGCCATGTATACTGGTTTTAAAGTAATTGGAATTATGGGATTGCTAATTGGTCCGATTGTACTTATTATTTTTAAAAATATTTTTGCAAGCTTAATCGATCAAGGAGTTTTTAAAACTATTTTTGATAGAAAGTAGTGGCTATTTCTTGTCCATCTGGGTTGCTACTGGTTCTGGGTTTAATTGGCAAATAATCTGACTGAGAACCAACCCTTTTGGTCAGTTCTTCTTATTCATAATAAAATAGTAAGAAACAAAAAACTTTTTTATTTCTTACTATTTTTATTTTATTAATTTTAAGATTGCCAAAAAGGTCCGTCCCCAGTGGCACAACCAGATGGCTATTATGAATTTATTCCCATTCAATGGTTGCAGGTGGTTTAGAGGTAATGTCATAAACAACTCTATTTACATGATTTACTTCATTTACAATACGTGAGGATACTCTTTCTAATATTTCATATGGTATTTTGCTCCAAATACCTGTCATAAAATCAGTCGTTTCAACGGCTCTAAGTGCTATGGTGTAGTCGTAGGTTCTTTCATCACCCATAACACCAACAGATTTTAAGTTGGTAAGAACAGCAAAATATTGATTAATATTTTTATGAAGGCCAGCGTTTGCAATTTCTTCTCTAAAGATACTGTCAGCATCTTTTAAGATATTTAGTTTATCATCGGTAATGTCTCCAATTATACGGATAGCTAGTCCTGGACCAGGAAACGGTTGTCTATATACTAAGTTCTCTGGGATTCCTAGTTCTAAACCTGTTTTTCGAACTTCATCTTTGAATAAATCTCTTAATGGTTCTACAATTTCTTTAAAGTCTACATAGTCGGGAAGTCCTCCAACATTATGATGGCTCTTAATCACAGAGCTTTTTCCTAATCCACTTTCGATGACATCTGGATAAATGGTTCCTTGTACTAAAAAATCAACTGTTCCAATTTTTTTGGCTTCTTCTTCAAAAACGCGAATAAATTCTTCTCCAATTATTTTTCTTTTGGTTTCTGGATCTGAAATACCAGCTAATTTTCCTAAAAATCTTTCTTTTGTGTTTACTCTGATTAGGTTAATATCAAATTGATTTCTAAATATTTCTTCTACTTCGTCTCCTTCATTTTTACGTAGAAGTCCATGATCCACAAAGATACAGGTTAGATTTTTACCGATGGCTTTGGAAAGTAAAACAGCGGCTACGGATGAGTCAACTCCTCCAGATAGGGCACATAGGGCTTTTTTGTCTCCGATTTTTTCTTTTAATTTTTGGATACTTTCTTGTGTAAAAGAACTAATAATCCAATCACCTGTACAATTACAAATATTAAATAAAAAGTTTTTGATAACTTGAATTCCATTAATAGAATGGTTTACTTCTGGATGGAATTGAATTCCATATAGTTTCTTTTCTGGATTTTCCATAGCAGCATTTGGACAAGAGGGGGTAGAGGCAAGGTTTCTAAATCCTTCTGGGACCGTTTCTACATAGTCAGTATGGCTCATTAAAAAACCATTGCTTTTTTCAAATCCTTCTAAAAGTGAGGAAGGGTTGTTAATAGAAACGTCTATGGTTCCGTATTCTCTTTTATTGGGTCTTGCTACTTTTCCACCTAAGGTGTAAGCCATAAGTTGCATGCCATAACAAATGCCAAGTACGGGTATTCCTAATTCAAAGATTTCTTTATCACATCTTGGTGATTCTTCTCCATATACACTAGCTGGTCCTCCTGTAAAGATGATTCCTTTTGGATTTTTTTCTTTGATTTTTTCGATTGTTATGTCATAGGGTACAACTTCTGAGTATACATTACATTCTCTTACTCGTCTTGCGATTAGTTGGTTATATTGTCCTCCAAAGTCTAGGATTAATATTAATTCATTTTTCACTTATTTTACCTCCAAAATTAATTTGTATCATTTTATCATAATTTGGAGAAAAAGTAAACAGGAAGGGACATTTAAGTTTCGGACTGCTTTTATTTTTTTAGAAATTTTAAATATGACTACAATAAACCACTGGTTGGAATATAACTTTCATCAGGAGGATAGACAAATTCATCATTTGGTTTATCTACTCTTTTAATTTCAGTTACTTTAATGACTGGCATATCACCATGATAATTACCTTTGGTAATGGTACCTGTTAATTCAACCCAAGTGTCATTTTCTAGATCTTTAGCATTTTCATACTCACATAAAAACCCCACAATAACTGACTGGTAATCAGAAGAGACAATCATATTTCGTGCTAAAACAAATTCATTTTCTTTTAAATCAAAAACACGATATACATATCCTGTAAAATTAATTTGAATGCCTACGTAATTATCAATATTTTCATGAACTGTTTTTAATATAGTAGTATAGTTTGTAGTTGATAATTTAGTAACTTTGCTTTGAGGCAAGCAAGAAGAATTTGGAGTGGCATTATTGGCTCCTTGAAAAACTTTGAAGCTTACAATTCCAACTATGATAATAACAAGTAAAACAATTCCAATAAAGAAATTTTTAAAAGTTTTACTACCATTGATTTTAACATTATATATAAACATATAAATCCTCTTTTCTAAAAATAAATCTATTATTTGAATTTATGTAAGTATAAAAAAAATATTCCTAAAAGTTAATGTTCTATATTTTACAATACTAGGCGAACAGGTTGGTATATAATTTTTTTCGAAAAGACTTCATAAATACTTGTAAAAAACATATTTTCATGATATAGTAAATAAGTAAAATTATGAAGTTAAGAAGGGACGGAAATTAAGAATGAGTATATTAAACAAAATATTCAAATCCTATAGTGAAAAAGAAGTAAAAAGAGTTATGCCATTAGTAGAAAAAATCAATGGATTAGAAGAAGAAATGTCAAAATTAAGTGACAGTGAATTAAGAGGAAAAACCGAAGGATTCAAAAAGCAATTACAAGAAGGAAAAACACTAGATGACATTTTACCAGAAGCTTTTGCGGTTGTTAGAGAAGCATCCAAAAGAGTATTAGGAATGAGACACTTTGACGTACAATTAATTGGTGGAATTATTTTACATCAAGGAAGAATTTCAGAAATGAAAACAGGGGAAGGAAAAACCTTAGTAGCCACCTTACCTGTATATTTAAACGCCCTAGAAGGAAAAGGGGTACATGTCATTACGGTAAACGATTACCTAGCCAAAAGAGATAGTGAATGGATGGGAAAATTATACAAATTCTTAGGGTTAACTGTTGGTTTAGTCATTGCAGGAATGGAACCACAAGAAAAACAAATAGCCTACAATGCTGACGTAACTTATGGAACCAATAATGAATTTGGATTTGACTATTTAAGAGATAACATGGTTATCTATAAAAATCAATTAGTACAAAGAGGATTACACTATGCCATCGTCGATGAAATTGACAGTATTTTAATCGATGAAGCACGTACTCCACTTATTATATCTGGTAGAGCCAATGAATCTTCTGACCTTTATAAAAGAGCCAATGACTTTGTTAAAAGATTAACCCCTAAAGTTATTGTAGAAGAGGACATCAAAGATTATGACCAAGCAGAAGATAATGAAAAATATGATTACATTGTTGATTTAAAAGCAAAATCAGCCTCCTTAACGCAAAAAGGTATTAAAAAAGCAGAGGAAACCTTCCGTTTAGAAAACTTTAACGATTTAGAAAACTCTACTTTAGTGCATCATGTCAACCAAGCTTTAAGAGCACATGGTGTTATGAAAAAAGATATTGATTACATTGTAAACGATGGGGAAGTATTAATTGTTGATGAATTTACAGGTCGTATTATGTATGGAAGAAGATACAATAATGGATTACATCAAGCCATTGAAGCCAAAGAAAATGTAAAAATTGCCGATGAATCCAAAACACTTGCCACCATTACTTTCCAAAACTTCTTTAGAATGTATGACAAATTGTCTGGTATGACAGGTACAGCGATGACAGAAGAAGGCGAATTTGAAGAAATCTATAATTTAGATGTTGTAGATATCCCAACCAATAAACCAATGATTCGTAAGGATGAAAATGATGTTATTTATAAAAACGAAAATGCAAAATATAAAGCTATAGTAGAAAGCATTAAAAAGAGTCATGAAGTAGGGCAACCTGTATTAGTTGGTACTGTATCGATTGAAAAATCTGAAAAATTAAGTCAATTATTGAAAAAAGAAGGAATTAAGCATGAAGTATTAAATGCAAAATATCATGAAAAAGAAGCAGAAATTGTTGCACAAGCAGGTAAATTTGGAGCTGTTACGATTGCTACTAACATGGCTGGACGTGGTACTGACATTATGCTTGGAGGAAATAGTGAATTCTTAGCAAAAGAAGAAATGAGAAGAAATAAAGTACCTCATGAAATGATTGAAGAAGCTGATACTTACTATGAAACGGATGACCAAGAAATTTTAAAAGCAAGAGAAGATTTTAGAAATTTAGTCAAGAAATATGACGAACAAATCAAAGAAGAAAAAGAAAAGGTTATTGCTGCTGGTGGTTTAAAAATCATTGGTACAGAAAGACACGAATCCAGAAGAATTGACAATCAGTTACGTGGACGTTCTGGACGTCAAGGTGACAATGGAGAGTCTAAATTCTACATTGGATTAGATGATGATTTGATGAAAATATTTGGTGGAGATGCGATTACTAAAGTTTACAATACTTTAGGAGCAGATGAAAACATGCCAATTGAATCAAGAATTATATCAAATGCCGTAGAAAATGCCCAAAAGAAGGTAGAAGGTAGAAACTTTAGCATTCGTAAAAATGTATTAAAATACGATGATGTTATGAATGCACAAAGAGAAATTATCTATAAACAAAGAAGAGAAGTATTAGATGGAGAAAATATACATGATAATATTATTTCTATGATCGAGTTTGTAGCAGATAATATAGTGGATATGTTTATTAATGTAGAAACTTCAGAATTAAATGTAGAGTCTTTAAATACAGAAATAATCAATATTTTTGGAATTGATATGTTAGACTATATCAAAAATAATGCAACCAACTCTAATGCCATTTCAGAAGAATTGAAGAAAAAGGCAATGGAAATTTATGCAGAAAAAGAACAAGAAATTGGTCAAGAGGAAATGAGAGAACTTGAAAGAGTTGTTATGCTTAAAGTGGTTGACGAAAAATGGATGAATCATATCGACAGTATGGATGAACTAAAAAATGGTATTGGATTACGTGCTTATGGTCAAAAAGATCCTGTTGTTCAATATCGTTTAGAAGGTTTTGATATGTTTGACGAAATGATTAATGATATTAAAGTTGATGTAACGAAAATATTAATGCATATTAGACAACAAGGAGAAGCAAAAAGACAAGAGACTGTTAAGATTACAGGTGCTGCTTTAGAGGCTATTCATAGTGTCGATGGAGGAGCTAAAATAGGCTCTGATATTGATAGAACGGTTCGTAATGAAGAACCAAAGATTGGTAGAAATGACCCTTGTCCTTGTGGTTCAGGGAAAAAATATAAGAATTGTTGCGGGAAGAATAGTTAAAACCAAAAAAGAGATTTGCTTTGCATTGAAAGTAAATTTCTTTTTTATTTGTTTTTTTTATGTGAATATGATATAATATTATTATGAGGGAAAAGCTGAAAGGAGAAGCAAAATGAAACCAATTACAATCTCACCAAATCGGAAAGAAAAAACAATCTTTTTTGCAACGGATGCCAATCAATATCAAGAGCTGATTACATTTGTGGGTAGTTTAAAAATGCCAATGACCAGAGAAAGAAAAGTCACTATCACATTCAAGATAGAAAAGAATTTTGTTGAATGCAACATAGAGATAAGTGAAGAAGAATTTGAAAATGTATGTGCTCAATTGGTAGAAAAAGCTGAAGTGAGATATGTTATCGAGCCGTATGAAGAATATAATGATTAATCTCCTCCCCCTGAAACCGAGTTCTTGGGTTTCAGGGGGAACCCTTTTTTGTTTTACACTTGCAAAATAAAGCCAAATAAGATATGATAAACAACAAGGAGAGTGATAGAAATGTTAGAACTAGAAGAAAATAGTAAAATACTTCAGACATTAAAAGAAAAATTACAGAAATTGGGTGAATCTCTTTGACATAGTTAAACTAAAAAAACAACTAGAAGAATTAGAAAAACAAACACTAGAAGAAAATTTTTGGAATGACAGTAAGAATTCTAGTAAAATATTAGCACAAATCAAAGCGATAAAAAATAAGACCCATGAACATAAAAGATTAGAAAATGAAATGATAAATTTAGAAGAGCTAACAGAATTAGTAGAACTGGAACCAGAGGAAGAAATTATAAAAGATATATTAAAAAACACTAACAAACTACAAAAAGAAATTGAAAAATTAGAAATTACTACTTTTCTATCTGGGAAATATGATAACAACAATGCTATTGTGACTCTACATCCAGGAGCAGGAGGAACCGAATCGCAAGATTGGGCTGAAATGCTATATCGAATGTATACCAGATGGGCTAGTAAAAACAATTATGAAGTAAAAGAGCTAGATTATCTAGAAGGGGAAGAGGCAGGAATAAAAAGTGTTACCTTTGAAATCATAGGAGAAAATGCTTATGGTTATATGAAATCAGAAATGGGAGTACATAGGTTGGTTCGAATTTCTCCCTTTGATAGTGGAGGAAGAAGACATACTTCTTTTGCTTCCCTTGAAGTATTACCAGAAATTACAGATGATATTGAATTAGATATCAATCCAGATGATTTAAGAATTGATACGTATCGAGCATCACGGAGCAGGGGGGCAACATATAAACAAAACTTCTTCTGCTGTAAGAATAACACATATACCAACTAATCTTGTAGTAGCTTGTCAATCAGAGCGTTCTCAAATTCAAAATAGGGAAACTGCCATGAAAATGTTAAAATCTAAACTATTAGATTTAAAAGAAAAAGAGCAAAAAGAAAAAATTGAAGATTTAAAAGGTGTTCAAATGGATATTGCTTGGGGAAGTCAAATTCGTTCTTATGTTTTTTGTCCCTATACAATGGTAAAAGATCATAGGACCAATTATGAAGTTGGAAATGTGCAAGCGGTTATGGATGGCGAAATTGATGCTTTTATGGAAAGCTATTTAAAAATGAAATTATAATAACTTAATGCCTATTAAAAAATGTTAAGTATTAAGTTATAATCACAAAAGAAATTCTTGCATACAATATAGAGAGCAGATTTAAAATAAAATCAGCTCTCTATATTATTTTTACAAAAGGCGAGTGATTAAGGTGGACACAATCGTATTAAAATTTGGAGGTAGTTCAGTTGCTGACAATGAAAAATTGAAATTAGTTGCCGAAAGAATTGTCGATTTATATAAAAAAGGTCATAACATTGTAGTAGTTGTTTCTGCACAAGGAAAAACAACAGACAAATTAATTTCGGAAGCAAAACAGCTTTCAAAAGATACAGAAGATAGAGAAATGGATGCATTACTTAGCACAGGGGAACAAATGTCAACTGCAAAACTAAGTATATTATTAAATCAAATGGGATATAAAGCAATTTCTTTAACCGGATGGCAAGCAGGAATTTATACCAATAATACCAATCAAAATGCCATTATAAAATGTATTGATACTTCAAGAATTAGAAAAGAATTAGAAAATAGGAAGATTGTTATTATAGCAGGATTTCAAGGAATGAATGAAAACATGGATATTACCACATTGGGAAGAGGTGGATCGGATACAACAGCAGTAGCTATATCAGCAGCCTTAGGTGCTAAAAATTGCTATATTTTCTCTGATGTAGATGGCGTTTATACAACAGACCCTAATCGATTAGAAGAAGCAAAAAAGTTGTCAGCACTTTCTTATGAAGAAATGCTTACTCTATCCAGTGAAGGAGCTAAAGTTCTTCATAATCGATGTGTAGAAATAGGTGAAAAATTTAAGGTACCTATTATTACAAAATCTACTTTTAATAATAAACCAGGAACGGTTATATCTGACATAATTGAAGAAAATACCATTAAAAGTATTGTTAAAAAAGATATTTCTAGGATTTCCATTGTAGGCAATGGCATCATAAGAAACTTTCAAAATATTAAGTTAGTCTTAGATATTATTGAAAAAAATAAATTAGAAATGTTAGATTTTGAAGTATCAGAATGTAAAATTTCGATTAGCTTTAAAAATCAAGTATCTGACAAAATTTTAGATGAAATTCATTTGAAATTGATTAATGAAGTTAATAGTTAGGAAATTTGATTTTTGACTTTTGGCAAGTGAAGCTTAAAAAAGGAAAACTTTTATGAAGTTTTCCTTTTTTCGTTCTAAATAAGGCAAGCCGTGAATATATATAATTTAGCAAGAAAAATTTGTGAATTTGAGAATTCAAATAGGAGGCCAAAAAATGACAATAGATGAAAGAAAAACCATAAGTACAGGAGTCATTCAAAATCTTATTTTAGAAAATAGAGGAAAGTTAAGTATATCTGGAGTTTTAGATGTACTAAGTTTTGATGATCAAGTAGTTATCTTAGAAACAGAATTAGGATTATTGACGGTAAAAGGTGAAAATATTAGGATTAATAAATTGAGTATTGATACATCAGAAGTTATTGTAGAAGGGGATATTTCTTCTTTGATTTATAGTGACAAAGAAAGTGAAAAAACAAAAGGAACTTTTATGAGTAAAATTTTTAAATAGAGTAGGGAGGAGTCAAGTAATGATTTCAAATCAAGCATATTTATTTTTTATTTTTATCGTAAATGGCATAATAATTGGTCTATTATTTGACTTTTTCAGAATTGCTAGAAAGGTATTTCACACAAACGATGTAGTAACGTATATAGAAGACATTTTATTTTGGATTTTAGCAGGAGTTATCATGTTATATTCTATCTTTGTATTCAACAATGGTGAATTGCGATTATTTATGTTTTTAGGGATTATACTTGGTGCTTTTGTTTATATGCTATTTGTAAGTTCATACATTATAAAAATTAATGTAAAAATAATTACAATATTAAAAAAGGTTTTTGGAATCTTATTCACCCCATTTAAAATGATTTACCAAATGTTACACAAAATACTTTTAAAACCAATTACATTTTTATTTATCAATATTAGAAAAAATTTTACAAATTTCGGGACAAAAATAGGTAAAACTTTAAAAATGCCTAAAAAGACGAAGAATATTGTAAAAAATTGAAAATAAAAGAAGGAAAACTTGAAAATATGTAGAATATATAAATGTATAATCCATCAGGATTTATCACAGAAAATGGAGAGATTACAGATGAAGAAAAACAAAAAAATATATAAAAGATTACTGATATTAGGAATTGCTATTTATGTAATTTTCACTTTAGTAAATCAACAAAAAACATTAAATCAATACACTGCAGATGCTAACGAATTAGTTTCTAAAATTGAAGAACAAAAAGAATATAAAGAAGAATTAGCAAAGAAAAAAGAAGATGTAACATCATTAGACTATATTGAACAAACAGCTAGAGAAAAGTTAGATATGTATTATCCAAATGAAAGAATATATATAGATAGAGGAATGTAATTATAAATTATATTCCTTTTTTTGGAAAAAATATTCCTTTTTTTAAAAACCTGTGTTATAATTACTATACTATTATTTATTATTTCGTTTTCAAAAATCCCCATAAAAATATAAAATTAAAATAGAAAAATAAGGAGGACTTTATGTTAGACATAGAATCAATGACTTTACTAGAATTAAAAGAACTAGCAAAAGAAAATAATATAAAAAATATTTCAAAATTAAAAAAAGATGAATTAATAACGGTTTTAAAACAAATTACCAACCAACCAGAAACAAACATGGAAGAGTTAGAGAAAATAGAAGAGGCAGATAAGCCAGAAAGACAATATGATGCTAATGGAGAACCTATTGTAGATTATAAGTTAACAAGCGATGGTGACGAAATAGTAGAGGGAATATTAGATATCTTACCAGATGGATATGGATTTTTAAGGGGAGAAAATTTCCTATCTAGTGATAAAGATGTCTATATATCAATGGTTCAAATTAGAAGATTTCGATTAGATACAGGAGATATCATAAAAGGTATATCCAGATTTAGAGAAGGTGAAAAATTCCCATCTTTAATTTTTGTTGGTGAAGTAAATGGAGAACATCCAGAAAAAGCTATGAAAAGAAGAAGATTTGATGAATTAACTCCAATCTATCCAAATGAAAGATTAAAATTAGAAACCATATCAAATGATTATGCTACTAGAATGATTGATTTAATGAGTCCTATTGGAAAAGGGCAGAGGGGAATGATTGTAGCGCAACCTAAAGTTGGAAAAACCACATTAATGAAAAAGGTTGCTAACAGCATTGCTAAAAACAATCCTGAGGTTGAATTGATTGTATTATTAATTGATGAAAGACCAGAAGAAGTAACCGATATGAAGCGTTCTATAAAAGGTCAAGTAATTCATTCTACATTTGATGAATTACCAGAACATCATGTAAAAGTAGCTGAAATGGTATTAGAACGTGCTAAAAGATTAGTGGAACAAGGTAAGGATGTCGTTATTTTATTGGATAGTATTACAAGACTTACAAGAGCTTATAACTTAGTAATCCCTTCTTCTGGAAGAACATTGTCTGGTGGTATTGATCCAGCTTCTCTACACAAACCAAAAAAATTCTTTGGTGCTGCTAGAAATATTGAGTTTGGAGGTAGTCTAACAATTTTGGCTACAGCATTAATTGATACAGGAAGTAGAATGGATGATGTTATTTTTGAAGAATTCAAAGGAACTGGTAATATGGAAGTTCATTTAGATCGAAAATTATCTGAAAGAAGAATTTTTCCTGCTATTGATATTAATAAATCTGGTACAAGAAGAGAAGATTTATTACTAACACCAAAAGAAAAAGATACTGTTTTTGCTTTGAGAAAAGCTATGAATAGTATGCCAGTAGCTGATGTAACAGAACAAGTTATTAGCCATATGACACAATCTAAAAATAATGATGAATTTATTGACCAAATGGATAGCTATTTGAGAAGGTTTAAATAGAATATTGAGATTGCAACAGAATTGCAATTTTATAAAATTTATGATATACTATTGCCAATATATAAAAGGCAATAGTGTTTTTTTGTTGAAAGGAGAAAATAATGAGAGAAAAATTTTTTTCATGTTATGATGAAGTCTTTGATGAAAATAGAAACATTAAAAATTGTGGGCGGGAGAAGTGCATCCAGCTCATAGAAGCAGCACAAAGTTTAACTGGCACAAAGACAGGTCAATATGGTTCAACCATAACAGGCTTTATGAATGAAAAGGAAATTATAAAATTATACGTGATGCTAATTATGGATTGAATTCAAGTAGTATACTAAAAATCCCCTCTTGTCGAAAAAAAGACATAAGAGGGGATTTTTGGTAGCATATTACAAGATAATATTTTTAAAGTTTCTCATAAGAAACAAAATACGTGCTATTATCACAATAGGAGATGATAGTATGAATTGTTATAAAAAAAGTAGGAAGATCTTTAAAGAAAGAATAAAGGAAAATAAAAATATTAGTAAGATAGAATGGGATAAATTTGCTCAAGAGAATTGCTTATTTAGTGCTAATACATTAATGTTTCATGTTGACGCTAAATCTTTTGAAGATTTAAAAGAAAAACTCTCATAAAATTAAAGAAAATGTAAAGACTAAAGATGAGGTTTTTTTATGAGAATAGAAATATTGATAAGACAAAAGAGACAAGAAAAAGGTTACACGATAGATAAATTAGCAGAACTTGCGAATATGTCTAAAGGACATTTAAGCAGAATAGAAAGAGGAGAAACGGAACCAACTATAAGCACTTTAGCAAGAGTAGCAATGGCATTAAAAGTTAAAGTAAATGAATTATATAAAATACATTACTAAAATTATATTTAGTAATGTATTTTTTATATAGAAAAGATATATAGTTAAAAGGGGATGTACAATCCCTAAAAGGTTAAATGCAACATTGTACAAAATCAAAGTCTTTGCTGTAATAGAAATATCTTTTATTTAATAAAATAAAACAAAAAACAAGTTGAAATACAAGAAATTCAGCTTGTTTTTTTGTATTAAGGAGGTGAAAAAATGTTAAATAAAAATTTGAAATATTACAGAGAAAAAAGAGGCTATAGCAAATTAAGATTATCAAGAGAAACGGGATTGAGTGCTAGATGTATTGAACATATAGAATACCAGAAAGCAAAAAATCCTAGAGTAGAAACACTAAAAAAAATTTCTAATGTTTTGGATGTTCCTATTGAAGAATTAATAAAGTAAAACAAATGAAAAAATTTAAGGAGGTGGGAAGATGATAGAAATTATTAAAAATAACAAAGAGGAAGTTATAAAAACAGATAATTATGATTTAAGTTCAATAATAAAAAAATATGAAATAGTAAGAACAGAAAATATTAGAGAGAACAATTTAATTCTTACTATTCCACTAGATAATGTAAAGATAAATATTAGCAAAAATAATATTACATAGATTGAAGTTGTGAAACATGGACTCTATAGGATTGATTTTTATATTGTATGGTAACAAAAGGTTCAGATGTATTAGCTTTTGAAAACCATATACCAGGCATCTTTTGGTCAATTAAATCATTATTATGAAGTTCAACCCAACCAACAGTTGCTAAGTTTACAAAATATTTATTCATTTATTAATCACCACCTTTCGGGCTAATTATAGCATAGGTGGAAACAAAAGAAAAGGAGGAGATAATATGTTTAGTCTAGCATATGCAATACTATGTATTTGTAGTATATATCTAGCATTAGAGAAGGACAAGCAGAATGGAAAATGAATTATGCAAAATACAATTTATTAGGAGGATAAAATGAATTTATTTAAAGATATAGTCTTATGGTGGTTTTTAATATACAGCATATTAGTTATAACAATAAAGCCTATACGAGAAAATCATATAGACTTTTTAAAAAGAATTGATAATTGAAAGTATGAAAGATTTGACTTCTTCAGGAAAGACAGATACAAGTATGGTAAAGATTATACCAATTAACCAGTAGAGCAATTGAAATATTTTTATAATTATACTGTCACTATTAACACCTAAATAAGTAAACACATTCTTTGGGATATAGAGAAATATTCTTAACCAATAAAATGGATTTATTGAATTTACGAATTTATACCAATAATTCCCTTTTGCTTCCATAAGAAATTCCATTGCATTTGAAGCAAAATCTTCACGCTGATTAAGAATATTTTGAAAAATAGAAACATTTCCATTTGCAATCTGTCCAAAACCTAATGGTTGAGAAACTGGTATGTATTTATCTTTAACGCCTGAATGTTTTATATAATTTAAAATTGTATTTTTATGCGTTTTAGCTTTGATTTTTAATTTTGCATTGTCAGTAAAATTTCCTATAAATAGATTTTTTATATATGGAAAACATAAGTAATTAATTAGATTGTATAAAGAATGTAAAACAACTACCACAATAAGAATAATAAACAGATTTGACATGATTCAACCTCTCTTTCAAAAAGATTATATCAAAATTTACAATATTTTACAAGAAGGGAGAAGAAAATGGAAGATGAAAAAACATATACAAAAGAAGATGTATATAAAAAAATACAACAACGAAAAATCAATACTTAATAAAATTAAAGAACTAATTTCAGATTTCGACGGCTAAAATTAGTTCAAAAAATAAATATAAATATACGATTTCTACTTAATTATACATTGAAATGTTAATTGTGTCAAATAAAAAGGGGGCATATGCCCCAGTGATTAGGAGAGTGAAGGTGGATTTAACAAAATTTTATACAGGTTACTAAAATATTCAAGTTCTTCTTCAGAAAAAGGGTTAGTTTTAGATTTAATTGTAATTCCTATTTCTTTAGAAAAACAAATGTCTATACCATCTTCTGTTGTAATTGTAAATGTGCTAATTTTCGGCATAACAACCTCCTTGCGAACTGTATTTACAGATACAATCAAAGGATAACATTTTATGCAAATAAAAGCAATGGAAATGTATTACAGTAGAAATTAAGAAAGGAAAATTAAATAAAATGGATATACAAGAAAGATATGACGAATTAGACAACATAGTTAGTTCAATTGATATATTAGTAGATGATATATCTGACAAAAATTATATAGGATATGTTAAACGAAATAAAATTTGAAGCACAAAACGAATTAGAAGAAGTAGAAGAAAGATTACAAGAAGAATATGACAAAGAAGAAAAACAAATGAACTATGAATACGAAAGGAGTAAATTATAAATGATTGCATTTGAAGATATAAAAAAAGCAAACGAAACAATTAATACAACAAATATAAAGCGGTAAAGAATATGCGGAAGTAAATCAGAGAATAAAAGCTTTTAGAATGGTTTATCCGCAAGGACAAATACTAACAGAATTACTAAGTAACGAAAATGGAACTTGCATTTTTAAAGCAATAGTGAATGACAATGAAGGGAAAAACTTAGCAATAGGAACAGCTTATGAAAAAGAAGGAAGTTTCTTTTATAAATAAAACAAGTTATATAGAAAATTGCGAGACATCGGCGGTAGGAAGAGCATTAGGAATGGCGGGTTTTGGATTAGATATTTTTTTAAAAGAAAGATATATAGGGGTTCACCCCTAATAAAAGTGATATGTAACATTGCGCAAAATCAAAGCTTTGCTAGAATACATTTTTCTTTCATTTAATAAA
>CAOJRU010000010.1 GCA_948442365.1 uncultured Clostridium sp.
ACTAAATTATAAAAAATAAAGCTAGATTAGATTAATTTCTAATTTAGCTTTTCTAGTATATTTAAATTAAAACAAGATATAAAAATACTTGTACCAAGTATACATTTATTTACATTCTACTATATTTATATTAAAACTGAATATTCTTGCAATAATTCTCGAAATTGAATTATTTACATTATCTTGTAGATTTAAGATTTTTAAATTTTTTTTAATTTTGTATCGACAAATTCTTTTAGTATCTCTTGTGTGTTTCTTTTTTCTTTTTGTAATACAAGTTGCCATTTTTCAAATTCTTCTTTTGTAACGGAGCAGAATATTCGCTTTGTCTTTTTTCTATCTTTTTCAGCCATTTATCAATTCCTCCTTGCATTTTTCTTATACATGTATTATAATTTATATGCAAGAGAGGGAAGACCCTCTCGAGACTTAGTCATACATATGATGTATAATCATGATGTTTTGCCAAAGTTGTTTGCGGTGAGCTTGTAGCTTTTTCATTTTGCGGTGAGAAGCTATAAGCTTTTTTAGTTTAGTAATCATATTGTTTACCTCCTTTCTCTTAAGCTAATAATAGTATAACATAGTGTGTACACACTGTCAATACTTTTTTCAAAAAAAGCTAAAAAATTTTTCAAAAAGTCAAAAAATCAAGTAATAGAAGACATTGACTAAAAAATAAAAATAGCTTAAAATTGATTTTAGAAAGAAGTTGATAGAATGAAAGAAGTGTATGAGAAATCTTTAATATTAATAAAAGAGAATAAAATAAGAACAGAAAAAGAATACATGAAACTAGCAAAAGAACATTTTTTATTAAGTAGCACAACATTAAAATTGTTATCTAATAAAAAGACTTTTCAAGATGTAATTAAATATGCCAAAAATAGAGAAGTTTAAAAGCTTCTTTTTTTTTGCTTTAGTTTCTCATGAGAAACTAAATACATGTTATGATTCAAAAAAGAAATCTTATAAAAATAATAAATATGGAAATACTATTTTTAAGGTGATATATGATGAATTATTACAAGAAAAGTGAAAAAGCTTTTAAAGAATATATAAAGAACAATCCGCAATGTACAAAAGAGGAATGGGATAAATTTGCACAAGAGAATTACTTATTTAGTGCTTTTACATTAGCAGCACATAAAAACGCAAGTAGTTTTGAAGAATTAAAAAGAAAGATAATGAAAAGTTTCATATAAGAAAAAGACGTTTTTCCACCATAGTGGACAAAATGCATGTTATAAAAAATATTGAGCATACTAAAGAAAAAGGTGGAAAGTATGAGAATAGAGATTTTATTGAAAGAAATTAGAAAAGAAAACGGTATAAGTTTACAACAATTATCAAAAATGACAGGAATATCAAATTCACATTTGAATTATATAGAAAAAAATGAAAAAGAGCCGTCTTTATTGATGGCTGTAAGAATAGCACAAGCATTAAATATAGAAATTGATAAATTATATAAAATAGTACCATAGTACAAATTTGGTACTATTTTTATTTTCGTAAAAGAAAAGTGACGTTTCGTAAAATTTCCACCATAGTGGACAAAATTCGATATATTTTTTCATATAGAAGCTTCTAAGAAATAAATCAAAAAAGGAGAATGGATTGTATGAAAAATAAAGAAAAAGATCTATTATTAAAAGAAACTAAAGAATATGAGAAAAATAGACAAAAACTATTTACAAAAAAGAAGACTAATAATACAATAAGAAAGAATTATAACCCCTTGAAAGTGAATTATAAAAAAGTTTACAAAAGAGGGAGTAGATTGTGTATGGAAAATGAAACACTAAAAGAGATTAAAGAAATTTTAAAATGGAAGGATAAAATATTTATACATATATTTCCAAAAGCATTTATAAAAGTATATAAAAAAGGAATAGAAAAAGGATTTAATTCAAGGATATAAAAGTAATGCAATAAGTAATGCAATAGTAGAAATTTTTAAAATATAAACAGAGTATACAAAAAGGTGTAATCGTTTAAATATGGGTAATTAAAGTGGTTTTGAATGAATGTAGTAAACATTTAAAATGTTTCAAAATAGACCCTGCCCACCAGCAACGTATCTGTTCGAACTTTTTATAGAACAGAGAGATACAAAAATCAATCAGAAAATAAAATCTGGTTGATTTTTTTGGGATAATGAAAACCCCACGTTTTACGGGTGGTTATGATTTGCAGTATAAGAAGAATACAAATATTTTGAAAATTGTTTGACAAATCTTAATTATCTGTGTATAATAAATATAGGAAATGAGACACAGAAATGTGTTGTCACATATAAAATTGCGAAGACACTACATTGCCTGCCAAAGCATAATGTAGTGTCTTTATTTATTCCTTATTCGTCCAAAGTATGTATATAACTGTCAATAAGGCTATGTTTATAGTTAAGGAAAATCCCAATGCATATATCAAAAATAATATAAATCCTATAAACACCACCTCACTTTCTCATAGTTAGAAACTATGAAGTTTAGTGGCAACACACATCTGCTTTATATTCATTTCTTATGTTTCATAGTATATCATAATATTTATAGTAAAGCAATAGAAAGAGAACAAACTTTTGTAAAAGTTTGTTATAAAAATACTTGATTTTTATAAAGTAATTTGATAGTCTATATATAAATTAATTGATATTTGTATCAATCGTCAAGAGAGCCGAAAAAAGTTGTAGATAACTACGCCAATGGCACCATAAAATACGATTTAAATCATATTTTATTTTAATAGAATAACAAACGTATGTTTAAGGAGAGCACGATTATGGAATTAAAAGAAAAATTAGAATTATTAAATGAAAAAAGTTCTATTACAGAAGTTCAAAAATACATAAAAGATATGAAAAAGGCTAGAAAATTTGATAGTGTTACAATTGAAAGAGAAATGATGTTATTTTTAGAAGAAATAGGAGAACTTGCTAAAGCAATAAGGAAAAGTACAAATGGACATTTGGATGTGGCAAAAGAATATCATGTTAATGTTGAAGAAGAATTGGCAGATTGTTTTATTTATTTACTTAGTATAGCCAATATGAATGATGTAGATATTTTCAAAGCATTTAAGGAAAAAGAAACTAAAAATTGTGATAGAGTTTGGAAATAATTGTTTTTATACTAGTTTTAAATAAAGGAGACAAAAGATGGAAGAAAAGTACAATACTTTAGAATATTACAATAAGAACGCAAAGCAATATTGTAAGCAAACATTAATTGGAAATTTACAAGAAAATTATAAACAGTTTTTTAAAGAATTACCAAACGATGCCTATATTTTAGACTTTGGCTGTGGTTCTGGAAGAGATAGTAAATATTTTATTGAAAAAGGTTATCAAGTAGAAGCAATAGACGGTTCTATTGAAATGTGCAAAATAGCCAGTCAATACATAGGACAAGAAGTGAAATGTATGAAATTTGAAGAACTAGACAAAGTAAATACCTATGATGCGATATGGGCTTGTTCGTCTATATTACATGTAGAAAAAGAAGAATTAGCAGGTATTCTTAATAAAATGATAAAAGCTTTAAAAGAAAATGGGATAATGTATATTTCTTTTAAAAAAGGGACAGGGCATGAAATAAAAGATGGGAAATATTATCATTACATAACAAAAGAAGGAATGGAAGAAATATTAAATAAAGTAAACAAAAAAGTAAAAGTGATTGGCTATTTTGAAACTTTGCCAAGTACCAAAAGAGAAGCAATCCATACAATTTGGGCTAATTTTATCATAAAAAAAGAGGTGGATTTTTGATTTTTCGATAGCATAAAAAGGAGATGGAAGTTTTAGTTTAAAATCCATCTCCTTAAAAATATAAATCATAATTAATAAATAATTACAATAATGTAACAATTTTCTTTGTAAAATCTAAACTACTGCAAGAATCTTCCTCATAACCAAGTGTATAAACATTAGTAGCCCAAATATCTTTATTTAACATAGCTTGTAAATTTTTATTTGAATTATCTTCTGCAAAACGTTTAACTGACGTAATAATTTGTAGGTCCGGATTTTCCTTAACAATTTCAGAAATAAGGAATTTGCCTCTTTTATTTAAACCTAAAACTCTTATATAAGGTTGAACTTTTTTAGACATCATCATATCTTTTTTAGTGATTCCCAGTAGAGCATATACAAGAATTCTTTGAATGCGAGTAGAAGTATATCTTTTTGATTTTATGATACTAAAGAATTCAGAAAGCGTATTACAAGAATTGGCAGCATTTTTAATAGCAAATTCTAAACCTTCAGAGACATCTGGTAATTCTGCTATTTCAGAAGGTTCCATCCTTCGTAAATTATAGATAATTTGTTTTTCAAATACACAAAGATCTCGAATCATATGTCCAGCTTTCATATTTTGCATTAAAATAGAATAACTAGCAGTAGGCATAAGACTAGATAACGCATTAAATCCGTTATTTTTAATCATATCACGAATAGCGGTACTACTTGCTGTTTTTTCTGTATAATCTAAATCATGATAACCAACTTCATATCTTGGAATGATATGAGGCTGAAGATTGCTTTTTAATTTTTTTATAGCTTTTAGATATTCAATTCCTAAAATATTATTAGGAGAAGAAAGAACATTGGCAAACTTACGAATGTCATTCAAATAAATCATCAGAGCATTTTCGCGAGCTTTTGGATAAGAAAGACCTTTGGCTAATTCATGTGATAGAAAGGTTTTGTATTTTTTGGGTTCTTCATATAAAACATCGGCACATTTATCTAAAACTTCAACATCAGAAGTTTCAGCACCAAAAGAAATATAGTCTACTACTTTTAAAGAATCCAATATTTTAACAGCACCTTCTGCAAAATTTTCAGCACTAGAAGTAGCATAGATAACAGGAAGCTCGATGACTAAGTCAACGCCACAACGAATAGCAGCTTCTGCTTTTGACCATTTATCAACTAAAGAAGCGCCTCCACGCTGTGTAAAGTTCCCACCCATAATGGCAACTGTATAATTAGAATCCGTATTTTGTTTTGATTTTTCCAAATGGTATAGATGACCATTATGAAAAGGATTATATTCTGCGACAATACCTAAAACTTTACTCATAGAGATCCCTTCTTGATTTCAAATTTTTATTTATGCTATAATAGTATCATAAAAAATTAAAAAACACAAATAGAAAGGATAAATTTATGGAAAAAGTTGTTATTTATACAGATGGCGCTTGTTCAGGAAATCCAGGACCAGGCGGCTGGGGAACGATTCTAATGTATAAAGAAAATAAAAAAGAAATTTCAGGAGGAAAGCAAGATACTACCAATAATGTCATGGAACTTACTGCGGTAATAGAAGGTTTAAAACTTTTAAAATTTCCGTGTGAAGTAGAATTGTATAGTGATAGTGCTTATGTAGTAAATGCTTTTGAACAAGGATGGATTTATAATTGGGTCAAGAATAATTGGAAGACGGCAGGCAAAGATCCTGTTAAAAATCAAGAACTTTGGCAAGAATTATATCAGTTAACCAAAACGCATAAAGTTAAATTTAATAAGGTAAAGGGACATAGTGATAATCAATATAACAATCGTTGTGACGAATTAGCCAGAAATGCTATTGGAAAAATGTAATATTTCCCTGTTACCAAAAGGTGGAATGGTAACAGGGAAAATATTACATTTTTATTACATAGAGAAAAAATATTGAAAAAAAATGTCAAATCCAGTATAATAAAAATGTAGGGGGAGGAGTCAAATGAATACCTTTGCAGATTATATATTAGAAGAAAAAGAATTAGATTCAAAAATGGAAATAACATACTATTTGTCGAAGAAATCAAAGATATTTTTTGACAAATCCATTGTATTTAAAGTAGAACTGGCAAGATTATTTTTAAACTATTCTAAAATAGATGTCGATAAAAACTTTGTCTTGACAGCTTGTTTACTATGTAACTGTAAAAAAGTTGACAATGCACAAGACATTGAAAGAATCCATTCTTATGCAAAAGAAGGAGCCAACTATTTAAGTCAAATAGGATTTGGGAAAAAATTTTGCAAAGTATGTGAAGAAGTAAATCGATACAGTAAAAGTAATCCGAGAGAAAGAGAAAGTGACATATTAGAATTAGTCGACCAATTTGGAGGAATGTTATTAAATAGACCAGAAAGAATTGGATTTAAACCAGACGAAGCCTTAGTTTTATTAGAACATAGAAATCTAAAATCAGAATACAATCGTTACCTACAAACATTTACGGAATTTGTGAAATTTTTAGAACAAATACAAATGAGTGAAATGGTAAGTATGACAGCATTAAGAAGATTAGTAAAGATTTATAATGAAACAGATGAGTTAACAAAATTCATTAAAAAACTTGTTTATGAATTTGAACCTAAAATCGATCAATTAATTGCAGAACAGAACGATGAAATAGCAAAAGAAATGTTTAGCAAAGTAGAAGGAGCAAATCGACCACTATTTAGTGAAGAAACAACCAAGAAGATTATGGCACACATGCATGAGCATGAAGAAATAAAAACAAGTAATGTAGAATAAAAAACTAGAAGATAAAAAATTGCCAAAGGGGTTGCCAAAAGGGACGAACCTTTTTGGCAATATTTTTAGAATTAGAAAAGGAGAAAGAAATGTACGAAATATTTGCAGATTTACATGTACACATAGGAAGAAGCGAAAAAGGAAAGCCAATTAAAATAACAGCGGCAAGAAGTCTGAATTTTGCTAATATTGCGAAGGAATGTGCAGACAGAAAGGGGATTCATGTAGTTGGTATTATAGACTGTGCATCTCCTTATGTAATAGAGGATATTGAGAATTTCTTAAAAACTGGAGAGGCCTATGAATTAGAAGATGGGGGAATTATTTATAAAGATAAAGTATGTATTCTATTGGGAAGCGAAGTAGAAACTTCAGAAAAAGGAAGAAATGGCAAATGTGGAAGTGCTCACAATGTATGCTTTTTTCCACATTTAAAAGATATTAAAGGATTTTCCAATGAATTAAGTCATCATTTGAAAAATATTACTTTAAGTACGCAAAGATCCGATTTATCTGGATATGATTTAATGGATATGGTAGAAAAATATAAAGGGATTTTAATCCCAGCTCATGTTTTTACACCACATAAAAGCTATTATGGAAATTGTACAGACCGATTAGAAAATATATTTAAAGAGAAATTTGATAAAATATTTGCCATTGAATTGGGGCTAAGTTCAGATACTTATTTAGCAGATACTATATCAGAGTTAGAAACTAGAACTTTTGTAACCAATTCCGATGCTCATTCTTTACCTAAAATTGCAAGAGAATATAATAAAATGCAAGTAGAAGATATATCCTTTAAAGAAGTGGTTATGGCATTAAAGAATGAAGGAGGAAGAAAGGTATTAGCTAATTATGGGTTAGATCCAAAACTTGGAAAATATCATAGAACTTATTGTGATGATTGCGAAGAAGCAATTGAAACCAAAGAACCAGTTGAAAATTGTCCAAGATGTGGTGGAAAGAATGTAACTTTTGGTGTTTTTGATCGAATTGAATTGATTAAGGATAAAAAAGAAACAAAAAGTTCTAAAAGTAGACCACCTTATATTTATCAAGTTCCGCTTGGATTTATTCCAGGTGTAGGAGGAAAAACAATTGATAAATTACTAAATACGTTTGAAACAGAAATGAATATCCTTCATAAGCTTTCAAAAGACGACATAGAAGCAGTAGTCGGAGAAAAAGTAGCCAATCATATTGTAAGTGCCAGAGAAGGGAAGATGCAAATTCACGCAGGTGGTGGCGGAAATTATGGAAAAGTAGAAGGATAAGAGGTTGTCACTGGTTCTGGTTTTTTTGCAAGTTTAAAAAAATCCAGAACCAGTGGCAACCTTTTAAAAATAGTTCTAAAAAACTCCTTATCGAATACACATTATGTATAAAGATAAGGAGAAAATTTATGAAAAGAGACAAACGAATAAAATTATTAGAAATAATAAAGCAACATGTTAGTAACAACAAAAAGGAATATATATTAGTAGCATTATTATTTATCATTGGAATATTTCTTGGTGTTTTTTTTGTTAATAATGTACAAGAAGCACAAAAGACAGAGATTACAACATATTTTAATAGTTTCATAGAAAAGATGAAGAATACAGAAGAGTTAAACCAAATAGAATTATTAAAAAGTAGCATAGGGCATAACCTTGTATTAGCAATTGTTTTGTGGTTTTTTGGAACCACTGTAATTGGGATACCAGTGGTTTTTGGTCTCGTATTATATAGAGGTTTTTGTTTGGGATATACCATTGCCGTATGCATTACCATTATGGGATTGCAGAAAGGAATTCTATTTGTACTAATTTTATTAGTATTACAAAATATACTATTTATACCTGCTATCTTAGCATTAGCAGTAAGTGGTTTCAAATTGTATAAATCCATTATAAAAGATAGAAATAAAGAAAATGTGAAAATAGAAGTAGTAAGACACACTATCTTTTCTCTTATCATGCTGATGGTTTTAATGTTATCATCCGTAATAGAAATCTTTATATCAACCAATATTTTGAAAGGAATTATAAAATATTTTTAAAAATATTAAAAAATCTATTTACAATTTTCAAAATGTTTGATATAACATATATAGTTTATGTTAATAGATTATTTTAAATTATAGCAGAGGTAGGGGAATTAAATGGAAAGACAGTTAAAACATTTTTTTGAATTTTTAGAAAATGATAAGAAATTATCAGAAAACACATTACAATCTTACAAAAGAGATTTAAAGCAATTTAGAAGATATTTGGAAGCATGTGAGCTTCATTATAACAAAGTAAAAGAAGAAGATATAAAAGATTATATCAGAGAATTACAAGAACAAGGCAAGAAAGCATCAAGTATATCTAGGGGGATTGCTTCTATTCGTTCATTCTATCAATTTGTATTGAAAAATAAGAAAGTAAAAGTGGATCCAACAGAGAATATTCAATCACCAAAAATAGAAAAAAGAATTCCAAGTGTATTAACATCAAAAGAAGTGGAATTATTATTAGACCAACCAAAAGATGTTGACTTAAAAGGAATTCGTGATAAGGCTATGCTTGAATTTGCCTATGCAACAGGAATGAGAGTAACAGAAATTATTTCTTTAGATATAACAGATGTGAATTTAGAAGAAGGCTATGTAACTTGTAAGCATGGTGCGAAACAACGTAACATACCATTAGGAAATTTATCATTAAAAGCATTAAAAGAATATGTAGAAGAAGCAAGAGATATATTAGTAAAAACAGAAGAAGAACAAGCTTTATTTGTTAATATTAATGGAAGTAGATTGACCAGACAAGGTTTCTGGAAGATTATTAAATTCTATAAAGAACAAGCACATATTACAAAGGATATTACACCACATGTTCTAAGACATTCTTTTGCAACCCATCTTTTACAAAATGGAGCAGATTTAAAAGCAATCCAAACAATGCTTGGACATTCCGATATTTCTTCAACACAAGTGTATATGCAATTTCAAGATGAAGGAATTAAAAATGTATATAGAAAAGCTCATCCAAGAGCATAATTTAATTGATATCAATAAAAAAGAAAAAGGAATTACTATTTGTTTATAAAATAATAATTCTTTTTTTAGTTTCGATTTTTGGCAAGATCAGCTCCCTCTTCTGGCGTAAATAGGGTGCATTTTATTATTTCCTTGTTCATTTCACTTGAAAAGAAACTGTAAGTGATAAAATGAGTCTCTTTCACGTTCAAGACAGTATTCTATCTTTTGAATAAATGAAGTGTGTGACTGAAATGAATTTAGAAATTCTTCAATCATTTTAGGGAAAGTGTTCACGCGTTTTGCGTGGAAGGGTGCCCTAAAATGATTTTAGAATTTCTTGATTTATGTAGGGAACCAGTAAATTTATGAAAAAAATAGAATACTGTCTTGCCTTGAACATCTCTCATTTTCTTACTGAACAATTTTTATTTCTCGTTCCAATCAAGCAGTCATAATAAAATGCACCCTATTTACGCCAGAAGAGGGAGCTGATCTTGCCAAAAATCGAAACTTAAATTTTATATTTTACTAGACATTAAAGGAAAAAAACGATATAATAAACATGTTAAAAATGTGAACATAGAAGGTGTAAAAATATTGAAAAAGAAAGTATTATTTATATCAAGTACGGGTGGACATTTAAACGAACTTATGCAACTATCACCATTATTTGAAAAATATGACTATCAAATCATAACAGAAAAAGACAAAGTAAATGAGAATTTAAAAGAAAAATATGGTGATAAAATATACTTCTTGCCTTACGGAACAAGAGCAAAGCTATTTTCTTATATTTTTAAATATTTATATTTATGTTTAAAAACCATTTACTTGTATTTTAAACTACATCCCAAAGTTATTGTAACAACAGGAACTCATACAGCAGGTCCAATGTGTTATTTAGGTAAAATCTTTGGCAGTAAAATAATTTATATAGAAACATTTGCTAATACCCATAAAAAAACAGCCACAGGAAGACTTATTTACCCAATAGCGGACTTATTTATTGTACAATGGGAAGAAATGCTTGCTTTATATCCTAAAGCTATATATGGAGGTTCAATTTATTAATGATTTTAGTATTATTAGGAACACAAAATAATAGTTTTCATCGACTATTAGAAGAAATAGAAAGACTCATACAAGATGGCATCATGCAAGAAGAAGTAGTAATACAGGCTGGTTATACCAAATATCAATCTCCCAATATGAAAATATTAGATTTTATTTCTAAGGAAGAATTGGAAGAATGGCAAAACAAGGCAGATGTCATTATCACACATGGAGGAGTAGGTTCCATACTATCCTCTATTACAAAAGGTAAAAAAGTGATAGCCATACCACGATTACATCAATATGAAGAACATGTCAATGATCATCAAAAAGAAATAGTGGAACTGTTTAATGAAAAGGGATATATTATAGGGAAACAAGGAATAGAAGATTTAGAGGAGGCACTAAAAGAAGTAAAAGAATTTAAGCCTCAAAAATATCAATCAAATCATGATAAGATGTTAAAAATAATAGAAGAGTTTATTGAAAATTGTTAGGTTTGGGGACGTTTCTTTTTTAGACATCAGTAAGGTTACCAAATAAACTCGGAACCAATGGCAACTAGATTACTAATGATTTTGTTGCTAATTATTCTAAGAGATGATCCCAAAACGACAAAAATGTCGGAAAAGAAATGTCCTCAAAAGGAGAGATTTTGTGGCAAAAAAAGAAGTAGTAAATAAAGTATTAAATTCGATAGGAATTGCTATTTTGATAGGAATTTTGTTGATAATAAAGACATTTTTATTTTATCATAGTACGATAGCGATAAATGAAAAATTAGAATTCAACACACTAATAGGTACGATTAGCTTTATTATAGTAATAGTATGTTTTTTAAGCATTTTACCCAACAGAACGAGAATCATCGTATCAATTATAATAGATTTTGTAATAAGTCTTTTGTTATTTGGCGATCATGTTTACTATGTCTATTCTAATAGTGTATTATCGGTAGCGCAAATTAGTAATCTTCAATATGGGGAAGAAATTATGAATACTTTGCCAATGGTAATACAAATGAAGCAGATTTTATACTTTTTAGACATTTTAATTTTTATAGGTTTATTACTTACTAAAATAGTAAAGTTAGAAAAGAAAGAAAAAAATACCAAAAAGCAAATAACGATAAAAGCAGTGGTAGGCGTTATAGGAATTGTTATTTTTTGTTTTGTTGGCATAAATTATGTGGAAAAGGGAAAACAAAAATCGTATAATAAGGATTTACAAATTCGCGAAGCTACGATTTTTGGATATCATATTTCAGACATAGCAAATGCTTTTACAGCGAAGCAACAAACAAAATATAAAACTTATGATTCTATGATACAAGATTATAATAACTTAAAGAATGAGTATGAAATTCAATATGGACAAGAAAGGTATCCATTAAAGGGGATATTAGAAGATAAAAATCTTATTATTTTGCAATTAGAATCTGTGCAAGAGTTTATACTTTATAAAGAAATTAATGGAGTGGCAATTACGCCTAATTTGAATCAGTTTTTAACTGAAAATATTGAATTTACCAACATGCATATGCAAAGTTATTCAACCACTGCTGATTCAGAACATTCTATGATAACTTCTATTTATCCAATGGAAAATGGAATGTCATTTAGTAGATATTTTACCAATACCTATGATGATTTATTTAAGATATTCAATCAAAAAGATTATCATACTTCTTATATGCATGGTAATTATCCTTATTTTTGGAATCGTGGAAATGTATATGGACGTTTTGATTTAGATGAATTAGTTTTCAAAGAACAATTTGAAGATTTATCAGAAAATATCAATGGCGATTTGTCAGATGAATTGTTTTATAAACAAGCAGTACAAAAATGGAAAACATATGATAATCCTTTTATGTCTTATATAGTAGCAGTTTCTTCTCATACACCATATACATTGGAAGGATTACAAGATAGAAGTAAGGTTAGTATCGATGTAGGAAAATATAAAGATACGTATTTTGGTAATTATTTAGAGGCAATGAATTATGCAGATTATGCTTTTGGAATCTTGTTACAAGAGTTAAAAGAAGAAGGCTTATATGAAGATACGGCTATTCTAGTTTTTGGAGATCATAATGGCTTAAATATGTATAATGAAGAAATGATAGATTTTTTAAGTTATACCAATGCTAATCTAACCGATGTAGATATAAAATTAAATTATACCAGAGTGGCTTGTGGATTAAAAATACCAGGAGGTATGAGTGGAATAAAGATAGAAAAGCCAATTAATAAGTTAGATATGAAACCTACTTTGGCGTATCTATTTAAATTAGAGGATAATTTTTCATTAGGGACAAATGTTTTTACGAATAAAGATTTTGTGTGTCTTAATAATGAAAGAATCATAACCAGTCGACATTATTATGATGAGGTATGGTATGATAGAAAAACAGGAGAGGCCTTGAATGAGGAAGAGTTGGATGAAGATACCAGAAATTTATTAGAGAAGTATTATCAATCTATGAAAAGGGAGCTAGATATTTCAAACTCGATTAGTGTGAATAATTTGTTAAAATAGTACAACAATGCTAAAGGAGATTATTTAAGAAATATTTATGTATTGAAAGTTTAGATAAAAAGAGGAGATTAATTGATGGAAGAAGAAAGGATTGTTAGTCCAGAAATGGAAGGACAAGCAGAAGAAAGACTAGAAAATTCATTAAGACCCAAAATATTAGAAGAATACATTGGACAAAATAAAGTAAAAGAAAATATGAAAATATACATAGAGGCAGCCAAGAAGAGAGGAGAACCATTAGACCATGTCTTATTATATGGACCGCCAGGACTTGGAAAAACGACATTATCTAATATCATATCCAATGAAATGAATTCTAACATTAAAATAACTTCTGGGCCAGCCATTGAAAAACCAGGTGATTTAGCTTCTTTACTAACAAACTTATCAGAATTTGATGTATTATTCATTGATGAAATTCACAGATTAAGTAAAAGTGTAGAAGAAATACTCTATCCAGCTTTAGAAGACTACACCCTAGATATTATTATAGGAAAAGGACCTAGTAGTAGGTCAATTCGATTAGATTTACCCAAATTTACGTTAATTGGGGCAACAACAAAAGCGGGAGCTTTATCAACACCCTTAAGAGATCGATTTGGAATTGTACATAGATTAGAGTTATATTCTATTGAAGATTTAACAACCATTGTTAAAAGATCAAGTAAAATTTTAGAAGTAGAAATTGAAAAAGAAGCAGCAATAGAAATAGCGAGAAGATCAAGAGGAACGCCAAGAATTGCGAATCGACTATTAAAAAGAGTAAGAGATTATGCCATTGTATTAGGAGATGGAAACATTACCTTAAAAATAACGAAGCATGCCTTAAATCAACTAGAAATTGATGAGCTTGGCTTAGATGAGATAGATAGAAAAATACTAGAAACTATGATCGTTCAATATGGAGGAAGACCAGTTGGAATAGAAGCATTAGCGGTAAGTATAGGAGAAGAAATTGATACCATAGAAGATGTATATGAACCATACTTAATTCAAATTGGTTTTATAGCAAGAACCTTAAGAGGAAGACAAGCACTACCACCAGCTTATCAGCATTTAGGATATGAATGTCGCATGGGGGATGGTTCGTAATGAAGATAGGATTTGAAAAAAATTTGGGATGCCCTTAGCTGTGCGAGCTTTAACCGAGCTTACCGATAAGTAATACCTTTTGATATGGAGGAAAATCATGAAGTTATTATTACATACATGTTGTGCACCTTGTAGTGTGTATTGCATAGATAGTTTAAGAGAAGAAGGAATCGAGCCAACAGTGTATTGGTTTAATCCTAATATACATCCTTATATGGAATACAAGTTAAGACGAGATTGTTTAAAAGAATATACGAGTGAAATAGGAATACAGGCTATTTTTGAGGAAAATTATGGATTAAGAGATTTTTGCCAAAATACAATCCATGATTTAGAAAATAGATGTCAAAATTACTGTTATCCAGTTCGTCTAGAACAAACAGCCAAATATGCGAAAGAAAATGGATATGATAGTTTTTCAACAACTTTATTAGTTAGTCCTTATCAAAATCATGAGATGTTAATAAAGGTAGCAGAAGAAATGGCAAAAAGATATGGAATAAAGTTTGTATATCGAGATTTTAGGATTGGTTTTCGTCAAGGACAAGAAAAGGCAAAGGAATTGGGATTATATCGACAAAAATATTGTGGTTGTGTTTTTTCAGAGGAGGATAGATACCAAAAACAAATTAAGAAAGATTGTGTAAAGATGTAATAGCAGCTATAAAAAAAGGGAAGTACAAAAATGAAAGAAGAGAAAAAAATGAAAGATATAAGAATAGAAAAACTAGCCAATCAGCTATTAACTTATTCCGTAAACATACAAAAAGGAGAAAATATACTAATTGAGCTATTAGGAGAAGAAAGTTTACCACTAGCCAAAGAGTTAATGAGAAAAGCAGAAGAATTAGGAGCAAAACCATTTTTTAATATCGTAAATAATGAATTGCTAAGAAGCATGTTAGAAAATGCAACAGAAGAACAAATAAAAACTTATGCCAAACAAGATAGTCAGAGAATGAAAGAAATGGACGCTTACATTGGAATAAGAGCGAGTTCTAATCCATCTGAATTAAATGGTATACCGAAAGAAATCATGGAATGGTATCATACCTATTATACAAAACAAGTTCATTTTGAAGAAAGAGTAAAAAACACCAAATGGTGTATCATAAGATATCCAAATGCTTCTATGGCACAGATGAGTAAAATGAATCAAGACGAATTTGAAGATTATTATTTTAAAGTATGTAATTTAGACTATGGAAAAATGGCAAAAGCAATGGATAGTTTAAAAGATTTAATGAATCAAACAGACAAGGTACACATTATAGGAAACGGAACGGATTTAACATTTAGCATTAAAGGAATACCCGCAGAAAAATATACAGGAACCTTTAATTTACCAGATGGAGAAGTAGCAACAGCTCCTATCAAAACAAGTGTAAATGGATTTATTACCTACAATACGCAGACAAGCTATGATGGTATTTTATTTCAGGATATTAGATTTGAATTGAAAGATGGAAAAATCATCAAAGCAACAGCCAATAGAACGAAAGAATTAAATGAGATTTTAGATACCGATGAAGGGGCAAGGTATATAGGAGAATTTGCTTTGGGGTTGAATCCCTATATAGAAAAGCCAATCGGTGATACCTTGTTTGATGAAAAGATAAGGGGAAGTTTTCACTTTACACCAGGTGATAGTTTAGAAGAAAGTGATAATGGAAATCGATCCAGTATCCATTGGGATATCGTAACGATTCAAACGCCAGAATATGGAGGAGGAGAAATTTATTTTGACGATGTATTAATTCGAAAAGACGGCAAATTTGTATTACCAGCGTTACAAGGATTAAATCCAGAAAATTTAATATAACAGAAAGGAATGTTATGATAAAAGTATTGTTTGTATGTCTAGGAAATATATGTAGATCGCCAATGGCGGAATACGTATTAAAAGATATGGTAAAAAAACAAGGATGGGAAGAAGAATTTTATATTGATTCTGCTGCCACCAGTACAGAAGAAATAGGAAATCCAGTTCATTATGGAACTAGAAATAAGTTAGAACAAGAAAAAATAGTATGTGGAAATCATCGTGCTAGAAGAATAGAAAAGCGAGACTATGAGATATTTGATTATATCATAGGAATGGAAAAACAAAATATTGTCAATATAAAAAGAATTCTTGGAGAGGACACAGAAAATAAGATTTATCAGTTATTAGATTTTACAAAAAATCCAAAAGATATTGCAGATCCTTGGTTTACGGGAAACTTTCATAAGACTTATGAGGATATTGTAGAAGGGTTAGAAGGATTTATTGCGTATTTAAAGAAGGAGAAACAAATTGATAAAAAATAAACAAAATAAAACGAATAATTTAATAAAAATTTTATTTATACTAGCAAGTATTTTATTTGCTATGCCATCCATAATATATTTTATACAGAAAAGAACAACTTTGCAATTTGGGCCTTACTTTCAATTTTTATATGATGCACCCATTAGTAGGGCAACCCAAACCTTACTCTATCTTTTCTTATTGGCGATATTAGCCACATTATATCTTACAATCGTAAAAAGAAGAAAAGATATATTTAAAAATACAAAGAAAATGTTTCTATTCATTGCTATAATATCAATAGTATTTATAGCAGTATTACCATTTACTTGTTCAGATGTATTTTACTATTTAGGAATTGGAAGATTAGATAGTACCTATCATCAAAATCCATATTACACAACGATGAGGGAATTTGTAGAACAAGGAGATAATAGCCAATATTTGCAAAAAGACACCGTATTAGCACAGGGATATAACAATGATTGGGCTGATTCAACGGTAGTTTATGGACCAATTTGGACAATGATATGTAAAATGGTAGCTGGCATATCTTTTGGAAACTTAGATTTTGCTTTGCTAGTATTCAAGTTAATCAATGTAATGGTCCATTTAGCAAATGCTTACTTAATTTATAAAATATCTCATAAAAAAGTATTTACTTTACTATATGGATTAAATCCTTTTATTCTAATCGAAGGAATAGCTTGTGTTCACAATGATATGTTTGTAGCATTATTTATATTAGCAGGATTATATTTTTTAACAAAGAAGAAAAATCTAGTGATAACCATCATCTTCTTAGCAATGGCAACAGCGATTAAATATTTTGCTATTATTTTATTGCCATTTGTCATTATTTATTATTTTAGAGAGGAAAAACCAGCTAAACGATTTGTTAGATGTATTCAATATGGTGGCTTATTTGTAATGGTTTTAGCGATTCCCTATTTACTATATGTACGTGATGGACAAGTGTTAAGTGGATTATTTATACAACAAGAAAAGTTAGCGAAAAGTTTTTATATTATACTAACAGAATATTTTAAAGAACCAACCTTGTCAGCTTCTACCGTTAATCATGTTTTATTAGGAGCTTTTACCATTATTTATTTCTTTACTTGTGTTGTTTTGTTAAATAAAAGACAGATACGATTACGAGAAGAAATGAAAAAAGCCAATTATTTCATTATGGCATTTCTATTTTTGTTAATTACAAATTTTCAAATATGGTATATTATTTGGCTATTTCCATTACTTTTATGGCAAAGAGCAGAGAATATTAGATGGATTCCGCAAATAGCGTTAATGAGCGAGTTTGCCAATGGTATTTTCTTGACCTATGGAGAAGGTTGGCAAAATGGAACGCCTTTTACTTTTGTTTTCATTGTGGGAAGTTTAAGCATATGGATTGTGAATCAAAAAGTAAAAGAAAATAAAATTAAAAGAATAGTAACCGATGGATAAAGAAGGAGGGAAAATCTTGGACAAATTAGTATTAGTAGACGGTAATAGTATCATGAATCGAGCATTTTATGGAATTATGGGAAGTAAAATGCTAACAAGTAAAGATGGAAAACATACCAATGCGGTATATGGTTTTTTAGCCATATTATTCAAATTATTAGAAGACATCAAACCAGAATATCTAGTAGTAGCCTTTGACTTAAAAGCACCAACCGCAAGACATAAACTTTACGAAGGATACAAAGCCAATCGAAAAGGAATGCCAGATGAATTAGCCGAGCAAATGCCAATCATCAAAGACATATTAAGAGCTATGAATATTGATATTGTAGAAATGGAAGGCTATGAGGCAGATGATGTACTGCGGAACCCTATCACGCTATGGAGAAGAACAAGGATTGGAAGTGACTATACTTTCAGGAGATAGAGATACTTTTCAATTAGCAACCGATAAAATAACCATTCGAATTCCTCATACCAAAGGAGGAAAGACGGAAACCGATGAATATAATAGAAAAAGTATCGTAGAAAAATATGGATTAGAACCAAAACAACTAATTGATGTAAAAGGTTTACAAGGAGATACCTCTGACAATATTCCAGGTGTGCCAGGAGTAGGAGAAAAAACCGCCTTAGCCTTAATACAAAAATTTGGTTCAATTGAAAACTTGTATGAAAAGGTTGATAAAGAAGAAGCAGAACTAAAAGGAAAGCAAAAAGAAAACATAGAAAACAACAAAGAATTAGCCTTTTTATCCAAAACGTTAGGAACCATTAATTTAGAAGTACCAATTCAAGATACCTTAGAAAATTTTAAGGTAGAAGAATGGGACAAATCAAGAGTTTTAGAACTATTCAAAGAGCTAAATTTTAATCGTTATATTGACCGATTTTCTTTGCGTGGGGAAGCAGAAGTAAAAGAAGAACCAAAAGATTTATTTAAAATTGTAGATAAATCCAAAGAAGAAGTCATAAACTTAATAAAAGAGCAAAAACAAATGATTTATTATGTGCATACAGTAGAAGACAATAAGCCAGAAAAAATCATCCAAGAGAAAATAGTAGGACTTGCTATTTTCAATGACAAAACACAAGAAGTAACTTATGTAGCTACCACACAAGAGGGAGATATACAGCAATTTAAAGCTATTTTTGAAGATGAAACCATAAAAAAAATAGGAATTAATTTAACAAATACCTATATTTTATTAAAACAAGAGGGAATGGAATTAAAAGGAATGGACTATGACATAGCGATTGCAAGCTATATCTTAAATCCAGCAAACAATAAACTAACTATAGAAAAGCTGATGGAACAATATTTAAATATCGATGTAGAACAATATATAGGAGAAGAACCAAAACAACAGCAAATGAATTTATTTGATACCATGCAGGAAGAAACGAACAGAAATGCTAAGCAGATACAAGAAAAATATGCTTTGTATAGTTATGCCATTAAAGAAATAAAAGAAATCACGTGGAAAAAATTAGAAGAAATAGGAGCTACTGAGCTATTTTATGAAATCGACATGCCAACCGTAGAAGTATTATCAGATATGCAATGGAACGGAATGTATGTAGATGAAGAAGAATTAAATCAATTTGGAAAAGAATTAACAGAGAAAATAGAAACATTAACTAAAATCATATATGAGATGGCAGGAGAAGAATTTAATATTAATTCAACGAAGCAATTAGGAGAAATCTTATTTGAGAAAATGAAATTACCAGTCATTAAAAAAACAAAAAGTGGTTATTCAACCGATGTTGACGTTTTGGAAAAATTAAAAAGGGAAGATCCTATTATAGAGCAGATATTAGAATATAGGCAATTAATGAAATTAAATTCTACTTATGTAGAAGGTTTAAAGCAATATATTAATCCGAAAACAAAGAGGATTCATTCTTTTTTCCATCAAACCATAACAGCAACGGGAAGAATCAGTTCAACCGAGCCAAATTTGCAAAATATACCAACACGATTTGAATTAGGAAAAAGAGTAAGAAAAGTATTTGAACCAGAAGAAGGAAAAATCTATATTGATAGCGACTATTCGCAAATTGAACTAAGAGTTTTAGCCCATATCTCAGAAGATAAACATATGATACAAGCGTTCCAAGAAGGGCAAGATATTCATAAACAAGCAGCTTCCAAAGTATTTAAAACGCCAATTGAAGAAGTAAGCAAGGAGCAAAGAAGTGATGCCAAAGCCGTTAACTTTGGGATTGTGTATGGAATTAGTGACTTTGGATTAGGAGAACAATTAGGAATCTCCAGAAAAAAAGCCAAAGAATATATCACAGAATACCTAGAACAATATGCAGGAATAAAAGCATTTATGGAAGAAATCACTGAAAAAGCTACAGAAGAAGGGTATGTAGAAACCTTATTTCATAGAAGAAGATATATACCAGAATTAAAATCTAACAATTATATGGTAAGACAATTTGGAGCTAGAGTAGCTATGAATACGCCGATTCAGGGAACCGCAGCAGACATTATGAAAATAGCCATGATAAAGGTGTATCAAGAAATCAAAAAAAGAGGCTTACAATCCAAAATTGTATTACAAGTTCATGATGAAATGATGATAGAAGCACTAGAAGAGGAAAAGGAAGAAATGAAAGAAATTATGAAACAAAGTATGGAAACAGCAATTAGCTTGAAGGTACCATTAATAGCTGACATAGCAGAAGCTAACAATTGGTATGATTGCAAATAAGATAGTGTCCAGTGGGGGACGATTGTTTTGGACATTGTCAAGGAAACCAATCGCATGGAATGTGTCCCAAAAACGACAAAAATGCGAAAAAGAAATATCCTAAAAAAGGAGAGAGATAGATTGAAAAATAAAAAACAATGGATAATTTTATTACTAATTATTTTAATGCTACTGACTTTTTTATTTAAAAATAATTTTTTAAAAATATTGTATCCTAGAACCTATCAAGAAGCGGTTTTAATCTATCAGGAGAAATACAAGATAGAAGAAAATCTTATTTTTGCTGTGATAAAAGCAGAAAGCGATTTTGATAAAGACGCTATTTCTAGTCGAAATGCAATAGGCTTAATGCAAATTATGGAAGAAACGGCAAAAGATGTTGCTAGAAAAAATAGCATAGAATTAAAGGAGGATAGGGTAAAAGAGGAACTTAGGGATGTTTACAAAAATATTGAAATAGGTACATGTTATCTAGCTACTCTTATGGAACGCTATCAAAATAAGGAAGTGGCATTGGCTGCTTATAATGCTGGGATAGGAACGGTTGATGGCTGGATTGAAAAAGGAATTATCAAAAAGGATGGAACCAATATTGAAAAGATACCCTATAAAGAGACAAACAACTACGTAAGAAAGATATTAAGAGATTATAAAATTTATGAAGATTTATATAAAAACTAGACAAATGACGAAAAATGAAATAAAATATACATGTTAAAAAGAGAAGGAGAAAACAAAATGATAGTAGAACAATTAATTTTTATAGTCATTTCATTTGCTATTTTTGTTTATATGTTTTTTCGTATGATCCGAAATAATGATACCACTTATGTATTTATTTTAGGGTTGGAATTTATAGGGATAGCACTTAATTTTGCAGAAGTATTATTTCGTGTAAAATTAAATATGATATTTGTCATTTTAAAATACATATTATCCATTATACTTCCAATTGTTATTATGATTTTAGAAAAAAGAGGCATTACCTTATTTGAAATGATATACATTCAAAAAGCAAAATTATATCTATTTTTGGGTGATAATAAAAAAGCAAAACAAGCTTTAATTGATTTGATAGAAAAAAATACGAAATCCTATAAAGCCCATAAAATGTTAGCGGAAATATATGAATTAGAAGGTGGCATGCGAAAAGCAATTGATGAATATGTGCAAGCCATAGATTTAAACAAAAAAGATTATGACTCTTACTATAAAGTGGCAGAATTATTAACTAATTTAGATAAAAAAGAAGAAGCATCTGAAATGTTATTTAGTTTATTAAATAAAAAGCCAGACATGTATAAAGCCACAGAATTATTAGGAGAAATTCTAATCGAAAAAGAAAGATACAAAGAAGCCGTTAATATTTATCAAGAAGCTTTAAGATATCATCCTGTAAGTTATGAGATACATTATAATTTAGGAATTGTTTATACCATGTTAAATGACTTCCAAAATGCCAAAACATGTTATGAAAAAGCAGCCCAGATCAATTCACTTTTATATAATGCCAAGTATTCTCTAGCTGAGATTGCTTTGATTTATGAGGATTTAGAAGAAGCGGAAAGAAGATTTTTAGAAGCCATTGAAGAAGAGGAATTATCAGCAGATGGTTATTATGAGTTAGCTAAAATTTATTTGATGAAAGGTGATAAAGATACCGCTATTAAATATATTAATACGGCAGTAGATAGTAACCCAAAGAAAATTGTAGAAAAAGTAAAAAAAGAGCCAATATTTATTCCCATTATGGCTAAAATATCTATACCATTTAACTTAGAAGAACCAGAGCAAGAACAAGAAAAGACACAGAAATTACAAGAAAAAGAAGTGAAAGCCAAAGAGCATTTGGAGGAGATGAGTGAAATAACAAGACATTTAAGTTATCATGACATCAAAATGTTAAAAAAGAATCAGACAGGAAAAGCAAAGAAGATGGATGAACAAGAAGAGCAAGAATGGAATATAGATAGTGAAAAAGAAAGACAAGATTAGAAATAAGCTTAGAATCATAAATTGAAATAAAAAATAATATAAGAGGAAACTCATAAAATTCGCAAATTGAAATATACTAAGATAGAAAAAGGAGGAATTTTATGAGTACAAATTTTGCTATTATTGGTGGAGATTTACGAATTATTAAATTAGCGAAAATGCTGGCACAAGAAGGAAATAAAATTTATACGTATGGTTTGGAAAAGGCGGAAGAGTTAAAAAATACAGAAAATATTTTCTTTTGTGAAAAATTAAATCATGCCATTCAAGAAACAGAAGTGGTGATAGGGCCAATTCCATTTTCTAGTAATGGAAAAGACATTAATAGTCCATTTGGTGAAAGTACGATATCAGTTCGTGATTTGATGCACCATATTAATGCTAAAATACTAATAGCAGGAAGTATTACGCCTGAAATATATGATTTAGCAAATGACGAATATATCGAAATTATTGATATCATGAAAAGAGAAGAGTTAGCCGTATTAAACACAATTTCAACAGCAGAAGGAACCATAGAAATTGCTATTTCCAATACCAATAAAATTCTTCATGGAAGTAATGTATTGATTTTAGGATTTGGAAGAATAGGAAAGGTATTAGCGAAAAAATTAGCAGGACTTTCTGCCATTGTCACCTGTGCAGCGAGAAAAGATGAAGATATTGCTTGGATTAAAGCATATGGTCATAAATCTACCATTATTAATAATTTAGGAGAAAATTTATCACAATATGATTTAATTATTAATACCGTTCCCCATTTAATTTTAACGCCTGAAAGATTACAATATGTGAATAAAGAATGTTTATTAATTGATTTAGCTTCTAATCCAGGAGGCATTGATAAAAAGACAGCAAAAGATAGAGCATTAAACTTGATATGGGCCTTAGCTTTACCAGGTAAAGTAGCTCCTATTACAACAGCAGAATTTATCAAAGATACCATTTATAATATTTTAAAAGAAGTATATAAGAAATAATATATTAATATTATGAGAAAAGGTTGTGATATAAATATTTTTTGAAAAAACATAGCTGGGGTTTACCTATAAGTCTTTTCTTCAAAATATTTATATCACAACCTTTTCTTCTCACTATTATTTTAAATAAGAAACAAAGGAGAGAGAAAGATGTTATTAGAAATTATGAAAGCTATTTTGTTTGGAATTGTAGAAGGAATTACAGAATGGCTACCAATTAGTAGTACAGGACATTTAATTTTAGTAGAACAATTTATAAAATTAAAAGATGTATCACCAGAATTTTGGAGTATGTTTCAAGTTGTTATACAATTAGGAGCTATTTTAGCAGTAGTATTGCTATATTGGAATAAAATATGGCCAATTACTACTAACCAAAAAAAAGGAATGAAATCAACTGGTTTATGGTCTTATTTCAATAAAGATATTATGATATTATGGTCTAAAATTTTAGTAGCTTGTATACCAGCAGCAGTAATTGGAGTATTTTTCGATGAAGTGTTTGAAGCTTTATTCTACAATCCATTTTGTATTGCTCTTGCTCTAATTGTATTTGGAATTGCATTTATTGTAGTGGAAAACTTGAATCAAAAGAAAAAAGGTGAAAAATTAAAAGAAAGTAATTCTCAAATTACCTATAAAGATGCGATTATGATTGGAATATTTCAATTGTTAGCAGCTATTTTTCCAGGAACTTCCCGTTCACGGAGCAACAATAATAGGAGGATTATTAATAGGATTATCACGACCAAATGCAGCAGAGTTTACTTTTTATTTAGCCATACCAACTATGATGGGGGCAAGTTTGTTAAAATTAGTTAAATTTGGATTTAGCTTCACAGGAATGGAACTAATTATTTTGTTAGTAGGAATGCTAGTATCTTTCCTAGTTTCAGTCATGGTGATTAAATTTTTAATGAATTACATAAAGAAACATGATTTTAAACCATTTGGTTATTATAGAATTGTTTTAGGAGTGGTAGTGTTAGTCTATTTCTGGTTGGTAAGATAGAAATTATAAAATAAAAAGATGGGCTGCTTTTAGGGTAAGCTTAATAGGTATTTTGAATAAAGGATGAATGTGACCGGAATAAGATTAGGAATTCTTAATAATTTTATGGTAAGAGTTCAAGCTTGTCTTGGAAAGGACCCGTAAAATTATATTAGAATTCCTTAAATTATGAAGGAAACCGAAGAATTTATGAAAAATACCTATTAAGCTTACCCTAAAGCAGCCCATCTTTTTTAATTTCGATGAACAAAGGAAAAATGGTAAAGAATAGTTCTATAATAGATAGAAGCTAATTTTAAAAAATTGAAACTCAAACTTTAAAGCGATTGACAAATACAAAAAAGCATAGTATTATAAAAATATCATTGAATCAAAGATTTTAAATTTCAATATAAAAAAGTTATTATCTAGTAAATTTTCAAAAATGAAATAAAAAGTAGGAAAAAGGAGAAAAGAAGAAAAATATCTATAATTTTACCTTAAAAACAAATTTGACTAATAATTAAAAATTGAATAAAATAAAGAAAAGAGGAATGCTATGAAAAAAATTAAAAAATTTACTTATGAAGATTATATACAATATACGAGAGAATTAGCATTAAGAGAAGAGGAACAAGATTATAAAATAGAAAAACTACATCAATACAAAGACAAAGGATTCAAAGTTGTTTTAGAAGAAAAAGAAGAAGCAATACAGTTTATTAATAAAACATTGATGTTAGAAAATACATCTTATGCCCTTCAAAAAGGAGAGATAGAAAAATATAGTAGTAATTTTATTACACAAGATTTTAAATCCAAAGAATCTGATGTTGTATATAAGAAGAAGGATGAAGACATATTTTTCTTAATAGAGCAACAATCAAAAATAGATTATTCAATGGCATATAGAATATTAAATTATTGTATTGAAATTATAAGAAGTGCAGTTGATAAGAAAAAATTAGGAAAAAGAAAATATCAGATGCCAATTGTATATCCAATTGTATTATATACAGGAAAAATAAAATGGGACGCTAAAAAATATTTTGAAGAATGTCAAGTTAGATTAAGAGGAATACAAGAAAAAAATTTTACATCGTACAATTTAGTTGATATTAATAATTATACAGAGGAAGAACTATGGAAACAAGAAAATTTTTTATCTAGAATATTATTGCTGGAAAAAGCAAATCAGAAAGATAAAATAACAGAATACTTACATAAAATACAAAAAGAAGATTTAAACGAGAAAGAGATCAATATATTAATAAAAATGATTTATGGCTCTTTTCATAGAAAAATAGGAGAAAGTAATATTCAAGAATTTATAAAGAAAATGAAAAATAAAAAAGGAGGTAATGATATGGGGTTAACAGCATTTGAGAAATATTTAGATAATTTGATTGAAGAAAAACTTGAAAAAGGAAGAAAACGAGTATTAAAACAAGGAATGCAGCAAGGAATAGAGCAAGGAATAGAGCAAGGAATAGAGCAAGGAATAGAGCAAGGAATAGAGCAGGGAATGCAGCAAGGAATGCAGCAAGGAATAAAGCAAGGAATAAAGCAAGGAATGAAACAAGGAAAAGAAAATGGGAAATTGGAAATGTTAAAAAAAGCAGTAAAAAATATGATACAATCTGGAGAAAAAGACGAAAAAATAATGAAATATATGGGAATAAAGGAAGAAGAATTAGAAAATATTAAAGGCATGATTTAATTCATGCCTTATTCTACTTTTCTATGGATTCTTTCACTAGAAGAGCCGCACATTTTTTCATATTCTTTACATTTTATTTTATAATCCATTTGCAGGCATAAATAGCGATAGTAACTACAAGCCTGCTCATATTGCATCATCATTTCATTCATATCCATATTAGGTGGAGGCATATTATAATCCATATAAGGTGGCATAAAACCATTATTAAAATCTCTTTCCATTTTTTATCAACTCCTTAATTTTAATATATGCACGATAATGAGAGATATAACAAATTAATAGTTGCAACTTACTTATTATAAATCAAAATTAAAAAAAGGAAAAACAGTCATAAATAAATAAGTGTAAAAAGTAGCCAATATGCCATGTAGTAACTTACCATACAAATAGGGTTTAATAGATAAGTCTGTTTTAGAAGTAATACTCCAAACTTGAAGTAGAATAGAAATTCCACCAAATCCAAGTAAAAAAGCAGTAAATAAAATATTCAAAGAAAGTTTTTTACAAGCAATAGAAGAAATGCTATTCAGACCATTGGTGATTTCTAATAAGCCAGTTAAAAGACCAGGTATAAAATTAGTATCAATACTTAAAGATTGAAAAAGGGGACTTAATAAAACAGTTATACTATTTAAAATACCACTTGCTTTTAAAATAGAAATAATACTAGAAAAAATAACGACAAATCCACCAATTAAAAGAATAGTAGATATACTATTGGTAATACTTTCTGCTAAAATTTCACCTAAGTTAGAAAAAGAAGCTGACTTTTTTTGTTGATGAGACCCATTAGAAATCATATTTTGAAGAAATGTATGAGAATTCCTTTTCCAATAACGAAAAATAAGACCAACGGTTAGACAAGCTAGTAAATGAGTTATAAATAATAGGATACCAATGGTTGTGTTTTTGAACATTAAAATACCAACAGTTCCAATAATAAATAGAGGCCCAGAATTATTGGTAAAGCTAAGTAATCTTTCACATTCTTCCTTGCTACAAATGTTATTTTGCCTAAAGTGGCAGGCTATTTTTGCCCCTACAGGATAACCACTGATAATTCCCATAATAAAAGCAAAGGCACCTTCGCCTCTTATATTAAAAAATGGTTTCATGAAAGGAGTTAAAATATTACCTAATTGTGAGACCATATTTGTGTGCATTAATAATTCGGTAGCAACAAAGAACGGGAAAAGTGATGGCACAACTGAATTAGCCCAAAGTAGTAAGCCAGACTTTACGGCAGGTAGATTACTTTTTGAAAAAATTAGTAAACAAAAAGTAAAGGCTAAAAATAGAATAGGTAATAGATTTCTTCTTAATTTTACAACATAAATACTTGGTTTGTTAATCATGATAAACCTCTCTCTTAAAAACTATATTACAATATATTTATAAAAAGATAGATTATGAATGAAAGAATGGATTTAATCTAATTAAGTCCCTAGTTACAGAAGAAAACTTTCAACTAAAATAAGTAAAAGTTAGCTTGAACAAACCTTGCTTTTTTTATCAATTTATAGTAGAATAAAAAAGCAAATTAACAAATTCTAAAAAATTTTGTTTTTTAGAATTTGTAACATTCGCATAACTATCTTCTATGGAAAGTTTTTCCTTTTAGTCGAACTTTCCTAGAATATAAAAAACATAAAAATAAAAGATATGATATAAGATAGAAATAAAGTCAAACAAAATTAAAAGGGGTGAAATTTTTGGATATTGAGAAACAAATTAAGAACTTAAAAATTTCAAAGGACAAAATATTTTATCAAGAGCCAATGAAAAAACACACAACTTTTAAAATTGGAGGAGTAGCAGAATATCTTATTAAAATAGATGCCATAGAAGACTTAAAAGAAATACTAGAAATGAGCAATCAAAATAACATACCAATAACGATTATTGGAAACGGAAGTAATTTATTAGTTTTAGACAAAGGAATTCAAGGAATTACTTTAATGATTAAACTAGAAAAAGTAGAAATCAAAGAAACAGGAGAAACCATACAAATAACAGTAGGTGCAGGAGAAAAGTTAGGGAAATTGGCACAAATGTGTTTACAAAAAGAAATTATGGGATTAGAAGAATTATCAGGAATACCAGGTACCATAGGAGGAGCCATTAGAATGAATGCAGGTGCACATGGTAGAGAAATGAAAGATATTGTAAAAACAGTAAAATGTATAGATTATCAAGGAAAAGAAAAAGAATTCAAGAAGGAAGAACTAGAATTTGATTATAGGAGCAGTATTTTTAAAAAAGAAAAATATATCATTACAGAAGTAACACTAGAATTGCAAAAAGGACAAAAAGAAAAAATAAAAGCCAAAATGGAAGAATATGCAACCTATAGAAAAGAAAAACAACCAATTGAATATCCAAGTGCAGGAAGCACATTTAAAAGAGGTGCTGACTTTATAACAGCGAAGTTAATTGATGAAGCAGGATTAAAAGGATACACGATAGGAGATGCGGAAGTATCCACCAAACATAGTGGATTTATTATTAACAAGGGAGAGGCAACAGCAAAAGAGGTATTAGCCTTAGTAAAATATGTCCAAGAAAAAGTATATGAAAAATTTCATAAAAAAATAGAATTAGAGATTGAAATATTAGGAGAACCATTTGAAAAATAATAAGTAGATTATATTTTAAATGGAAGAAGGGAATGAAAATAGAAAAATGAAGGGTTTTATGCAATGGTTTAAATCTAGTAACAAAATGAAAAGGTGGATGTTTTTAATACTAATAGGAATTTTACTTGCTTGTTATGGGCTAGCAGAAATATTAGTCATGAAAGAAATATCTTTTGAAGAAGTAGGAAAAGTAGTAGTTATATTTGTATTAGGATTTATTTCTATTGTATTAGGATTGATTTTCTTAAATAAAAGAACATTGGAAGTTTTGATTGAATCAACCGACAATCGAATGGAAAATAAGAAAAATGTTAATGTAAAATCACTAATCTTCAATAAAACGGTATATGATCAGGGACCAAACATTGTAGTAATTGGTGGAGGAACGGGATTAAATACTGTACTAGAAGGGCTAAAGAATTACACCAGTAATGTAACAGCTATTGTAACGATTTCCGATTATGGAGAAGAAGCTACGAGTTCAAGAAAAGCGTTAGAAATGTTACCATTAGGAGATGTAAAAGATAGTATTATTTCTCTTGCTTCGAAAAAAGGAGAAATTGAAAATTTATTTAATTATGAATTTACAAAAGGAAAACTAGAAGGACTTAATTTTTTAGATATTTACTTTTCTGCTATGAAAGAGATTCATGGCAACTTAGGAGATGCCATTATAAAAAGTAATGAAATATTAGGTATGATAGGAAAAGTAATACCAGTAACCTTAGATGAAATGAAAATTGTAGCTGAATTAGCCAATGGTTATATGATAGAAAAGAAAGCAAAAATTCAAGAAGTAATAGAAGAAAAAATAACAAAAATCAATCGTGTTGTATTAAAACCATCTAATTGTAAAGCAGCACCAGGAGTAGTGGAAGCAATCCAAAAGGCAGATTGCATTATCATTGGACCAGGAAGTTTATATACCAATGTGATTCCAAATTTATTAGTAAACGGGGTAGCGAAAGCTATTAAAGAAAGTCCAGCCATTAAAGTTTATATTAGTAACATTATGACAGAGAGAGGACAAACGGATGAATATAGTGTTTCTGACCATTTAAATGCCATTATAGAGCATTGTGGAAATGGGATCATCGATTATTGTATCTATGATACAGGAGAAGTCATACCAGAATTTATTAAAAAATATAATAGAGAAGGACAAGAATTAGTAGAACAAGATATTGACAAAGTAAGAGGTATCAAATTCTTACAAAGAAATTTATCTATGGTAGCTAATGATCGTGTTAGACATGATCCAAAATTGGTAGCAGCTTCGGTTATTGAATTAATTTGTGATGACTTAAAATATCAAGACAAACAAAACGATCCTCAATACTTAATGCTAAACAATAAATTGAGAGAAGAAAAAAGAATTGGAAAAATCAAAAAATCCATGAAGAAAAAAGCAAAAAAGAAAGAAGGAAAACGTCTTAAAACAACAAAAGGAAAAAGCAAATTTAGTAATAAATATAAAAGTAGAATAGAATCGATTCGTGAGGCAGATGAAAAAATGCATGTACAAACGCCAAAAGAAACAATTGTGGAAGAGGAAGAAATAGAACAAAAAGAAAATAGAATAGAAGAAATACAAGTACCAGTACAAGAAACAAAACCATATGTAGAAGAACCAATTGTCATAAAAGAGGAAAAAGAAGAACCAATAGAGGTAGAAGCAGCAGAGAAAAAAGAAATAGAAACACCGAAACTAACAACACAACTAGACTTAGAAAAAGCCAGAGAAGCACTTGAAAAAATGTTAGCAAATGCAAGAGCAGATTTAGAGCGAGATTTAGAGAGAAACAAAGGCACGCAAGAGAGAAATCTGAAAGAAGAAAACTTAGATAAAGAGGAAACATTGGTAGGAGCAGACGAAGAAGAGAAAAAAGCAAAAAGTCCAAAACCTAAAAGTGCAAGAGGGATGAAACGAAAAAAACAAACCACAGAAGAAGTTTAGAAGATTGCTAATAGGAGGGCCTCTTGGAGATTTAAGGGGATTTAGGAAGGTACCTAAAGGTATACTTATCTGTACGCCTTTAAAATGTTACAGCTAAGAAATTCCTAAATCCCTTTTAGAAGGAGGAAGAAATGATGCAAATTACGAAGGAAAAATTAAGTTTAGAAGAAGGACTAAAGAAAGAGTGGATTATTACCAATGGAATAGGAGGATTTAGTTCTTCTACTGTCATTGGAGCCAATACAAGAAAATATCATGGCTTATTGATTGCCCCCTTAACGCCACCTGCGAGAAGATTTTTAATTTTGTCTAAATTAGATGAAAGTATAGAAATAAGAAATAAAAAATATGATTTATATACCAATGTATGTAAATCCTATATTTCTCATGGACATGAATATCAAGAAGAATTTAGAAAAGATTATGTGCCGATTTTTAAATATCAAGTAGGAAAAGTAGAAATTACTAAGATGGTTTGCTTGGAATATGGGCATAATACGGTAGGCGTGTTTTATAAAGTAAAAAATGAAGGTACCAAAGCCAAATTAACTTTAGCACCAGTAGTCAATTTTAGGGATTTTCATCAAATGAATTCCGATCATTATTTTGATGTCCAACAAATGGTAAATAAAACAAAAGTGAAATTAATCATAGATGGTAATTCACAGACTCCAATTTATATGAACTTATCAGAAGGTAGTTACATAGAACATCAAAATGATACTTTTTCCAATATGTTTTATATAGAAGAGGAAAAAAGAGGGTTTTATCCAGAAGAAAATCATTCTGTACCAGGCGTTTATGAAATTGAAATACCAGCTAAGACGGAAAAAGAAATTTCGTTTGTTTGTTCTTTAGAGGAAAATATAGAACAAAAGAGTGTAAAAAGATTTATTAATAATGAAATTATTCGTTTAGGGGAAATGTTTAATGAGTCTTTATTGATTGATAACAGAAAGCAAAATAAAACACCGAAAGAGATAGAAAGAGATAACTTGATAAAAACGTATTTAATAGCGGCGGATAGTTTTGTTGTCTATAGACCAACTTTTAATTTACATACAATTATGGCAGGCTATCCATGGTTTTTAGACTGGGGACGTGATACCTTAATTGCTTTTGAAGGATTGTTGTTAATTCCCAAAAGATTTGAAATAGCAAAAGAAGTATTATCAACCATGATTCGAGATGTTAAATTTGGATTAATTCCAAATGGCTATTCTGGCTATGATAATCGACCATTATATAATAGCGTAGATGCTTCATTATTATTATTTGAACAAGTACAAAAATATGTCCAATATACAGGTGATTATGAATTTGTAAAGGAAAAATTGTATCCAGTTTTGCAAAATATTATAGAAAACTATAGCAAGGGAATTGATGTAGACGATAATAACATCTATTTAGATGCAGATGGTTTAATAGTTTCTGGTACAGAGAAAACGCAAAATACTTGGATGGATGCTAAATATGATGGCGTAGCGGTTACGCCAAGAAATGGAAAGGCTGTTGAAATAAATGCTATGTGGTATAATGCTAATTGTATTATGGCTGAACTTTCAAAGAAGTTTAAACATCCTCTTTTAACTAAAAAATATAAAGAAATTGCAGATAATTGCAAGAGTGCTTTTGAACAAAAATTTTATAATCGCGAAAAGAAATGTTTATATGATGTACTTCGGAGATGATAAGATAAGACCTAACCAACTATTTGCTTTAAGCTTAACGTATCCTGTGTTAGAACCAAATTCAGAACCAGCCAATCAAATGTTAGCAACAGTAGAAAAAAAATTATTAAATAATTTTGGATTGAAAACATTGGCAAAAGAGGAAGAAAATTATGTGGAAGTTTATGAAGGAAGTCCAAAAAAAAGGGATACCAGTTATCATCAAGGAATTACTTGGCCTTGGCTATTAGGTTTGTATTATAACAGCTTGAAAAATACTATACAAGTGACAAAAAATTCAGAAGAAAAGAAAGTTTGGCAAGAAAAATTGGATAAGTTTGTTGATAAAACAACCAAAACCTTTCAAAAAGAGATTTTTACAAATGGCTGCTTGGGTGGCATTGCTGAACTTTATGATTCAACAAAACCACAATTACCAAAAGGAACTATTCATCAGGCTTGGAGTGTAGCAGAGGTATTTCGAATTGTTTTAAGGAAGTGAATGAAATGAAAATAGAATTTATAGGAACAGGTTCTATTGGAGCTGTTCAATTGAGTGCTAGTACACTTATTGATGATAGATTATTAATTGACATGGGAAATGGAATTATAAAAAAATTAAAGCAAACCGATCATAAATTAGAGGATATAGAAAACTGTTTTATTACACATTTACATGGTGACCATTTTGCAGATATTCCATTTCTAATGCTTGATAGATTTTTTCACAAAATCCAAAATCCAATTCATATCTATGGACCAGAAGGAATAGAAGAAAAAGTGAAACAATTATTTGATATACTATTTCCTGGAGACTATCAAAGAGTATATAAAGTAGCAAATATAAAATTTATAGAAATAGAGCCCAAGCGACAAATAGAAATAGAAAAGAAAACGGTTGTTAATATTTTTGAAGTAGAGCATGGAGATTGTAATCCAGCCTATGGATTTATTATAGAAAAAGATAATCAAAAATTAGGGTTTTCTGGTGATAGTACATATTGTGAAGCAATTTCTGAAATTGTAGAAAGAAGCAATCTGTCTATTTTAGACATGAGTGCTATTGTTACTAATAAAAATCATATGGGACTAGAAGATATTATAAAAATAGCTACTACTTATCCTAACAAAAAAATTGCTACCACTCATATGCAAAAAAACGCAAGAGAAAAAGCAAAAGAAAAAAGAATAAGAAATCTAATCATTCCTGATGATGGAGACATAGTCAATTTATAAACTAGGAGAAAAAGGATGTTAACAATTGAAAACTTAGAAAAAGAATTAAAAAGTGGTAAACTACAAAATTTGTATCTTTTATATGGAGAAGAGCTATTTTTATTAGAAACTATCCTAAAAAAAATAAAAGGTCTATTTGGAGAAGCCGTCAAAGGAATCAACTACATTCAGATAGACGAGACCAATTGTGATAACTTAATAGCAGATATAGAAACACCAAGCTTTGGCTATGAAAAGAAGTTAATCATAGCAAGAAATACAGGCCTATTCAAAAAAGAAGGAAAAAGAAAAAACGTAGAATTAGTGCATTTAAGAGAAAAAATAAATCATTATTTAGAAGAAAATATAGACATAATAAATAGTAGTGTAGTATTAGTTTTTGTAGAGGAAGAAGCGGATACGAAGCAAGTGTTATATACGACATTGGACAAGCTAGGTGTGATTTGTAAGTTTGATTATCAAAAGCCAATACAGATTGAAAAAAGGCTAAGAGCAATTTGTCATGGCTATAAAGTAGATATTGATGATGTTACGTTACGATACTTAATAGAATGTTGTGGTACAAATATGCAAGATTTAATCAATGAAATACGAAAACTAATTGAATATGCAGGGGAAGGCGGAAAAATAGAAAAAGAAGACATAGATCAGTTATCAACTAAAAAATTAGAAAGTGTTATTTTTGATTTAACAGATTCATTAGGAAAAAAAGATATTGCAAAAGCGTTAGAAGTTTTGCGAAATTTGATTTATACGAAAGAGCCATTACAAAAAATTTTGATTACTTTATACAATCATTTTAAGAAACTATATTTTGTAAAGCTTTCTTTAAGGTATCATAAAGATATTATTAGTAGTTTGAATTTAAAACCAAATCAGACTTTCTTAGTAAATAAATATAAAACACAAGCAAATTATTTTAGAGAAGGGGAATTACGAAATATTTTACAAAGTTTGATGAACTTAGATTGTAATTATAAGATTGGATTAATGGATTTACAAGTAGGATTGGAAACAATTCTTTGTGAATATTGTTCCTAAAAAAGATTTTAACAAATCAAGAAAGTCGTTTTTTGTTGGACGATTTTTCTTGATTTATTTTGCTATATATAGTAAAATAGAACAAAGCAAAAAATAAAATTCCAAAAATGTATAATAAATCATCTTAATGACAAAAATAGTAAAAAGGAAATTATGAAATTAAGGTGATAATATGTTAAAAAACAAGAAAATAATAATAGGAAGTATAGCACTTATACTAATAGCTATCATTGTATTTATTGTGTTATTTGAAAAGAACACAGTAGAAGCATTATCAAAATATGGTTCCAGAGGGAATGAAGTTACACAAATACAAACCAAATTAAAAAGATGGGGTTATTACAATGGAAATGTAGATGGTATTTATGGAACACAAACATTAAATGCTGTAAAATATTTTCAAAGAAAAAATGGCTTAACAGTAGATGGCATTGCGGGGCCAGCTACTCTAAAAGCAATGGGAATTTATAATTCAAATTCTTCCTCTAGTAGCAGTTCTAGTAATTCTAGTAATGTAAATTTATTAGCTAGGCTAATTTATGGAGAAGCAAGAGGAGAACCTTATACAGGACAAGTAGCAGTAGGAGCTGTTGTTATGAATCGAGTAAGAAGTAGTTCATTTCCAAACAGTATATCAGGGGTTATTTATCAATCTGGATCATTTGATGCGGTAAGAGATGGTCAAATCAATTTAACACCAGATTCAACTGCCAAAAAGGCTGCACAAGATGCTATTAATGGCTGGGATCCAAGTTATGGAGCAATTTATTATTTTAATCCTTCGACAGCAACCAATAAATGGATCTGGTCAAGACCAATGACAGTAACGATTGGTAGACATAGATTTTGTAAGTAAAAAGAAAAAGCCTCTAAATAGAATTGGAATTCTAATTTAGAGGCCTTTTCTTTTTTTATGCCTTATATACAATGGGGGTCAATTTCAAGTTGGTACGAATATAATTTTTTATCAAGATTAATATTTCAGTTTCACTAAATTTAGGATTAATGATAGAATATCTAAATAATCCATTGGGTGAAACTCCAAAATATCCCACTGTATTTTTGACAGAAATTATATACACCCTATAATTTTCAGAGGATAGAGTTATAGAAGGTTCGATCCTCAAATCATGTGACATTGGTTCTTCTAAGGTAACTGCATTTTTACGAGCTTTTCTATCTTTTTTTCTTTGCTCTCTTTGATGCTTTTTATCTTTTTTCTTTCTTTCAGCTTGACTAGCAGTAGCACGTCGTGGCCGTTTTCTACCCATAAAAGAATCTCCTTTCTATTTAGAATTTTATGTCAATATTATATATTAATACTACTATAAAGTCAATTAAATTTTTATTTAAGTTTTGTTTTTTCTCTAAAAGCTACCTTGCGAAAAAAACGAAACTTAAAAGCTACAAATTCTTGACAAACCCCTAGCAAATTGATAAGATATAATTGATTTTGACAAGTGCGAGAAAGGAAGATAGAAAATGAAAATCTATCCCAAAGAATACCTAGATAAAGTAGAGCAAATAACTATACCATTTTTACACAAAAATAAAATAGTAGCACTCATTTTAGATGTTGATAATACACTAATAGACTATCATAGAAATATGCAAGAAAGTATAGTCAATTGGGCAAAAGAACTAAAAGCACAAGGAATAAAGTTATATATTTTATCTAACACCAATCACAAAGAAAAAGTAGAAGAAGTAGCAAAAAAATTAGGCATACCCTATCGAAATTTGGCCAAAAAGCCATGCAAAGCAGGATTTTTAAAAGTGCAACAAGAATTAGGAGAAAAGCCAGAAAACATAGCCGTAGTAGGAGATCAGATTTTTACTGATATAATAGGAGGAAATCGTTGTCATATGTTTACCATTCTAGTAGAACCAATTGACAAAAAAGATTTCTGGTATACGGCATGGAAAAGACCAATAGAGAATAAAATAAAAAGTAGATATAAAATAAAGCAAATGAAGGAGAAAGAAAATGTATCTAAATGATGTACACATTGCCTATTATTTAGGAGCAGCATTAATTGGCTTAATAGTAGGACAATTAGTAGATTGGGCCAATCAAAGATTACCAGAATATAAAAGTGTTATTTCAAAGGATATTATCAGTGAATATAAAATAAAAGGAAAACCAAACTATATATTAATGTTACTAACAACCATTATCTATGTAACCTTAATTTATACTTTTGGTATCAAAGAAACGATAATTGCTAACCTAGATTTAATCAAATTTTTCATCTTAACACCAATGTTATTATCTGTATTTGTGATTGATTACAAATTGCAAATCATACCAAATCGATTAAACTTAACCATATTTGAAATTGGATTTATATTTGCCTTTTTATATGGGCTATCCAATGTAGCCATCACCATAAATATGTTATTAGGAATGTTCGTAGGAGGAGGCATTTTCTTAGCAATTACACTACTAGGAGGTCTTTTCTATGGCAAAGAAGCAATGGGATTTGGTGATGTCAAATTAATGGGAGCATTAGGTTTATATTTTGGATTATCTAACATAATCATTATAACATTGGTTTCCTTCTTAATAGGAGCTATCCTAAGTATTGTATTATTAGTAGCAAAGATTAAAAAATCGGATGAATACATACCATTTGGGCCATTTATTGTGATAGCAACATTTATTAGTATGTATGTACCGTTTGAACAAATAAAGACAGCTTTGATGCAGATTTTTACATTAGGAATGTATCATGGATAAGCAAAAATTGTAAAGTAAATGGAGGAAGAACATGAACGAAAAGTTACAATGGTTAAGAAATAAAATGGCAAGTTTAGACTTGCAAGGATTGATCCTAACAAATCCTGTTAATATACGTTATTTAACCAATATAGAAGCAGAAGGTATTTTTCTTTTAACAAGAAAGGAAAATATCTATATTACAGATGCACGTTATATCGAGCAGGTACATAGTACCTTAACCTTATTTGACGAAATCATTGTATATGATGTTCATGATGTATCCAAAGATGACTATGAAAACTTCTTTCTGTTTTGTGAAAATGTAGGATTTGAAGAATATGATATATCTTATGCAAAGTACAAAGAATACATTAGAAAATTTAAAATTCATAATTTTGTAGAAACAGAACATATGATAGAAAAGCAAAGAATGATAAAAGACCAGGAAGAAATTAGTCATATTGAAAAAGCTTGTGAAATAACAGACAATTGTTTTAAATATCTAGTATCTTATATCCAACCAGGTATGACTGAACAGCAAATAGCCAATGAAATAGAAGAATATTTCAAACAACGAACCGATGGATTAGCGTTTGATACCATTGTTGCTTCTGGCGAAAATACTTCTAAGCCACATGCTGTTCCGACCGACCGAAAGATACAAGAAAAAGACATCATAACCATTGATATGGGATGTAAAGTCAATGGCTATTGTTCCGATATGACAAGAACTATTTTTGTGGGGGAAGTACCAGAAGAAGTAAAACCAGTTTATGACCTAGTATTAAAAAATCAGAAACAAACAGCAGAGCAATATAAAGATGGAGCAAGTACCAGATTACTTACCAAAATGGTAGAAAATGATTTTAAATTATATGGTTATGACTTAGTTCATAGTTTAGGTCATGGGGTTGGGATGGAAATTCACGAAGCACCTTATATTAGTTATCATTCGGATACACAATTACGAGAAAATATGGTGGTTACCAATGAGCCAGGTATTTATATAGCTGGGAAATTTGGTGTTAGAATAGAAGATACTACATTAATTACGAAATTTGGATGTATAAATTTAACCAAATCTGGGAAAAATTATATTATCTTATAGCCATACTTGATTTTTCCAAAGATATGTAGTAAAATAGAAACGCAAATAAAAAGAGAATATAATAAATGAAAATTGAAAGGAGAAATAATTATGGCATCCGTATACTCAGCAGGAGATTTTAGAAATGGAACAACATTTGAAATGGAAGGTAATGTATATAGAATCGTAGAATTCCAACACGTAAAACCAGGAAAGGGGTCAGCCTTTGTAAGAACCAAACTAAAAAATGTTATTACAGGAGCAACCTTAGAAAAAACATTTAATCCATCTGACAAATTCCCAGCAGCAGAAATTGAGAAAAAAACAATGCAATATTTGTACAATGATGGAGGATTGTATTACTTTATGGACAATGAGACTTATGATCAAACACCATTAAATGAAGAACAATTAGGAGACTGTTTAAAATATTTAAAAGAAAACATGGAAGTTACTATGCTTTCTTATAAAGGAAATACTTTTGCAGTAGAACCACCAACCTTTGTAGAATTAGAAGTTACCTATACAGAACCAGGATTTAGCGGAAATACCACAACAACTTCAGGAAAACCAGCCAAATTAGAAACTGGTTTGGAAATACAAGTTCCATTATTCGTAAACATTGGAGACATTTTAAAAATTGATACTAGAACATGTGAATACATGGAAAGAATTTAAGAAAGGTGATTACAAAATGAGAAAATTAAAAAACGAATATAAAAGTTTTTTAGATGACATAGAGCAAAACATTAAAGATAAAGAAGATTTAGATTATATCAAAAAAAGATTTACTTCCTTTGTCGACGTCGTATTAGAAGAAATGGATTACATTATGGATTTTAAGCAAGAAGAAATGGAAAAGCTAGAAGATACACAAAATCAATTAAGTGCTAAAATTGATCAAATGCAACAAGTAGTTGATAATATAGAAAAAGACATCTATTCAGAAGATGGATTTGATTTTGAAATTGTTTGCCCATACTGTAATTATGAATTTATTATAGATGTGGACGAAAATAAAACAGAAATTGAATGTCCAGAATGTCAAAATGTGATTGAATTAGACTGGTCTGGAGATATAGACGGAGAAGAACAGGAAGGTTGTTCAGGAAATTGTCATGGTTGTCATGATTGTGATGATGAGAGCGACGAAGAGGATGATATGTAAAAAATGAAATAGCTTACACTCTTGTTATCAAGTACTAAGCTATTTTTTATATGTTAGGAAAATTAGACTAGAAGAATAAACTTTTCATAAAAGATAGTTGTTAGAAAAAGTCAACAGGATTTACATACTTGCCATCTATACGAATTCCTAAGTGGAGATGAGGGCCAGTAGTGGCTCCATTGGTAGGATTTCCTTCTGCGTCAAAATATTGATTTCCTTTTACACCATAAACATTTTTAGGACCAACACATCCAATAACTTGTCCTTGCTTGATGTTATCACCAACCGATACCATCCAATTTGGATCGCAATGGCAGTAACTAATTTTATAATTTTCGAAGGAGAGTGTTATCGTATAGCCACCAGCACCTAAAAACTCTCTAAAAGTAATTTCCCCATCATGAACCGCAATTAATTTACTACCAGGTGGAGCGGGAATGTCAATTCCTGAGTGAGAGGAGGAAGCACCGAGAAGTAGGAGAGGTACGTTTTCCAAAGGGAGAGCTTATTCTGGTATAGCCAGGAATAGGCCAAACAAAACCATTGGGATTAAAGGCTAAAATTTCAGAATTACTAGAATTAGAATAAGATAAATTATTTATATTGAATATAGGAATAAAAAAGATAATGATAAAAAATGTTACACTAAATAACAATCGATAAAAGTTTTTTGAATTTTTAAATATGGAAATCACCTCATTGATAGAAATTAATAGATAAAATTATTTTTGAAATAAATAAATGGCAGGGGTAGAAGGACTCGAACCCTCACAGGCGGTTTTGGAGACCGATGTGCTACCATTGACACTATACCCCTAAGTTTTTATAACAATTATTATCTTAGCATAAAAAAAACATTTTAGCAAGAATTTTTAGAAAAATTATTGACTTTTTTTTTATCCAATAATATAATATATGAAATTAAATAATTACGGTGAAAAAGAAAAAGTATGAGAACATTCATTTTTAGAGAACTGGTGGTGGTGAAATTCCAGTAATGAGTACATATGGGGAGCTTTGGAGTAATAATTAATAAATTGAGGTGCTTAAAATTTTATTTTTAAATTTTAAGAATTAGGGTGGAATCGCGGAAATGAACTTTCGTCCCTAGCTAGGCTAGGTCTCGGAAGTTTTTTGTTTTAAATTAATGAAAATTAATGTCCTGCACATTTTCGATATTTATTACAAACTTCGACGTACCAACGTACGCCTTCAGCTTGTAATAAATACCAAAAATGCACAATACATCAATTTTGATTAATTTAAAGAAATCAAAAAAGGAAACGAAAATCAGTATCTTGTACATTTTTAAGTCAGCTGTGTGAAGCGAAGCAAGCTACAGATGACTTATGCAATCGAGCGGCAGTGAGATTGTAATCATTATTAGCTTCAATGTACCAACGTACACTTTCAGATGACCTTGCCAGTTTAGAAAAGAAGGAGGAATTTTTATGGTAAAATCAATGGACACTTTAGTAGCACTTTGTAAAAACAGAGGATATGTTTATCCAGGTTCTGAAATATATGGAGGACTAGCAAATACTTGGGACTATGGACCTTTAGGAGTGGAATTAAAAAACAATGTAAAAAAAGCGTGGAGAAAGAAATTTATACAAGAAAACAAATATAATGTAGGATTAGATGCCGCTATTTTAATGAATCCAACAACATGGGTAGCATCTCGGGCATGTAGGAGGATTTTCCGATCCATTAATAGACTGTAAAGAATGCAAAACTAGACATAGAGCAGATAAACTAATAGAAGAATGGATGCATGAAAATAATTGTGAAGAAATTGTAGATGGATGGTCAGATGAAAAAATGATAGCTTATATGAATGAGCATGAAATTAACTGTCCTAATTGTGGAAAACACAATTTCACAGATATTAGAAAATTTAATTTAATGTTTAAAACTTTTCAAGGGGTAACAGAAGAGGCAAAAGCCGAGATTTATTTGAGACCAGAAACAGCGCAAGGAATCTTTGTTAATTTTAAAAATGTAATGAGAACAACTAGAAAAAAATTACCAATGGGAATTGCACAAATTGGTAAAGCCTTTAGAAACGAGATAACACCAGGAAACTTTACCTTTAGAACTAGGGAATTTGAACAAATGGAATTAGAGTTTTTCTGCAAACCAGGAACAGACATAGAATGGCAAGCCTATTGGAAAAATTTCTGTAAACAATGGTTATTAAATTTAGGAATGACAGAAGAAAACATCAGATTAAGAGATCATTCACCAGAAGAATTATCACATTATAGTAATGGAACCACTGATATTGAATATGCTTTCCCATTTGGTTGGGGAGAATTATGGGGAATTGCAGACAGAACAGACTTTGACTTAAAAAGTCATATGAATGTATCCAAAGAAGATTTCCACTATATGGACCCAGAAACAGGAGAAAAATTCGTACCATATTGTATTGAACCATCTGTAGGAGCGGACAGGGTAACATTAGCTTTTTTATGTGATAGTTATGAAGAAGAGGAAATAGCAGAAGGTGACACAAGAATCGTATTACATTTGCATCCAGCTCTAGCACCATATAAGGTAGCAGTATTGCCACTTTCTAAAAAATTATCAGAAAAAGCAGAAAGTATATATGAAGAACTTTCAAAGAAATTTATGTGTGATTATGATGAAACAGGAAGTATTGGAAAACGTTATAGAAGAGAAGATGAAATTGGTACACCATATTGTGTTACCATAGATTTTGATACACTAGAAGATGATACCGTAACCATTAGAGATAGAGATACAATGGAACAAATTAGATTAAAAATTGATAAAGTTTCTAAATGGATAGAAGAAAAATTAGAATTTTAAAGCCACTGTGCCACTGGGGACGGACCTTTTTGGCAATTTCTTCTTATTCCTAATAAAATAGTAAAAAATAAAAAAGTTTTTTGTTCAAGCTAATTATCATAGAACTTCTAAACTCATAATATGGAACTCTTCCATGCTACATGGCATGAACATTTTTCATAGTATGAATTAAGAAGTTCTAATTCAATTACTTTCAAGCAAAACTTTTTTATTTTTTATATTTTTATTTTATTAATTTAAAAACTCGCCAAAAGGTTTAATTCCCAGTCAGATTATTTGCCAATTAAACCTGGAACCAGTGGCAACGTTACAAAGTTCTTTCATATAAATCTTTAATAAAAACATCTTTTTCTTCAAAATTATCAACGAAGCCAACTTTAGCCATTTGTTCATTTTCATTAATTCCTTGAACCCAAACAGGTCTTTCATCATAAAAAATATCAAATTTTTCGTCATTATTTAAAACTGTATACATTCTTTCCAAATTCATAAATAAAACCTCCATTCTGTTCTTAATAAAAGTATATCCACTAAAAGTGGAATTATAACAAAGTTGACTTATATTTTTATTTACGTTACAATAGATTTGATGTTTTTTGTCCATGATTTTGAGGACAAAGGAAAAAATCACGACGAATTATTAATTGAAATTCAATAATCATGATTTTTTCCTCTGTTCCCAAAATCATACATCAAAAAATCCAAAGGAGGAAAAATTTATGAAGATACAATATGAAGACAAAATAGTGGAAGTAGAAAAAGGAATTAGTATACAAGAATTATTAAAAGAAGAAATAGAAAACAGCCAATATCCTATTATAGGAGCAGTATTCAACAATGAATATGTGAATTTAGGATATCAAGTAATGACAGATGGAGAAATTAAATTAATTGATATTTCATCCAAAGAAGGGACGAAAATGTATCGAAGAACGATTATTTATATGTTAGGGAAAGCAGTAGAAGCAATATGTCCAGACAAAAAAATAATCGTAAACTATCAATTACCAAATGCTATGTTTTGTGAAATAGAAAATACAGAAATAACAGAACAATTTATTCAAAAGTTAGATGACAAAATGCATGAAATAGCAAGAAAAGACTTACCAATCAAGCAAGTGGTAATGACACGAAAAGAAGCAGAAGAATTTTATGAAAAAAATGATATATCAAAAGGAAGATTACAATTAGATGCAGAAGATAATCAAGAAATCTATATGTATTATTGTGAAGATTATTATAACTATTGTTATGGAACCATAGCGAATAGAACAGGAGTAACACAAATATTTGAAGTAGTAAAATATGAAGATGGTTTTTTAGTAAGATATCCAAGTTCTAGTAAACCAGATCAATTGCCAAAATTAATGCAAACCAAGAAATTAGCATGGGCATTGAATGAGTATGATGATATTCATAAAATATTAGATGTCAATACGGTATATAAATTAAATAAAGCAGTAAAAGAAGATAATATAAAAGATATTATTATGCTAGACGAAGCACTACATGAAAAGAAGATTGCTAACATAGCAGATAAAATAGCGAAAAATAGAAATGTAAAAATGATATTAATTGCAGGGCCTTCCTCATCTGGAAAAACTACTTTTGCCCAAAGATTAGGGCTTCAATTAAGAATCAATCGAATTAAACCAGTTACCATTTCGGTAGATAATTACTTTGTTGAGAGAAAAGACACACCAAAAGATGAAAAGGGAAATTATGACTTTGAATGTATCGAAGCAATTGACTTAGCGTTATTTAATAATCATTTAACCAAATTGTTAAATGGAGAAGAAGTAGAAATGCCAGAATTTGATTTCCATGTAGGAACCAAAAGATATAATGGTAAAAAATTAAAACTAGAATCGGATCAAGTATTAGTCATTGAAGGGATTCATTGTCTAAATGATAAATTAACCAGTGAAATTGCAAAAGATCAAAAATATAAAATCTATATCAGTGCCTTAACCGTATTAAATATGGATAGATATAATCGAATTTCAACAACAGACACTAGATTAATCCGAAGAATTGTAAGAGACTATCAATTCAGAGGTTATGATGCTAAACATACCATAGCAACTTGGCATATGGTAAACAAGGGAGAAGAAAAAAATATATTCCCATACCAAGAGGAAGCAAACAGTATATTTAACACTTCATTGATTTATGAATTAGGAGTATTAAAAGGCGTTGTCATGCCATTGTTAGAGGAAATCAAACAAGAAGAGCCAGAATATGCAGAGGCAAGAAGATTGATTAATATGTTAAAATATTTTGAAACGATACCAACAGAATATGTACCAACTAACTCACTTCTAAAGGAGTTTTTAGGGGGAGGAAATTTTAAATATTAGGGATGTTTCTTTTTGGACATTTTCTCGTTTTGGGTTGCCAATTAAACCTGAAACCACTGGCAAAAACTTTATTAAAGGGAGAAAAAATGAAAATAAGAAATTTTATTGAAATTGATGAAGAGTTTATTTGTGAAAATTGTGGAAGGAAAGTTCCCAAATTAGGATATTCATGTAGAAATCATTGTCCCTATTGTTTGCATTCTAAACATGTAGACAAAAATCCAGGAGATAGAGAAGAACAATGTCATGGAGACTTACAGCCAGTTAGCTTAGAAATAGATGGAAAAAAAGGATATGTGATTGTTTTCCGTTGCAAAAAATGTGGAGTTATTCGAAAAAATAAGGCAGCTAAAGATGATAATATGGATTTAATCATTGATTTGAGTAGTAAGCAAATTTAAAATGTTAATTGAGTGTCCATTGGGAATGGTTCTTTTTGGACACTCAATTAACATTTTTAGATATCACGACTTAAATTTCCATTGGTATAATCTTTACCTTCCAATCGTTTGCCTGATTTGACGGTTTCTACGATATGATTTATTTCAGAAATATCTTCTTCTAAAATATCAATTCTAGCAAAATTAATAGAAAAATCTTGTGGTGAAATAGAAGTTATTTTGCTGTTAAACAAAGTAGATACCGTTTGAATGTTATCAGACATAATAGGAAAGTTCATATGCAAACGGTCTTTTAAATAGTAGGAATGACCACTCTGACAGCGGGCCTTACATTCGGGATAACATTTATCCGTTTCGCCAAGTAGGCAATAATTCATATTCAGTAGAGGAATTCGCCCATATACAATCATTTCTTTCTCTAAATAATGATAGTCACACAAAGATTGAAGCGAATTTTTATCCAATTCTGGTGATAGGGTAAAACGACTGATACCAAGCTTTTTTAAGGCTAATACAGTTTGTAAATTAAAAGCATTAAAAGTATAATTACTAATTAATTTAAAATATTTATTCAAATCTGTAAAAAGTTCATTCAAAAGTTTAATATTGCAAATATTTGAAATAACAAAACCTTTAATTTCATATTTTTTAACAGAGTTTTCTGCATTCGCATAAAATAAATTTTTATAGTTTCCCTTTACAATGGTTGGCATATAAATGTAAGCATCAAAATTTTTGCTTAAAACTTTTAAGATACTTTCGTATTTTTTATTGGTAAAAAACTTTAAAGGAATGTAGATATTATCTATATTATTACTTAATTTTGAATAATCAAAGTTAAGATTCATATCGTTTAATAAAACAGAAATTTTAGGCGATTGGATCTTAGCTAAATTCACATCGTTTTTTACAAAGTTTCTCATATCAGATAGTATATCATTGTTCATGGCATAAGATTTACAGTATGTAGCTTGCTTTTTCGATGAATCAGAATAAACACGAAGGCAGTGAGCAATGGCATAATCTTCTACTTGTTCTAAAGCAGCTCTACGAAGTTGGTTTAAGATACTTAGTTTAGGAATAAATACATTATTATCTAAAATAACATCCAAATTTTTAAATTGATAGGGAGTAGAAGCCGTTTTTGTTAATTGCTGAATAACGGTTTGTTTTTCTAAAGGTTTATTTTTGGCTTCTATTGGGATTTCGTTCAATTCATATTCAATATTCAAATCTTTATATAGAGCAATGGAATTAGCAGGTGTAATATGAATAGAAATAGGTTTTCCTTTTTTTATAATTACCTTACCATGTAAAGGAATTTGGCGATATTCTTTTTGATAACTTTCTTTGGCTAAAGTAGATAATTCTTTGGAAGACATTTTATAAATTTTATCATTACAAGAAATATTTCCTTTCATTCTTCCAATCGTAACTGTTTGTCCAATTTTGGTTTGAGTTATGTTTTTATTATTATCCATTAATTCTGAAACGGTATAACTTCCTGTTTCATTTTCTAAAGAAACCGTATCACCAATTTTTATGGGTTCTCTTAATTTTACGGTAAGAAGTCCTTTATTTTTATTGAAATTTTGTACTTTTCCAAGTAATAGTCCCATGTTATTTGGTTTATCTTTAAAAACTAGATTTCTATTTGGTTCTGTATCTAAATGACCAGAAGAAGACATGCCGCGATTAAATACTTGCATTAAGGCTTTAAGATCGGTTTTATTTACTACATAAGGTTCATCCGATAAGGCTAGATCAATGTATTTTCTATAAATTCTAGTAACAGTTGCTACGTATTCTGGTGATTTCATTCTTCCTTCAATTTTCAGACATTTTACTCCTGCTTGTAGAAAAGAAGGAATATAATCTAAACTACATAAATCACGAGTGCTAAGTAAATAACCAGAATTAATTTTTTTATCATCCTCCAATAATTCATAGGGAAGACGACAAGGCCCAGCACATTTTCCACGATTGCCAGAACGACCACCTAACATACTAGAAAATAAACATTGACCAGAATAAGAAATACATAAGGCACCATGTGCAAAACATTCAATCTCTATTTTTGTATTTTTGCAAATGTAATCAATTTCATTAATAGAAAGTTCACGAGCAAGAACGACTCTTTTAAAACCAAGCTCTTGTAATGCTAAAGCACCATTTAAATTATGGACAGTCATTTGTGTACTACCATGAATTGGTAAATCTGGAAAAGTTTCTATAAGCTTAGTAGCTAGCCCTAAATCTTGCACAATAATACTATCTATTCCATATTCATAAGCCGTTTTAGCTAAAGACAAAGCGTTTTCCCATTCATTCTCTTTAATGAGAGTGTTTAATGTTAAGTTTGTTTTGACACCACGAATTTTGGCATAGTGAATTGCCTTTTTTAAATCTTCCATGCTAAAATTATGAGCGAAAGCTCTTGCACTAAAGGTATCCGCTCCAAAATAAACACTGTCTGCTCCATTTTGTATGGCGGCTTTTAAACATTCAAAATCACCAACAGGTGAAAGTAATTCTATCATAATAAACTCCTTAATAGGTTGCCACTGGTTCCAGGTTTAATTGGCAACCTTTAGATATATTGTATCATAAAAAATAGAATTTTTGACAAATAAGTAGATATTTTATAAAATATGATACAGAAATAAAAAATAGATAGAAGACAAAAAATAATGTGGAAAGTTTTCTATGGTATTGTAATGTGCATGATAATCAGTATAACAATTTCAGGAATAATCATGAGCTGATAAAATTAAGATTAAGGCAGTTGACGAAAAAAAACACAAATGATAAAATGAGTGCATAGTTAGAGATTAGAAAAGAATAAGCAGAAATACAATTATATACATAAGAAAAATCCATCTATGTATTAGGAAAGGAATGAAGATAAAAATGAAAAAAGAAAGAATAAAAATCCAATCAAATGTTGTTTTCATCTTATTTTGTATTAGTATTTTTATAAGTTTGCTGATCCATTCAACACAAGCAGCCAATCAAACTACTACGAATCATACAAACAATACAAAAGCCAATCAAAATACAGCAACACAACAAAACACCAGTAATAAGACCAACCAAGTAGCAGAAAAATCCAGCAATGCTAACTTGAGTAATTTAGGAATTAGGCCACATGATTTTACAGGATTTAGATATGGGACAACCTCTTATGAAGTGGCAGTACCAGAAGATACAGAAACGGTAGAAGTTTACGCAAGTGCACAAGATGAAAAAGCAAAAGTAACAGGAACAGGGAAAAAGAACTTAGAAAAAGGAGAAAATAAGGCAGAAGTAGTAGTTACTGCAGAAGATGGAACGATAAAAACATATACAATAAACATTATCCGAGAAATGCAACAAGAGAATTATGATGATACAGATGAAATAACCAATCCACAAAAAAACAGTGGATTAGCCAAATTAGAAATTAACCATTTAAAATTATCACCAGACTTCAAAACGAATGTATATCAATATGAAGTTAAATACATAGGAGAGGATAGCACGTTAGAAATAGAAGCACAGCCAACAGATGAAGAATATGTAATTGAAGTAATAGGAAATGAAAATTTGCAAGAGGGAGAAAATTTTATTACGATATTAGTGTCAGAGGAAGATGGAGCCAATATTGCAACTTATCAAATAACGGTTAATAAAAGTTTGGTAGATGACGAAGCAATGGCAAAAGAAAAAGCAGAATTTCCAAAAATAATAGTAGGTGTAGTGGTGGCAATTATGGCTATAATTGCTATGGTTGTAATATTTATGATGATTCATAAAAGAAATACTAGATTAGAAGAAGAGTTTTCGGGAAGAATGTCTTATGATGATGACGAAGATTGTGATTATGAAAAAGACTACGAACAAGAAGTTCCCAAAGCACTAAAAGGTAAAAGATTTCGTGAAGAACCTACGCAAGAAATTCCTATTATAAATAAAGGTTTTAGAGAAAACGAAAAAGAATCAGAAACAAATGAATGGAAAGCCAATAGAAGTAATCTATTAGAAGAAGAGGAAGAAGATTTCGAAAAAATGCCAAAAGATGAACTGAAAGAAAAATTTTTAAATGGTTATACTTCGCAGATGGATGTTAATTTTGATTTTGATTATGAAGATACTAGATATCAAAATAATAGAAAAAAGGGAAAACATAAGGGAAAAAGATTCAAATAGAAAGAACGTGTAAGACAAAACATAAGTCTTACACGTTCTTTTTAGCATGTTGTTAAAATTAACAACATCCTCCTCTGTTACCACCGCAACAACAACAGATTAATAATATTAGGATTATAATCCAGCAACAATCATCACCAAATCCGAATCCACCGCATCCTCTATTTTCTGGCATAGTCTAGACCCCCTTCCATAAAGAAATATGTTTTCGTTATATTTTTTTCTTTTGTTGTTTTCCTTTGTATGATATATAATATGTGGTGTGGAAAAATGTGTTACAAATTTTTAAAATTTAATTTTTTTAGGTCTCATAGAATCGATACTTTTTTGATAAGAAACTTAAAATGTTCGCTTTTTTTCTTTGTTAAAATGTGATACAATCAAAAAAACAAACTAGGCATATAACTAGAAAGGATTGAAACAAAAAATGGAGCAAAAACCAAAAAAAGTAGGGGAAATATTTAGTGATTACAAAACCAATGCTAATATAAAATATGCAGAAGTAAGAAGTCTAAATATTATAAAGAAAACAAACACGCTACAAGTCATCTTATATTTAGACGAATATATAGAAATCAAAGAAATCTGGTATTTTGAAAACTTTTTAAAAGAGAGATTTCGATTTGAACATATTGATGTAACCATACAATATCATGAAAAAGTAGAAAAAACATCAATCCTAGAAGAATGGAAAAATATCATAGCCTATATGTCGCACAAATACCCACTTATGAAACCAATGTTACTATTAAAAAGTGAAGTAGAAATAAAAGAGAATACCATATACATTCAAATGCACATCAAAGGAGCCAATTTTTTAAGAGCCAAAAAAACAGACAAAGAATTGCAAAAAACCATCAAGAACTTATTTGGAAAAGAATATGTCATAAATATCACGGAAAAACTATCAGCCAATGAGATGAAAGAAATGCAGGAAGCCATCCAAAAGCAAGAAGAAAAAATGATAGCACATATGGAAGAAAATAGGCAACAAGTGAGCCAAAAAGAAAATGATAGAGAAGAAATAGAACCATACAAGGATCCTGATTACGTTCCACCAACTGATTTAGAAGGCTATATACCAGAGGAAGAAATAGAAATGCCAGCCATAGAAGAACAAGTCTATATTATGGGAAAACCATCCAAAGCCAAAGAAAAACAGGTCAAAATTAAAGATATTACGGCAAATGATGGAAGAGTAACCTTAGAAGGAAGGCTAGTTGCTATTAATGTACGTGAAACCAAATCAGGAAAAGGAATGATCATATTTGATTTATACGATGGAACAGGAACGATTACTTGTAAATCCTTTGGAAAAGATTATACAGAAGGAAAAGAAATAGAAGATAAAATAAGCAATAGCAAAGCAATTAAAGCCACTGGAAAAGCTGGGTTAGATAATTATGCTGGAGATGTTACAGTTATGGTAAATACGATTGTAGAAATCAGCGATAGTAACTTACCAGAATTACCAAGTGAAGAGGAAATAGAAGACACGCCGTTAATTTTAGGAAGTACACAAAATATAACAGATCCACTTGTAAAAGTGGAAGATTTAGGGGTTGATGATGGAAGAATAGCTTTACAAGGAGAAGTGATTTTTACAGAAGATAGAACCTTGAAATCAGGAAAAACCTTATTCAGTTTTGATTTGTACGATGGAACCAGTACCATTACCTGTAAAGCTTTTCTAGAAAAAGAAAAAGCCAAAAGAACGATGAAACGTATCCAAAATGCGAAAGGCTTAATGGTTGCAGGAACAGCACAAATGGACACCTTTTCAAATGAATTAACCATTATGGCTAACACCATTGTAGAAACAGAAAATGGATTAAAGAAAGAAACCAGACAAGATAATAGTGAAGTAAAAAGAGTAGAATTACATATGCATACCCAAATGAGTCAAATGGATGCCATGACATCTGCCAAAGATTTAATCAAAAGAGCCATGAAATGGGGCATGAAATCCATAGCTATTACCGATCATGGCGTGGTACAAGCCTTTCCAGAAGCTCATAAGATGTTAGGCTATGACAATCCAGATATGAAAATTTTATATGGAGTAGAAGCTTATTTGGCACCAGATAAAAATGCCATTGTAACCAATAGCAAAGGACAAAATATTGACACCACTTATTGTGTATTGGATTTAGAGACCACAGGATTTTCAGCAACAACCGAAAAAATCACAGAAATAGGGATTATGAAAATAAAAGAAGGGGAGATAATCGATCAATTCAGTTGTTTTGTAAATCCCCAAAAGCATATTCCACAAAGAGTAACAGAAGTTACCAATATAACAGATGATATGGTGAAAGATGCCGAAACCATTGAGCAAGTATTTCCGAAAATGTTAGCATTTATTCAAGATTCTGTTTTAGTTGCCCATAATGCACCATTTGATATAGGATTTTTAAAACAGAATGCTAAAAACTTAGGATATGAATTTGATTATACCTATTTAGACACTTTGAGTTTAGCGAAAGATTTATTTCCAGATTATAAAAAATATAAATTAGGAAAAATTGCTGAAAATCTAGGAATTAAAGTAGAAGTTGCCCATCGTGCTTTAGATGATGTCGATACGACTGTTAAAGTATTTCATATCATGATGGACATGTTAAAAAAACGTGGAGCGAAGACAGTAGACGACATTGACGAAGTAAGTAGTACAGAGGAGACCAAAAAAGAAGAATACAAAAAACTAAAAACCTATCATGCTATCATTTTAGCCAAAAATTACATTGGATTGCGTAACCTTTATAAGTTAGTATCTCTTTCCCATTTACACTATTTTTATAGAAAGCCTAGAATTTTAAAAAGTCTATACAAGAAATACTCCGAAGGGTTAATCTTGGGAAGTGCCTGTGAAGCGGGAGAATTGTATCAAGCCATTGAACTTGGAAAAACCGATGAAGAAATTGAAGCCATAGCTAATGATTATGACTATTTAGAAATACAGCCAACAGGTAATAACCAATTTCTAATTCGAAAGGAAATTGTAAAAGATGAAGAAACTTTGCGAGACATCAATCGAAAAATAGTAGACATAGGAGAAAAATTAAACAAGCCAGTAGTAGCAACTTGTGATGTACACTTTATGGATCCACAAGATGAAGTATATCGACGTATTTTAGAAGCGGGACAAGGGTATGATGATGCGGATCATCAAGCACCATTATATTTAAGAACGACAGAAGAAATGTTGGAGGAATTTAGTTATTTAGGAAAAGAAAAAGCATATGAAGTAGTGGTTACCAATACCAACTTAATATCTGATATGTGTGATCGAATCAGTCCTATTTCGCCAGAAAAATGTCCACCACATATACCAGGTTGTGAACAAACCATTAAAGATATTGCTTATGAAAAAGCACATCAATTATACGGAGATCCCTTGCCAGAAATTGTGCAAGAAAGACTAGATAAGGAATTAGATTCCATTATAAAAAATGGTTTTTCGGTGATGTATATTATTGCCCAAAAATTGGTATGGAAATCTAATGAAGATGGCTATATAGTGGGATCCAGAGGATCCGTTGGTTCTTCGTTTGCAGCGAATATGACAGGAATCACAGAAGTTAATTCCTTACCAGCCCATTATCGTTGCCCTAATTGTAAATTTTCAGACTTTACAGACTATGGTTATAAAAATGGATTCGATTTACCAGATAAGGAATGTCCGAAATGTGGTCACCCACTAGACAAAGACGGAATGGATATACCATTTGAAACTTTCTTGGGATTCAATGGAGATAAAGAACCAGATATTGACTTAAACTTTTCAGGAGAATATCAAGCCAAAGCCCATAGATATACCGAAGTTATCTTTGGAAAAGGAACAACTTTTAAAGCGGGAACCATAGGAACGATAGCAGACAAAACGGCATTTGGTTATGTAAAAAAATATTTTGAAGAAAGAAATATTCCGATTAACCGAGCCGAAACACAGAGATTAGCTAGTGGTTGTACAGGGATTAAAAGGACAACAGGACAGCATCCAGGAGGAATTATTGTAGTACCAAAGGGAAGAGAGATCTATGAATTTTGTCCTGTGCAACATCCAGCAGATGACCCAAACTCAGATATTGTAACGACTCATTTTGATTATCACTCCATTGACCAAAACTTGTTAAAACTAGATATACTAGGACATGACGATCCAACGATGATAAGAATGTTGCAAGACATTACAGGAATTGATCCAACCAAAGTACCATTAGATGACAAAGAAACGATGTCAATTTTTAGTTCAACCAAAGCACTGGGTGTAACGCCAGAACAGATCCATTCAGAAGTAGGAAGCTTTGGAGTACCAGAATTTGGAACCAAATTTGTAAGAGGAATGTTAGTGGATACGAGACCAACAACATTTGATGAACTAATTAGAATATCTGGACTATCTCATGGTACAGATGTGTGGCTAGGAAATGCGCAAAGTTTAATTGAAGCAGGAACCGTAACCTTACAAGATGCTATTTGCTGTCGTGATGACATTATGATATACTTAATCAAGCAAGGGTTACCACCAAATCCAGCTTTTAAAATCATGGAAACAGTACGTAAGGGAAAAGCCTTAAAAGACCCAGAAAAATGGGCAGAATATGTGTCCTTAATGAAAGAACATGAGGTACCAGATTGGTATATTAAATCTTGTGAAAAGATAAAATACATGTTTCCTAAAGCCCATGCAGCAGCCTATGTAACAAATGCTTTTCGCATTGCGTGGTTTAAAGTACATGAGCCATTGGCTTATTATGCTTCTTATTTCTCCATTAGAGCGGACGAATTTGATAGTGAATGTATGATATTTGGAAAAGAAAAGGTAAAAAATAAAATGAAGGAAATTGACTTAGAGGGAAATGCGGCAACGGTTAAAGACAAGAATATGTATGCTATTTTGGAATTAGTATTAGAAATGTATGAGAGAGGGTTTTACTTCTTACCAATGGACTTATATCAATCAGATGCCACCAAGTTCCTAGTAGAAGAAAATGGAATTCGACCGCCACTAAATAGTATACCTGGACTTGGAACCGTAGCAGCACAAGGAATTGTGCAAGCAAGAAAAGAAGGGAAATTTATGTCGATTGATGATTTAAAGATTCGTTCTAAGGTGGGAAATTCTGTTACTGATTTATTGAAGAGTTTTGGTTGCCTAGAAGGAATGAGTCAAAGCAACCAAATGAGCTTGTTTGGCTAATATTGATAGAATAACAAATTTGATATGCAAACAAAAACAGGGCATGTAAGTTATCTAAAAGTCAAAAAATTTTTAGATAACTTACATGCCCCTTTTTTTCTAATTTAAGAAAATCGTTAAAATTCTATTTCTGAATTACTAATGAAATCTTGTTCTTTCATAGATGAAATATTATCTATTGGTTCATTAATTGATGAAGTGAAATTTTGTAATTCTGTTTGGAATTTTTTTCTTTTTCTTGCAAATGATTCTTTTTTCATTTCTTCTTTTTCTAAAATACGTGGTTCTGAAGCTATACATTGTGTTCTTGAACATCCATTAGAGAAGAGAGGTCTTGAGAATTCAAGTTTTCCAAAACATTCGCGTAAAGTTTTATATTCTTCTGATTTAGAATCGTAATTTCCTTCCGAATTGATATAAAATCTAGCACGATTTACAAATGTAACAAGATATATTCCATCTGGTTTGAGAGCTTTTGCAATCGTACGAATAGAAGATGGTTTAGCACTATATCTAAATTGAATAGCTATATCAAACGTACCTAAGAAATTTTCAGAGATATGCTCTATTGGTTCCTTAAAAGCTCTACCTGATTGATTAAAATTATAAAAAATGGATGGCTCAAATCCATAAACATCAGCTCCTAGCTCCAATAAATAATCAAAATGATATCCTCTACCCATACCAACATCTAATACTCTTTTATCGTAAATATCGATTTTTTTTTCATCTATGAAAGTATCAATCTCATCTCTAGCCATTTTATCAAGCATTTCAGTAACAAAGAATGAATGTTTTTTCCCTGTTAACCAATCTATCATGAGAAAACCTCCTAATCAAATATTATGTAAAAATTATATCATAAAGCAAACGAAAAGTAAACATAAAACCAGAAATGTAATTATTACAAAATTACATAATGTATGTTTTCGATTTTTAAAATTGTACAAAAGTTGACAAAGCAATCAACGTAATATAAAATAAGGAAAAAATAAAATGGGAGACAATTATGAAAAGATATTTAGAAACAGTAAGACCAGAAACAATAGAATACTTTAAAATACTATCACCAGAAGGAATACCAGAATTCTTAAATCCATACATAGAAACGCCAGAAATGCAGAAACAAGGGAAAATCAGTACATCTTGTGGAACCGTATATTCCAAACTTTTTGATTATAAAATTTTAAATACAACATTAGACCATAGCATAGGAGTTGCTTTAATTATATGGAATTTTACGAAAAATAAGAAACAAACCCTAGCAGGACTGTTTCATGATATAGCTACCCCAGTATTTAAGCATGCTATTGATTTCATGAATGGAGATTATGAAACTCAAGAATCAACAGAAGAATTAACCTATCAAGTAATTCACGAATCAAAAGAAATTATGACTTTATTAGAGAAAGACGAAATAACAATAGAGGAAGTGGTAGACTATCATATTTATCCAATTGCAGATAATGATACACCGCAATTATCCAGTGATCGACTAGAATATACACTTTCTAATGGTTTAGGGGCAACCAAAGAACTATGGAATTTAGAAGAAATACAAGAAATGTATGAAAACATAGAAATACAAAAAAATGAAGAAGGAATTGAAGAATTAGGATTTAAAAGTCAAGAAATGGCAGAAAAATTTGTGCATGGTATGAGTGAGTTATCTTCTATTTATATAGAAAATAGGACCAAATTTTCGATGCAATTTTTAGCGGATATACTAAAGAAAATGATGAAAGACAATATAATTAGTCAAAAAGATTTATATATTTTATCGGAAGAAGAGATAATAGATAAGATTGAGAATTGTAAAATAGGCAACATTGCTAAAAATTTTGAAAGTTGGAGAAATGCTATTAAAATAGAAGAAAGTAAAACACCAGTAATTGGCAAATATTGTGTAAGTATCACCAATGCAAAAATAAGGTTTATTAATCCATTAGTGAAGATTAAAAATGAATCCATAAGAATTAGTAAAATTTCAGAAATGGCTAGAGCAGATATTGAAAGAGCAAGAAACTTTAAAACTGAGAAATATGCTTACTTAGATTTTAAATTTTAATATAGAAAAGAGAGGAAAATAAGATGTTTGAACAACAAGCAACCATAAATTTTGAAGAAGTATTTTCAATACAAAATATATTACTTTATTTATTAGCTGTTAATGCTTTTGGTTTTTTCATCATGTGGCTAGATAAAAGAAAAGCCAAAAAAGGTTCATGGAGAATTCCAGAAAAAACATTATTTATAGTTACCGCTTTAGGAGGCGGAATTGGAACGATTGTGGGAATGTATACATTTAGACACAAAACACAGAAACTTAATTTTGTGATAGGTTTTCCATTTATTACAATACTAGAAATAATAGGAATTATATGGTTTTTTCTGGCAAAATAAAAAATTATGTAACTTGTAGAAGAAAAGGAAAGATAGAAAATGCTTTATTTATAAGCATTTTCTATCTTTCCTTTTTATGGTATAAAATAAAAAAGAGAGTACACATAAAAAGTGGCAAACATAAAAGAAAAGTTAAGATATTATAGCAACTAAATTAAAATGTGAACAACTCATGAACGAAAAACAAGTAAACTAAGTTATTCACAAAGTTATCCACAGTTTCCACATTCGAAAATAAAAAATAGAAATGGAAAAAAAGAAAAAAAGCAGGAAACATAAAACAGAAAAGAATACATAATTGTAACAAGAATGTAATATTATTGTAACATAAATAGTGAAATGTTATAAAAAATGTCGAAAAAATGATGTTTCAAAAAGGAACTCTATAAAATTAAAAATAGGAATGAAATATTTTTGTAATTATTTTGTAAAAAAGAAAAAGCAATATAAGTTAAAATTTGATTGTGGATAACTTGAAAAATAGAGTGGAAAATAACGAAAAATGTAAAAAAGCATATAATAAATAGAAGAATTAGTTTTAGAAAAAGGAGAAAAGTTATGTTACACAAGTTAAAATGTGCATTTTACAGAAATAGATGTTGCACGCAAGCAGAAATTGATCAACAGCAATTGGAAAAAATGGTAAAAGAAGGTGCTATATTAGTAGATGTTAGAAGCCCACAAGAGTTTGAAGAAGGACATTTAGATAAGGCTATTTTATTACCAGAATATGAAATAAAGGAGAATGTGAATCAAATTTTACCAAATCAATCACAAACTATTATTGTTTATTGTAGTACAGGACATAGAGGTCAAAAGGCACAACGTATCTTGCAACGACTTGGCTATCAAAAAGTATACAATTTGTGTCATGGGTTAGAGAACAATTTTTGACATCAGACAAAAAGGAATGTTATAATTATGGCAATAATACTACAATTAGAAAAAGTGGTATTTTAAAAACAATTAATTGATTGTATCACGCATTATTACAAGGAAGGAGAAAGCTTTATGATGATATTTAAAATAGCAATAACAATTATTGCTGCAGTATTAGTATTACCAATAGAATATATTTTTTTCCCTAAGTTAGTTCGGCCGGAAAGAAAAAGAAAAATGGATGAAGAGATAGACATATTCTTAGAGATGGAGATAATAGCGGGAATCGTAGAAATGATAGCTATAGTCTTAATCTCAATAGCAATAAGTTACCTATGTTTGTGGGAAAATCCATGTGGGTTATTATGTATGGCATATCCTATTTTTTGGCAATTCATTTGGGCATGTACATCTTTGCAAAAAAGATTACTGCCAGTGGTATTACCAATATTGATAATTGCTTTTATTGGTTGCATATTACCAATTATAAATTAGGATTAAAAAATGAACCAGAAGTTTTTAAGATTTTATGTAATTAAATCAAATGCGTGATAAAAGCAAAAAGTCTTCACTAAATTAAGTGAGGATTTTTTGTTTTATTCATTAAACATTGAATATTTAATTGTTTTATGCTAAAATGAACCAAAAAGAATGGAGGAAATATGAATAACAGACAAGAACACATCAGAAATTTTAGTATCATTGCACATATAGATCATGGAAAATCAACCTTAGCAGATCGACTAATTGAAATGACAGGGGTATTATCCAAAAGAGAAATGGAAAGCCAAGTCTTAGACAATATGGAAATAGAAAAAGAGAGAGGTATTACCATCAAATCACAGGCTGTTAGAATGATATACAAAGCCAAAGATGGTCAAGAATATACTTTAAATTTAATTGACACACCAGGTCATGTTGATTTCAATTATGAAGTGTCCAGAAGTTTGGCAGCATGTGATGGCGCTATTTTAGTAGTAGATTCTAGTCAGGGAGTCGAAGCACAAACATTAGCTAATGTTTATTTAGCCATTGATAGCAATTTAGAAATATTACCAGTTTTAAATAAAATTGATTTGCCAAATGCAAGAGTGGAAGAAGTCAAACAAGAAATAGAAGATATTATAGGAATACCAGCAGAAGAAGCACCTTGTATTTCAGCCAAGTCAGGATTAAATGTGGAGGAAGTCCTAGAAAAAATTGTAACAGACTTGCCTTTCCCAAAAGGTAATGAAAATGAAAAATTAAAATGTCTTATATTTGATTCTTATTATGATAATTACAAAGGAGCAGTTGCCTATGTAAGAGTGATGGATGGGACTGTAAAAGTAGGAGATGAAATTAAACTAATGGCCACCAATAAAACTTTTACAGTAGTAGAAGTGGGCTGTTTTGTTCCAGGTTCTTATATGCCAACCAATGAAATGAAAGCGGGAGAAGTTGGTTATATAGCTGCTAGTATCAAAAATTTAGCAGATATTCAAGTAGGAGATACCATTACGTTAAAAAATAATCCAGCAGAGGAACCACTAAAAGGATATAAAAAAGTAACGCCAATGGTTTATTGTGGATTATATCCAATTGATGGAAGCCAATATGAAGCATTAAAAGAGGCACTAGAAAAATTAAAATTAAATGATGCAGCTCTAGAATATGAAGCAGAAACGTCGGCGGCTTTAGGATTTGGATTTCGTTGTGGATTTTTGGGATTACTTCATTTAGAGATTATAGAAGAAAGAATTGATCGAGAATTTGACTTGGGACTTATCACTACAGCACCATCTGTTATTTATAAAGTGTATAAAACAGATGGTACAGTAGTTGAATTATACAATCCAGAAGACTTACCAAAACCACAAGAAATATCTTATATGGAAGAACCTTTTGTAACAGCAAATATCTTGACACCAAAAGACTATGTGGGAAATATTATGGAACTATGTCAAAGAAGACGTGGTGTTTATATGGATATGAAATATCTAGATGAGAATCGAGTTACGTTAGTATACGAAATGCCACTTAATGAGATTATTTATGATTTCTTTGATCATTTAAAATCAAAAACAAAAGGATATGCCTCTTTAGATTATGAATTTAAAGAATATAGAAGATCCAATCTAGTAAAATTAGATATTCATATTAATGGAGAACCAGTGGATGCCTTAAGTTTTATTGTACATAAAGATAGTAGCTACGATAGAGGAAAGAAAATGGTTGAAAAATTGAAAACAGTTATCCCAAGAAAACTATTCAAAATACCAATTCAAGCAGCAGTTGGAGGACAAATTATAGCAAGGGAAACGATCTCTGCCATGAGAAAAGATGTACTAGCCAAGTGTTATGGTGGTGATATCACAAGAAAGAAAAAATTATTAGAAAAGCAAAAAAGAGGAAAGAAGAAAATGCGTGAGATTGGAAATGTAGAAATACCACAAGAAGCATTTTTAAGTGTGTTAAAATTAGATGATGAAACATGATTTTGGAGGGGAAATTGATGTATAAAATGGTGGTACTGGATTTAGATGGGACTTTATTAAATGATAAAAAACAAGTATCAAAAAGAAATGTAGAAATAATCAATAAAATACAGAAAGAGAAAGGTGTTCTTTTTGTGATAGCTACTGGGCAAAATATAAAAAATATTTCTTATATAATTGAGACGATTGGAAAGGCTATTAATCAATATATAATAGCTTCCAATGGAGCCATTATAAAAGATAATGTAAAAAATGATTATTTGCTAAAAAGACATTTTAATCAAGAAGAAGCAATTAGAGTAATAGATAATTATAAAAAATTACATTTAAGAGGAATTTTACATACTGATAAGGGAACAGTAACAGATGGAAATAGAGAAGCAGAAACGAATAAAAATACCAAACTAGTACAAGATATGAAAAAATTTTATATCGAGAATTCTATTTCAGACACACCTATGTTTACTTTATGTGGTGAAGAATTAAATTTAAGAAAGATGAAACAAGAAATAGAAGTTAATTTTAAGGATATAGAGTCAACGGATATTTGCCATTTTGTTGTAGATACAGGAAAAGAACATTATGAAACAGACTACCTAGATGTCATTAAGAAAAATGCTACTAAGGCCAATGCTATTAAAATATTAGCGGATTATTTACAGATTCATAAAGAAGATATTGTTATTATGGGAGATGGAGCAAATGATATATCTATGTTTGAGATGTCTGGCTATAAAGTAGCAATGGGAAATGCAGATGAGAATTTGAAGAAAAAAGCAGATTTTATAACAGATAATAATAATGAAGATGGAGTTGCTAAAGCATTAGAAGAGATTTTTTATAAAGAAGAAAAAGCTTGTGTACAATAAAAACAGGGCTCTCCCTTCTGAGAAAGCCCTGTTCTCCCCATGAACAATAGGGGAATGTACTCAATTAATAGTTGCTTTCAATATATATTGCGATTACAATAGATATGCAACTAAAGAGGAACAGAAATCCAGAACAAACAATATGACCGGAATTCATTGAAATAGCAGATAAGACGAATCCTATCACTAAAGACAACGCCTTCAATCCTGGATGTGTTCCATCAGGTTTTGTGTCCATGTGATCTGCGATAACTGCTATCATACTAAATACCAAATGGAGAAAGAGAACTCCAGCACAGTTACAACCATTCTGTGTGCCAACAGGAATTTTGGTAAGAAGGAAGCCACAAATAGTAGCACCTCCTATCCGGATTAATAAGCCAAGAAATCCTTTTGTTTTCATGGTGAGTACCTCCTAAAATTTGATGTAATAATTATATCATAAATCGACATAAAAGTAAAATAAAATATGTCAACTAAATATAAATAAAAAAGGGTGAAGAAAAATGAATAAGCAAGAACGAAAAGAAATATACAATGACCAAGTAGAAGGAAGAAACGCAGTTATTGAATTATTAGAAAGTGGAAAAGACATCAACAAAATATTCATAACCAAAGGAGAGCGACACGGTTCTATCCACAAAATTATTAGTATGGCAAAAGAAAATAAAGTAATCTTAGTTGAAAAAGAAAAAAGGAAAATGGAAGAAATGGCGCAAACTGAAAACTATCAAGGCGTTATTGCTATGGTACCACCTTATGAATACTGCCAAATAGAAGATATTTTACAAGAAGCCAAAACAAGAGGAGAGGACCCTTTTGTATTAATTTTAGATGGGATTGAAGATCCGCACAATTTAGGATCTATTATTAGAACAGCGGAAACAGCAGGGGTTCATGGAATTATTATTCCCAAAAGAAGAAGTGCTACTGTCAACAGTACCGTTAATAAAGTATCAGCAGGAGCAGTACAACATATGAAAGTGGCAAGAGTGACCAATATAACAGATGCTATAGAAACACTTAAAAAAGAGGGACTTTGGATTTGCGGAACCGATATTAATACAACAACTTATTATTATGAACAAGATTTAACAGGAGCAATTGGTATTGTAATTGGAAATGAAGGAAGTGGTATGAGTCAAAAGGTAAAAAAGAATTGTGACTTTTTAATAAAAATTCCAATGAAGGGAAAAGTAACATCCTTAAATGCTTCTGTCTCAACAGGAATTGTTCTTTATGAAGCAGTGAAACAGAAAATAAAGTGAAACTTTTTTATATTTTGAATTAAAAGGATATCAATTTTTATTTGGAAAAAAGATTGAAATTTTATGGTAGAAACGATACAATAGTTATAAAAGTAAGGAGGAAAGCAGATGATACCACGAAAAAAGAAAAATACCATTATTATTATATGTCTGGTAGTTTTCATAGTAATGATAGCAACCACACTCATTTTATTGTATATCAATACAGATATGTTTAAATCAAATGCCACATTGTTTGCCAAATATTTAGGACAAAGTGTAGACAATGTAAATACTGTTTATCAAGAAATAGGGAAAAGTCAATATGATGAGTTGCTAAAGCAAAACAAGTATACAACCCAAACACAAGTAAAAGTAAATGTCATAGAAGATAGAGGAACCACAGCAGAAAATTCACAAAATTCCATTAATCCATTACAATTAAAGATAGATGGACAAGTTGATAGCAGTAATCAATATAATTATCAAGATATTCAACTATTAAATCAAGATAAAAAAGTAGCAGAAATCGAATATATACAAAATGAAAATACTTATGGAATTAGATTTTCTGATTTATTTAATCAATATTTATTGGTAAATAACGAAAACTTAAAAGAGTTATTAAAAAAAGCAGGTTATTCGCAAGAAGAAATAGAAAAAATGCCAGATACCATAACATTTGGTGATGACTTAAAAGGGATTTTTGAACTTTCTGAAGAAGAAAGACAAAAATTAAAAACAACCTATATTAATATCATCCATACTAATGTTTCCAAAGATAACTTTTCAAAGGAAAAAAATCAATCCATTCAAATAGACGGTAATTCGATTTATGCTAATGCTTATAGTTTGACCTTAACCAAAGAACAAATGAACAATTTGTATATCAAGATGCTAGAACAATGTAAGCAAGATGAGATTATATTAAATAAATTAGATAAGATGCAAACTTTATTGGATCTATTTAATCAAAATAGTAATCCTATTCTTTTAAGAGAACAATTCGTACAAGAGATAGAAAAGATAATCAATCAAATAACCAAAAATAATATTGGACAAGAAGAGTCAAAAATAATTGTCTATGAGAATAAAGGAACAACTCTAAAAATCACAATACAAAATCCAGACTATGAAATCAATATAGATACATTATCATTGCAAAATGAAAAATACACACAGGTATCTTATCATGATACCAAAAAAGAACAGTTACTTATTTGCAAAAGTAATAATGAGGAAACCAATATTAATCTAAAAAATATAGAAAATGAAAAAACAACAGAATACAATTTATTAATAGAAGAAAAGATAAATGGAAACAATGGTATAAAGAATGTAACCGCTACTTACGAAAATAATACAAGTCTAGTAGAAGCAACTATTCAGCAAGAAATTAATAGTGTCAATCAGTTTACAGAGGAAATGGTTTTGAAAAAAGAAAATGCCATCAATTTAAGTGAATTAGAAGAAGAATCCTTGCAATCTATCGTAAAACAAGTAAAGAATGGAGTTTCTCAAAAAATAGCAGAAATCATGTCAAACGATATAAAGAAAGAAGATATATGGGAAGTATTAAAAATAATAGGACTTGTAAAAGAAGGACAGAGTTTTGAAGTAATGGGAGTAACAGAAGCAGAAAAAAATCGATTTAATTCTAAATTTGAAATTTTACAAGGTGAAAATTTGGAAAGTTCCAATGTAGTTAATTTGATTCAAGCGATTGAAAATAATTTTATAGATATGGAAGTAATATCCAATACAGAATTAAGATTAAAGTTAGATCGTGCTAATAAAAATGAAGAAGTAGTTACTACTTTAACTTCCTTTATAGAAGAAAATAAAAACAGAAAATATAATGTAAAAGTAGAGTATGATCAAACGACAGGTTTAGTAAATGGAATCATATTAACTATGTTAGAAAAATAAAATAGGTGAAACAAAGCTAAAATCAAACAGATTACTGTTGTTGATTTTAGCTTTGTTATTGTATTAAGAAAATCAATATAATAAGAAAATCATTCTACAGAAAAATTATAAGAATTTTTGGAACAAACCAATTAATGTTAATGGGGCTGAAAGAGCTTGTTTATAATAGGATTAAATTGAATTAAGTGTCTATAATTTTTAGTTGGAAAAATTTACTTTAAAAAAAGAAAAAAAATTTTAAAAAAAGTGTTGACAAAGAAAAAAAACTAGCGTATAATAAAAATCGTCCCACAAAAACGGGACAGAAAAAGTACATTGAAAAGTAAACAATAAAATCCT
>CAOJRU010000011.1 GCA_948442365.1 uncultured Clostridium sp.
TATGTTGATACACCAATAGTTTAGCTAAAAAGAATATGTCCTGGTGCACCATTTTACCTTCTAATTAGATTCAATTTTATATGTTTTATTTAACTATTTTACTATGTGTCTAGTTACAACACCATAAAACCGCTTATACTAATAGTACTAGCGGTTCTATTTTTTTTATTTTATTTCAGATAATTCACAGTAATTACTTTTTTTCTTCTCCACTCTTATCTTTTTGTGTAGGAAAAATAGCTTGCTCCTTAGTATTTTCATTATCCTCTTGTTTTTTAATCGCATCCATAATCATGATAAATTTAACAGTACCACTATTTCCGCCATTTAACATAGTAAAATTGTTATATTCTTCTGACAACTCTACTAATTTTTTCATTCGTTCACTTATATCCTTTACATCACTATTTATATAATTACAAATCTTTTGGATTCCTTCTTCATTAAAAGTTTTAATTCCATCTGCTAACGTATTAGCCCCCTCATTTAGCCCATTTACTCCATTTTTTAACGAATTCGTTCCTTCTTTTAAACTACCTAATCCATTTGTTAATTGATTTAATCCTTCTCCTAAGGTATTCATTTGTGTAATTATTTGACTTTGCGCAACTGATTTTACTTGTTCTGCCACTTGTTTGGCAATTGTTGTTGCTGTGGTTTGAGCAGTTTGCGTTGCTGTCATTTGAGCCACACTTTGAGCTGTTCCATTAGCTACATTTCCTGCCACTTCTTCTGCTACTGCTTGTGCTGTCATATTTGCCACTTGCTTTGCTGTTTGTTTAGCCGTAGTTTCTGCTGCTGATATAGCTGAATTCTGAGAAAATTGTAAAATAACTTGTTGTTGATCTGCTGGTAAAGACATGTAGTTACTATTAGCTTCTAGTCCAAGCTTTACATTACTTGCTATTTGTTGCTTTTGGTCGGCTGTTAATGCTAAATTGGCTACTTGACTTTCTGCCTTTTGTCCAATTTCTAATTTTTGGCCTTGTATGCTTTGTACAGCTACTGTTTGTGCTTGATTTCCTATTTGTGCTTTTTGTGTATCTGATAAGTTGGCTGCTTGTTTTGCTTGTTCTCCAATCGAATTTAATGTATTGAAATCTATCACTTCGCTTTTATCACTAGCTAATTGATTAGTTGCCTTATTTACTTCTGATTTAATTTGCTTTGCTCCATTATAAGCAATATCCGCTCCTTCTTTTAATTCTTCTGTACCAGAAGCCAATTGATTGGTTCCTTCTGCTAATGATATACTTCCCTCTTGAATTTGATTACTTGCTGTTTCTAATGTATTTACTTGATTATATACTTTATCTAATTGATCTAAAAAGTCCAAATCTCCTTTTTCTAATACTTTTGGTGTTACAAAAGTAACAACATTTCCAAATTCAAAATCTGTTGTATCCATTGTTATTTCAATACTATCCGGTATCTCCATATCGGTTTTATCTACTTTTAAGCTTTCTTGAAGTCCTGGCAAAGCCATTCCCATTACTAGCGTTTTACTTCCATCATTGATGACTTTCCCATTCGATATTTCTATATTTTTATTGGTATCATTTTGTAAAACAGTTCCTGCGACTGCTACAAAAGGGGTATACATTTTTTGTTCCATTCCATTGATATTCACCTTGTGTTCTTCTTTGTTGGTATATTGTATAGTTATTTTTACATGTCCTGTTTTTCCTACTATTTCTTCTGGTTTTGCTTCTTTTCCATCTAATTCGTATTTTATTTGACATTCAACTGGTAATTCTTTTTGGCTTTCTCCTTGATAATAAATATCTTTTTGGTCTGCTTTCCAAATTAAAGAATTCCCCTCTTGTGTGAATTCTTCTTCTCCATTTGTACTTTCGATTTTTAATAAATCGCTTATATCTTCAATTACTTCTAATCCTTCTTTGTTCTCAATATGTGTACTTACGATAGTTTGATAATTTTCTCCCTCACTATTTATTTTTGAATAGATGGTTTCGTCTTTGGTAAAAGCAAATATTGGTACAGTATAAGTACATATTGTACATAATAAGATACTTGCCATAATTTTTGTTTTTATTTTTTTATTCATTCTTATCTTTCCTTTCTTTTTAGTTGCCACTGGTTCCAGGTTTATTTGGTAACTTTGACAACAGCTCCAAATTTTTTTAATAACTTTAAAATATTTTTATAATTATTTAGAGTTTCTTAACAGTCTTAGAAGACTATCTCTAAATCCTTTTCATCTGTCTAGTTGTTTTACAGATTATCTTATCAAATATTAACAGAAATGCTGGTAATACGCTAATAACTACAATCATACTGATGATAGCTCCTCTTGACATTAAACTACATAGGGAGCCTATCATTTCTATTTTGGAATAAGCTCCTACTCCAAAGGTTGCTCCAAAGAAACAAAGGCCACTTACTACGATGGAACCAATGGAACTTCCTAGTGCTTCATTGATTGCTTCTTTCTTGTTGTTTCCTTCTTTCCTTTTAGTAATATAATTCGTTGTAATTAAAATAGCATAATCTATGGTAGCTCCTAATTGTATGGTTCCAATCACAATGGATGCTACAAATGGTAAGGTTGTATTAGTATAAAACGGTATTCCCATATTGATAAAAATAGCAAATTCAATTACAATGATTAAAATAACTGGTAAAGAAATGGATTCTAATACCATAATCATAATAATAAATATAACCGCTATAGAAACCACATTAACACTATTAAAATCATGATCACTAATTTCTACTAAATCTTTCATCAATGGTCCTTCTCCTGCTAGTATGGCTTTTTCATCATATTGTTTAATAATGTTATTAATTTGTGTGATCTGTTCATTTAATTCATCAGTTGCCATTTCATATTTTGAATTAATAATTATCATTTGATATTTATCATTTTCAAATATGCTACTAATATCTGATGGTAATATACTTTCTGGTATGCTTCCTGCTATTTTGGCATAGCCTAATGTCCATTCAATTCCTTCTATATTTTCTATTTTATTTAACATCTCATTTATTTTATAGTCTGGTATATTTTTGTCTACTAACAACACTTCTGCTGATACAATGTTAAATTTATCTTTTAATGCGTTATTGGCTTCTACACTTTTTAAGGTTTCTGGTAGAGATTTATCTAAGTTGTAATATACTTCTGTATGAGTATAACCATAAATAGCTATTGGTAAAACAATCATAAATACTAAGATGATTATTTTATAGTGTTTTATTACCATATCTTTTACTTTTGTGAATTTAGGCATAATTTCTTTATGTTTTGTTTTTTCAATTAAGTTATCAAAACTTAATAATATGGCTGGTAAAATGGTTATAACACTAATGACTCCTAATAAAACTCCTTTCGCCATAACAATTCCTATGTCTTTACCTAATGTTAAGTTCATACTACAAAGTGCTAAAAATCCAGCAATGGTGGTAAGAGAACTTCCTACAACAGACACCATTGTTTTACTGATGGCTTGTGCCATTGCTTGATTTTTATCTTGATGGTTTTTCTGTTCTGCTTTATAACTATGGTATAAGAAAATAGCAAAATCCATTGTTACTCCTAGTTGTAGAACCGCACTTATGGCTTTTGTAATATACGATATTTGCCCTAAAAAGATGTTACTTCCCATATTATATAAGATAGCAATTCCTATGTTTAGTAATAAAAATAAAGGTGCAATATAGGAATCTAAGGCTATTTGCAAGATAATAATACATAATGCTACGGCTATTACGACATAAATAGCAATTTCAGAGTTTGATAAATTTCTCGTGTCTAATATGGTAGCAGACATTCCACTTATTTTGCATTGCTCATTTGTTATTTCTCTTAGTGTTTCAATGGTTTGCATGGTGGTGTCTGATGAGATGCTATCTTTAAAAGTAACTAATAATACGGTATCTCCTTCTTTGTAAATTTTATGTTTGATTTCATCTGGTATCATTTGAGTTGGAATACGTGTTCCAATCATGTCTGCTATTCCTATTACTTTTTCTACGTTATTGATTTCTTTAATTTTATTTTCTAATTGTACGATTTCTTTTGTTTTCATATTTTCTAGTACAATCATCGAAAAGGCTCCCATGTTGAAATCTTCTGATAGTATATTTTCACCTTGTATGGTTTCGATGTCTTCTGGTAAATACACTAAAATGTCATAATTGATTCGTGTCATTTTCATTCCAATTAGGGATGGTATTAATAATAAAAGTGCTGTTATTAATATGATTTTTTTATGTTTGCAAACAAATTCTCCAAATTTAAGCTGAAACATTCTAATTCTCCTTTCTTCGAAATGACCATTAGTCATTTTCTATATTATATTACTTTTATGACCATTGGTCAATACTTTTTATATTTTTATTGATTATTTTTTTTTTTTATGCCATAATAATGTTAAATTAGTTTAAAAATAAAATATAAAATTTAAGGAGATATTATGGGGATTACAGAACAAAAAAATGAAAAAGAAAATAGATTATTAAATACTGCCTTTCAATTATTTACTGAAAAAGGATTAAAAAGTACATCTATTCAGGAAATTGTAGATAACGCCAAAGTTGCTAAAGGCACTTTTTATTTATATTTTAAAGATAAATATGAAATTCGAGATGTTCTTATTATGAAAAAATCAGAAAAATTATTTTCAGATGCTTTATCAAAAATGAGAAAAAATTACCTAAAAGATTTTTCCGATCAAATTATTTTTATTATTAATTATGTAATAGATGAACTTGCTAAAAATCCTCTTCTTTTACAATTTATTTCTAAGAATTTATCTTGGGGTGTTTATAATAAAACCATTATTAAATTATATGATAAACCAGAAGACAAAGAAGATGGATTGTATTCTTTATTTTTAAAAGGTGTGGAAGAAAATCATATTCCCTTAAAAAATCCTAGAGTTACTTTGTTTATGATTATAGAATTGGTAAGTTCTACTTGCTTTGATTCTATTTTATATAAAAATCCCTTACCTATTGAAGAATATAAACCTTTTTTGTATGACGCAATTCGTGGATTTTTGAAATAGTTGCCAAAAAGGTCTGTCCCCACTGGCACATTGGCAACCTTTGGCATATTATTTTAATTGCCCCATATATTAATATGGGGTGAATTCTTTTGTTAATAAAATCATTCAAAATAAGTAAGAAATTGATTATCGTTTTTATACTATTAATTATTTTATTATCTAGCATTGTTATATTTTATTCTTTTGCTAGTGATAGTACAAATAGTGATGAAATAGAAGAAAAAAAGAATTTTATTAAGTGGGTAGATTTTAATGTTACTTCTGAAGCCTTAAATCTAACTGCTAAATTAGATATTGATTCTCATAATAAAAAAGAAGAGATTACTTATAATTGGATTGAACTACTTGCTATCTTGTCTTGTAAAAATGGTGGTAATTTTAAAAATTTCAAACCAAAAGATCTAAATGATTTGATAGGAGAATTAAAAAATGGACAGTCTATACAAGATTTAACACAAAACATGAAATTTTATGATTATTACTTTGAAAGTTATTCTGCTGTTTTAGGTGGTTTTATTGGTAATTATTCAATCGAAGTTTTAAATGAAGATGGCTCTAAATCTTATCAAGAAAAATATGGTCTAAAAGCTTTTCTTCCAATTGCCAAAAATTATTCTTTTAGCCATTACGATGACTTTGGAAATTCTAGGTCTTATGGCTTTAAAAGAACCCATCTAGGAAATGATCTAATGGGTAGTATTGGTACTCCTATTGTTGCTGTAGAATCTGGTATTGTGGAAAATTTAGGTTGGAACCAATATGGAGGCTGGCGAGTTGGTATTCGAAGTTTTGATACAAAACGCTATTATTACTATGCTCATTTAAGAAAAAATCACCCCTATAGTGAGGGCTTGGAAGAAGGGATGACTGTTAAAGCTGGTGATGTGATTGGCTATCTTGGAATGACTGGCTATAGTATAAAGGAAAATGTTAATAATATTAATGTTCCTCATTTACATTTTGGTATGCAATTGATTTTTGACGATTCTCAAGTGGATAGTCCAAATGAAATTTGGATTGATGTTTACCATATTATTGAGTTTTTAATGAAAAATCGTAGTGAGGTTTATATGGCTAATAAGGAAACAAAGGATTATGAAAGAAAGTTTGATTTTATGGAAAATAGTTTGACAGAATAAGTCGAAGAATAAAATTTTATGTCAAATTTGTCAACGCTGGAAATATATGGTATAATATTATATACGTCATAGGATAAAGGAGGTAAAACATTTGCAACGCTATGCTAGGAGAAAAGGACGTGGTTATTTCTTAACTCCTCTTTCAAAAAATGAACGACCTGGTGCTCCACTGGAAGGTTTATTATATTCCAATGGTATTGTAAATCATTTAGTTCTCAAGATTATCTTAGCATAGAAATACCTGGCCGCCGGAATTTTTTACAGCCGGCGGTTTTCTTTTATTTTTTGCCTAATACAACTTTTATTTCTTTATTAATTTTTCCCCTTGTAACCTTGAAAATCACTTCATCATTTGGTTTTTTTGTATAAATATATTGTCTTAAATCATTCATAGTATTCAAAGACACATCGTCAACACTTGTAATAATATCTCCTTCTTTTAACTCTGTATTATCTGCTGGACCATTTTTAGTAATTTGAGCCACATAAATTCCTTTGTCAAAATTAATATTAGAACCAGCATTTAGATAGGGAATTACTTCTTTATCATAGGCATAAATTCCAACTGTTGCCTCTTCAAATGTACCTGTGCTTCTAAAGCTATCAATAATTGGTTTAATAATATTAATAGGAACGGCAAAACCAATTCCCTCTGCTGATGAAATTTTAACAGTATTGATTCCCAAGACTTCTCCATTTGGATAGATTAAGGGACCTCCACTATTGCCTGGATTAATGGTTGCATCTGTTTGAATTAAATCAGTCATATAAGAAGACTTATCACTTTCTTCAATTTTTATGGTTCTATTTTTGGCACTGATAATTCCTGAGGTTACGGTTCTTCTGAATTCAAATCCAATTGGGTTTCCAATGGCATAGACTGTTTCACCTACTCGAATTTGATCAGAATTCCCTAGTGGTATATATTCTAAATTTTTAGCATTTATTTTAGTAATTGATAAATCTAAGTCAGAGTCACTCCATACGACAGTTCCATCGTAATTATTCCCATTTTCTAAAGTAATATAACATTTACTATATTTTTCACCAGTTACATGCTCATTGCTTAAAATATAACCATCTTCTGTCACTATCATTCCTGTTCCTAATCCTAGTTCGCTTTCTGTACTTTTTGATAAAATACTATTTCCTGCATTTTTTAATTTAGAAATTCCAACTACTTTTCTCGTAGTTTCTTCAATAACATCAGCTACTTTTTTGCTTTCTTCTTTGGCTGTTTCCACAGTTTGCGTGCTAGGTGTGGATAACGTTCTAGTTGCTTCATATTCTGTTGGTTTTATTTCTATGTTTTGGTAGGTTATGTATAAATAGAAAATAAATATCCATACAACCATTGCTAAAATAGTACTTATTAATACTTTTTTTTGATTACTCATTTTCTTCTTTTTTTTCAAATTTCCCACCTCTTCTATAGTATTACCAAGTTTTTGTTTTTTAAACAATTTTGAGGATGATTTTGGGACAGAGGAAAAAATTATGATGATAAAATTTAATTATATCTATATTAATTTATTTATCATAATACTTCTTCTGTCCTCCAAATTATCCAAAATTACAAAAAACCTTAAATATCTAAATTAATTCTTCAGATATTTAAGGTTTTTATTTTTTTATATAAAAACGAATTATTTTAATCTCAAATTTTAATTATTTGCCATAAAATTGTATTTTTAAAAAATCTACTTTTCCTTGACTTGTACTTTCAGTTATATATAATCTCCAATATCTAGATTTTTTTCTATTTGTTGAAGAATTTATTACTTCTGTTACTTCATTAGAAGGTTTTGTATATTGCGTAAATTCATATATGGTCTCCCATTCTATATTATCATTTGAAGATTGTAAATACATCTTAGTTGGCGCATAATTATTACCTGGTTTCACATAAACTTTATAAATCCATACTTTGTTCTCTTCTCCAAAATCATAACCTATATAAGCTGGTAATCCATCACTTTCTGTTTCCCAATCTGTATAACCTGGTCTTCCTCCTATAAAAGCATTAACTGGAGAATGTTTCGCTTCATTACGTAAATAGCTTGAATATAAAGTATTTCCTGTTTTTGTTTCTGGGTCATATAATTCTAGATCTGTGGTTGGTAAATTAATGACCCCACTATCATCTAAAGCCTTGATTATATTACTGTTTTCTCCTGTTATATCACCATCACTCGCTAATATTTTATCTCTCCATATATCATTACTAATTATCAAATCTATCGCTTTTTCATTTTCAAATAGTTTAGTAGATAATTGTGTGTCTTGTGTTATTTTTTCCATAAAAATATCTGGATTTTTTATGATATATTCTAATTTTTCTGGTTCTTGTATGGCTTTACCAAATTCTTCTGGATTGGTTAATAGGGAAGGATCTACTTTGACTTCTTCTTTTTTTTCTGTTCCAAATATTTCCTTTTCAAATTCTTCTTTTGTTTTAAATTCTTCTTTGTCTGTTGCATCAGTTATTGTTCCTACTAATACTCCTTCTATTTGACTTGTCTCCCCAATTAAAAATTTATATTTTGCATATTCATTTGCTGATACTACAATAGCTTCTAAAGTTACTCCATTGTTTCTGTCTACTCCTTCTTTTATGGAAGCTTCTTCTTTATTGTAGTATTTCTCTATGGTTATATTATCTGCCTTATACATACCTTCTTCTATGTCTTGTATTGTACATTTTTCTCCTTTAACTTCACTTTCCGCTTGTATTGCTATTCTCCTCAATTTTATGATTTCTTCAGCTGATGTATATTCCGTCCTTATTTGTGCTATTTTGGATTTTGTTAAAATCCCATTTTCTCCTGTTAATGCTGCAATACTGATTGCTGCTAAAATTAATAATACAATAATGGTAATGACTAAGGCTATTAATGTAATCCCTCTGTTATTTAAGTTTTTGGATTTTCTCATATCTATTTTCCTCTTTCTTTGCTTTTTACTCTATTATTGTCATAATATCAATAATTTAAAATTAAATCAAGCAGATTTTAACATAATTTTATAATGAAGAAAAACATAATATATAATATTTATATTTTTCTAACGAATAGTAAACTTTTTAATTACTAAAAATCAACTATAAACATTGGCAAAAGTATTGACATTTTTAAGCAAAAAACTATATAATTTGACTATAATAATTATGTACTAACTATAATAAGACAAAATTTAAGAAAGATACGAGGAAAAAAAATGAAAAAGGATGTTTATGAATTAACAAATGCACAAAAATCAATTTGGCTTACAGAACAATATTTGAAAAATACTAGTATAGGGAATATAACTGGTAATATAGCAATTCATGAAGAAATAAATATAGAAAAATTAGTTTTATCTATTCAAGAATTTGTACGTAGAAATGATAGTATGCGTACAAAATTATTACTTGAAGACGGAATACCTAAACAATATTTTGATGACTTCTCTGATTTTCCAATAGAAATTAAAAAAGTTACTTCACAAGAAGAAGTTGATACTTTAGCAAATAAACTTGCTACTACCCCATTTACCTTATTAGAATCAAATTTATTTACGTTTTATATCTTTATTTTTCCCAATGGTCATGGTGGAATGTTAATATCCATCCACCATATTATTGGTGATGCTTGGACATCTGGATTAATTGTTTCTGGTGTTATGGATATTTATGAGTCTTTAATCCATGCAAATAAATTAAACGAAAACACAAGTTTTTCCTATCTTAATTATATAACTTCTGAAAAAGAATATTTAAATAGCTCTAAATTCCAAAAAGATGAAGAATTTTGGAATCAAATTTTTGATACCATTCCTCTTATTCCAGAAATTCCAAGTAAAAAACGCTTAGGTACTATCGAAAATACAGACTACGCTTCTAGTAGGGAAGAATTTCTTTTACCAAAAGATCTAGTAACTGAAATTAATACTTTTTGTAAAAAATATAATATTTCTATTTTTAATTTTTTTATGGCAACTTTTTCTATTTATACGAACCGCATTTGCAATTTAGATGATTTTGTCATTGGTACTCCTATTCTAAATCGTTCTAATTTTAAAGAAAAGTCATGCACTGGAATGTATATCAGTACTATTCCCTTTAAAATACATATCGATTCAACTATGGATTTCCTTTCTTTTGTACAAACAATATCACATGATATGAGACAAGTTTTTAGGCACCAAAAATATTCATATCAAAATATTCTACAAAATTTGAGAAAAATAAACCCTCAAGTTCCTAATTTATATGATTTTTTGATATCTTATCAAAATATGAGAATGGATACGCAAATAAATTCCATTCCTTATGAAGCAAAATGGGTATCCAATGGTAATGTTTCTGACAGTTTAAATATTCATCTTTATGATATGAATGACATTGGTAGTTTAAATATAGCTTATGATTATCAGATCAACAAATATACAAAAGAAGATATATCTTCTTTACATACCCGCATTTTAGAAATAATAACTCAAATTTTAAATAACTGCTCTTTACCAATCAAGGAAATTGAAATTTTATCAAAACAAGATAAAAAAAAATTACAAGAAAATATCACATCTACACAAAATAATTTTACCTTTTGTTCTAATATAATGGAACAAATCGAACAAAATGCAAAAGAACATCTTGATAAAATCGCACTTGAAACAGCTACCGAAAGTATTTCTTATGATGAATTATTAATAAGAGTTAATAAATTAGCAAATTATTTAACTACAAATGGATTACACGAAAACAGCAATATTGGTATTTTTACGAATCGAACTATCGATATCATTGTTGGTATCTTAGCTATTTTAAAAATTGGTTCCACCTATGTTCCAATTGACCCAGAATATCCAAAAAATAGAATTAATTATATGATGGATAAAGCTAATTTGGATTTTATCCTAACAGATAATCTTTCCCTAGCTGATTTAATAAAAGATAAAAAAATATCTCTATTAGCTATTAATTACAAACAATATAAAGATAATTCTTCTGTTTTCAAACAAAAAATTCTCTATCATAAAAACCAAAACTTATATATTGTATTTACTTCTGGTTCAACAGGAAACCCAAAAGGAGTAACTATATCTCATAAAAATATGTTGAATTTAATTTATTTTGAAAAGGAAAAAACAAATCTTTTAACTGGTAAAAATCGTATTTTACAATTTGCTACTATGAGTTTTGATGTTAGTTATCAAGAAATTTATTCTGCTTTTTTAAGTGGAGGCACTCTCGTTCTGGTAAATGAAGATATTAGAAAAAACAGCTATAAATTAATTGATTATTTATTAGAAAAACAAATTGACACCTTATTTATACCACCAGCTTATTTAAGATTATTAACCGAAGAAGATAGTAATGTAGAAAAATTTAAAAACCATATTAAAAATATTATTACAGCTGGAGAACAATTAGTAATTACGAAAGGAATTGAAAAACTCCTTTCATCTAATATAAAAATTCATAATCATTATGGACCAGCAGAAACTCATGTAGCTACTACCTATATCGTAGATCAAAATAATACAGAAATTAAACCACCAATCGGTACTCCTATTTCTAATACAAATATTTATATTTTAGATAAATGTAATAAAATTTGTCCTCCTTTTACAATTGGACAAATTGCTATTAGTGGAGATTGTGTTGGAAATGGATATTTTAACAATTCTGATTTGACAAATGAAAAATTTCTGACTGATTTCTTTTCTGACAAAAAAATGTATTTAACAGGTGACTTAGGTTTTATTGATGATAAATATTGTATTCATTATTTAGGGAGACAAGACTTTCAAGTTAAAATTAATGGCTTTCGAATCGAATTAGAAGAAATTGACAAAATATTTATGCACATAAAAAATGTTCAAAATGCTGTCAGTATTATTTTAGAGGAAAATCATAAAAAACATATTGTTACTTACTATACTCTATTAGAAGAAATTCCTGAAACTAAATTATATGAACAACTAAAAGAAAAATTACCACATTATATGATACCTTCTCATATTATAAAATTAGATAAATTTCCTTTAACCATGAATGGAAAGGTAGATAAAAAATCTCTTCCGAAAGTAAACTTATTAGATACTGTTTTAGAGTTCATAGAACCAAAAACTGCTCTCGAAATGCAACTTGCTACTATCTGGAAGGAAATTTTTAATACAGACAAAATATCAACTAATTATAACTTTTTTGCTATTGGGGGAGATTCTTTATTGGCTATCAAAATGTCTGCTAAAATACTGGATAGTTTCCAAGTAGATATATCTGTAAAGGATATTTTTAAAACTCCTATTTTCTCTGATTTATTAAATCTAATTTGTATGAATCAGTCAAAAACAAAAACAAAACTCTCTATTGCAGAAGAAAAAGAATACTATCCTTTATCTTCTGCTCAAAAAAGAATTTATTATACTAACAACCTAATAGGAGAAAATAACCTTGTTTACAATTTACCTGGTGCTTTTTTAGTAAAAGATATATTAGATAGCAAAAAAGTAGAAAACGCTTTTAATCAGCTTATAAAAAAACATTCCAGTTTTAGAACGTCTTTTCATCTGGTTAATGGTAAACCAATGCAAAAGATTGAAAAAGAACAAAAAATAAAATTATTAGTAGAACATAAAAAAGAACAAAAAATACAAAAGCTAATCGATGATTTCCCTACTAGTTTCGATTTAAGCAAAGCTCCTTTATTACATATTGCTATGTATATTTTAGACAATAAAGAAACACTAATTTTACTAGATACACATCATATTATTGTAGATGGCACATCTTTGAATATTATCATAAAAGATTTCTGCGATTTCTATAATAATACCAATACGATTGTAGAAAAAACTTTTTCTTACAAAGATTTTGCTGTATTAGAAAATAAGCCAGTATCTTCTGATAAACTGTCAACAATAGAAAATTATTGGCTTTCTAAATTTGAAAATACTACCCTTCCTGTTCTTAATTTACCTTATGACTATACAAGACCCATTATAAAATCTTATCGTGGAAACAAGATTACTAAACATATAACAAAATCAAATTTTGAAAAATATGAAAGTTATGCAAAATCAATTGGAATTTCTCCTTATATGTTTTTCCTAGCTAGTTTCTTTTTAGTTTTATATAAATATACTAATCAGAATCATTTGATTATAGGAACTCCATCTGCTGGAAGAGATTTAGAAGAATTACAAAATTTAGTAGGTATGTTTGTTAATAATATTGTTCTATCTCATAAAATCAATGAAAATGATACCATTTTAGAATTTTTTGAAAAAGTAAAAAATACAGCCATTGATGCCTTAACTTATCAACCCTATCCTTTTGATAAGTTAGTTCAAAAACTTAGAATACCAAAAGATACTAGTCGAAATCCTTTATTTGATGTTATGTTTATTTATCAGAATATACCAATGAATCATTTAACAATTGCTAATAAAGGTATTAAATTTATGGAAGCAAAAACAAATATTGCTAAATTCGATTTATCTTTAGAAGTTATTCCTTCCTCTAGTACCATTCGCTTAGAATATGGTAGTGACTTATTTAAAAAACATACTATGGAACAGTTTATGAGTCATTATTTAGAATCTTTAGAATGTATGTATCAAAATGAATCTCAAAAGATAAGTGAAATATCTATTTTAAGTAAAAAAGAAAAGCAATATTTAATAAAAGACTTTAATAATACCCATTCAGATTATCCTAGAAATGAAACTATTTCTACCTTGTTTGAAAAACAAGTGCAAAAAATACCAAATGAAATAGCTCTTACATTTCATGATACCAGCCTTACCTATCATGAACTGAATAAAAAAATTAACGCACTTGCTAACTATCTAAGAAATCTCGGTATTACTAGAAATGATATAGTAGGTATTATGATCCCTAGATCTTTAGAATTAATCATTTCTATGTTAGCTGTTCTAAAAGCTGGTGGCACTTATATTCCAATTGACCCAATGTATCCTAAAAATAGAACAGAATATATGTTAGAAAATAGTCAAGCTAAATTATTATTAACTTTTTCAGCCTTAAGTAAAACTATCCATTTTGAAAATACAATTTGTGTAGAATTAGATAATTCTGAAATCTACTCTCTATCTGACAAAAATTTAAAAAATATTAACGAACCACTGGATTCTTCTTATATCATTTATACTTCTGGTTCTACTGGACTACCAAAAGGAGTGGTTTTAAATCATAAAGCTTTGGTTAATTTATCTTACTATTTAAACAATTATGTTGATTTTTTAAATGGTACTGATATGGCAAGAAATATGATTTCTGTTACAACAGCGAGTTTTGATATCTTTATCTTTGAAACTTTAATCGGTTTACAAAAAGGATTAAAAATTATTCTTGCTGATGAAGAAGAACAACGTGTTCCTTCTTTACTAAACAAACTAATTGAAAAAGAAAAAGCTCAGATAATTCAAATGACACCATCTAGGATGCAATTTTTAGTAGATAACAAACAAGAAATTCCTGCCATTGCTAATTTACAATATGTTGTTTTGGCAGGAGAACCTCTACCAATCAATCTTCTGAAGACTCTTAGAAATTTAGGCATTAAGAAAATTTATAATGGTTATGGTCCTTCAGAAACAACTGTATTTTCAACTTTTACAGATGTTACTCATTATGAAAAAATAACAATTGGAAAACCTCTTGCTAATACACAAATTTATTTGTTAGATAAAAACTTAAATTTAGTACCACAAGGAATTGCTGGAGAGATTTATATTGCTGGTGATGGTGTAGGTAAGGGTTATTTAAATAATCCTGAACTTACTAACAAAAGTTTTATAGAGAATCCGTTTATACCAAATACACTTATGTATAAAACTGGTGATAGTGGAAAAATTCTTTCAAATGGAGAAATTTGTTATTTAGAAAGATTGGATAATCAAGTTAAAATTAGAGGACTTCGAATCGAGCTAGAAGAAATTGAAAATAAGATTTTAAAATTTACTAGTATTCAAAAAGTAAAAGTAGTAAAACAAACTATTCAAAATAGAGAATTTATCTCTGCTTATTTTGTTGCTAATAGTAGAATTCGTATTAGTGAATTAAGAAATTATCTAACAAAACAACTACCAAACTACATGATACCTTCTTACTTTACAGCATTAGATGATTTTCCTTATACGCCAAATGGAAAAATTGATAAAAAAGCTTTACCTCTTCCAAAAATAGTATCACATCAAGAAATAAAATTGGAAAAACCTACCACTAAAACACAAAAGAAACTAGTAGAAATTTGGGAAAATTTACTTCATATTTCTCCTATTGGTATAAAAGATAATTTCTTTGAATTAGGAGGAGATTCCATTTTAGCTATGACGCTACATATTGAATTATTAAAATTAACAGATAAAATTACCTATGCTGATATTTTTAGTAATCCTTGTCTGGACGATTTGGCTAAATTAATTGATAACCAAAAACGTAAGTCTTTTGAAAAATTAGATGAAACATTGAAGCATCAATTTGATAATATATTAGAACCTTGCTTAACACTTCCAAAGGAATATGTATATGAATCTCCAAAAAATCTTTTAATAGCAGGAGTTACTGGTTTTTTGGGTAGCCATATTTTAGATAGCTTTTTGCAAAAAGAAAAGGGTAATATTTATTGCTTAATTCGAAATGAACCTGGACTTACTCCTCAAATAAAATTGCTAGATAAATTACATTTTTACTTTGGAACAAAATACGACCATTTAATTGATAAAAGAATTTTTATAATAAAATGTGATATGTTAGATAAAAATTTAGGGTTAAGCCAAAAAGCCTTAAACGATTTATCTACTCATGTTGATACAGTAATTAATTGTGTAGCAAAGGTTTCTCATTATGGTTCCTATGATAGTTTTTATGATATTAATGTAAAATCTGTTTCTTACCTAATTGATTTTTGTATGAATTATGATAAAAAGTTTTATCATGTTTCTACTTTAAGTGTTTCTGGTAATTCTTTTGTAGATCAATACTATGAAGAACAAAATATGACAGAAATCATGAATTATAGAGAAAATAATTTTTATATTGGGCAACCTTTAAATAATGTCTACATTAGAACAAAATTTGAAGCAGAAAAAATAGTTTTATCTGCGATTCAAAAAGGATTAGATGCTTATATTTTAAGAGTTGGTAATTTAATGCCTCGTAAATCAGATGGCAAATTCCAACCAAATATAAAAGAAAATGCTTATTTAAATAGACTTTTAGCATTTTTAGAAATTGGAAGTATTCCTAAAGCTTTATTAGATGGCTATTTAGAATTCACTCCTATTGACTATACCGCTAATGCTATTTTGGATTTGCTATGCTATCCCTCTCAGAATAATAGAGTTTTCCATATTTTTAATGATAAGCATATTTTAATTTCTGATTTCTTAAATTTACTAAAACTTTATAACTACATAATAAATGTTATTCCTGAAGCAGATTTTAAAGAAAAAGTTAAAAGTATGCTAGATGATGACTCGCAAAAACATCTTTTAAGTCATCTTATCAATGATTTTGATAAAGACTTGAATTTAAATTATAAAACAAATATAATATTAAAATCAGAATTAACGAAAAAATACTTAAAAGATATTGGCTTTGATTGGCCAGAAATCGATCGTAATTATATAAAAAATTTAATTACTTGTATTGAACTCTTAAGAAAAGGTGATTTTAATGAATAATGTAATTTCTGTAAGTGCTTCTACATTAATATTATTGCTTATACCACTTCTATTTTCAATCTTTATGATTATGACTTTATTACATGTAAAGAAAAAAAACCAACTCCATAAAGTATTTATTGTTGTATTTACTTTAATGGCTTTTTGGTTTATTGGATTGATTGCACAAATAACTTTATCTAATAAATTTAATATTGATCCAATCTATTTCGAATATTTTATCTATGTATCGGCTTGTTTTACTCCTGTTGGTATCCTTTTTCTAGCTAAAATATTCACCCATACAAAAATTACAATTAGAAGATTAGACTTATTATTATTTGTAATCCCTATTATTTCTTTACTTGTATTATGGACAAATGATTATCACCATTTGTTCTATAAATATTATAGTGTATCTATGGAATATTCGGAGTTCGGACCTTATATGTTCGTTCACTCCTTCTATTCTTATGCCTTAATGATAATTGCTTGTATTATGCTAATTAAATATTCCATCCAGAATTCTGGCTTTTTCTCTAAGCAATCTATCTTGATTTTTATTGGAGCTTTAACTCCACTTCTAGTAAATATGGCTGGATATGCTGGTATTATTAGCTTAAGCGTTTATTCTACTCCTATTTCTTTTACAGTTGGAATTTTGTGCTTCGCTTTATCTGCCTTTAAACTACAATTCTTCAATACAACACCTATTGCCTTACAAAAAATTGTAGATAGAATTTCAGATGGTTATATCATTGTTAATGAAGATAATCGAATTATCGATTTTAATAAAACATTCTTAACTATGCTAAATATTCACGCTAAGATTAGAAATAAAGATTTTTATGAATTTATGAAAAATAGTCCTCAAGAATCTGAAAAGACCTTTTCAAGCATCGAAAAAACTTTTAAACAAATTAAACAAAATCCAAATCAAACTATTATTTTGGATCGCTTTGATACCAATGTAAATAAATATTTTTCTATTGAAATATCTGGTATTACATCAAATCGAAGTCTTTTAGGAATTTTAATTTTATTTAAAGATACTACTCAGCATATGCTTGACTTACAAACTATTAGCGAAAACCAAGAAACTTTAATGGAAAAAGAGCGTTTAGCATCTTTAGGACAACTAATTGGAGGAATTGCCCATAACTTAAAAACACCAATTATGTCCATTTCTGGAGCTGCTGAAGGATTAACTGATTTAATTAAAGAATATGATTCTTCTATCGATGATCCCGAAGTAACTAGTCAAGATCATCATGATATTGCTAAAGATATGACTACATGGATTGCTAAAATTAAAACTCATACTGAATATATGTCAGATGTAATTACTGCTGTAAAGGGTCAAGCTGTTACTCTTTCCAATGAATCAGACATTTCTTTCACAGTTGGTGAATTATTAAAGAGAGTTAATATTTTAATGAAACATGAATTAAAAAATGCTATTATTTACTTAAATATAGCTATGAAAACAGATGAAAATGCTGTCATTCACGGTGACGTTAATAGCTTAGTTCAAGTTATTAATAATATGATATCTAACTCAATTCAAGCTTATGGTGGAAAACCAGAGCAAAATATAGATTTAATTGTTGAGAAGAAAGATAATTATTTAGTTATTTCTATTAAAGATTATGGAACAGGTATGCCAAAACACGTAAAAGATAAATTATTTAAGGAAATGATTACGACAAAAGGTAAAAATGGTACAGGTCTTGGTTTATATATGTCTTATTCTACCATTCGAGCTCATTTTAACGGCAATATAACTGTTGAATCAGAAGAGGGACAAGGAACTACTTTTTGTATTACTTTACCATTATAAATTATGTACATTGGGGGGACAGTTCTTTTTGGTCAAAGAGCTGTCCCCCCAATGGAGATTTTGTAGCAAAATTTTAAATTGCTCTTGCTTTTGCTATAAATCTACTTTCATCATTATTATAACAAGTAATTAAAGTTATCTCTGTATTACCATTTGTTTTTTGACTGGTACAAGAATTATCATATGGATCAATTATGTCAGTTTTGTATACTTCATATTCTAATGTTTTTCCAGATAAATCAGTAATTTTTATAATCTCTCCTATTTGAATATTTGGTAATTTACTAAAAAATTTATCTGTTTGATAATTATGTCCCAATACAACCATATTTCCTACTTCATTTGGGTTAGAACCCCAGTATCTTGTTAATGATATTTTTAATAAGCTATCTGATGTCGAAGATAATATGGGGTATTCAATATTTAAACTTGGTATACTTAAAGCTGCTATTATCTGATACGCTTCTCCTGTGTTAGTTGTATAAGTACAAAGCAATTTTTTAACTGTTTGTTCTTTTAATTTTTGTTCTAAGTTACTAAAATCAATCATTACGATCGAACAATTTTCTCTATTTTCTATTTCTAATTGCTTTTTTTTATAAAATGAATATACTTTTATAGAAAATATAAGCACTATTAATGCTATTAATAGTGCTATAGATATTAGAACATAAATTGTTTTTTTATTAGATTGTTTCTTAAACATCTTATTTATACACCTTTTAGCCTTTTATATTTAAAATAGAAAAGGCTACTTCCTACTATTAAAATTGCAATGATTCCTAATAGTTCTATTCCATGTCCTGTATAAGGCAATTTTCCACTTGAGATAGTATCATCTTTTCCATTCGAAGATGTTAATTGGGAAGGAGTTTTCTTATCTTCATTGCTTGGATTTTCTTCGTTTCCATTAGCCCCCCCTGTTGGTCTTGTTAAATATTGATATTTAATATTTGTAGCAATTGCATATTCAGCAATTTTAGAACCTTCATAACAATAAATGGTTAAATCATTATTGTGATTATTGAAAACAGAATCTGTTTTTGGCTCTATTGTAAACCAACCTATAGATGTACAATTATCTAAAATAGTTGCTTTGGTTAGATTAGGACAATCTGCAAAAGCTCTATATCCTATCTCTTTAACTGAATTTGGAATAGTAATATTAGTAATTCCAGTATTTGCACAAAGATACTGTGGTACTACTGTTAATCCTTCCTCTAATGTTATACTTGTTATATTCATATTATTTAAACAGGGACTAACTGCTCCATTTTTTAATGTTTTAGGAATGGTTATTGCTGTTAAACTACTACAACCTTTAAAAATGTCAAAAGATAAACTTTCTATACTTCCTAAATCTACTTTTGTTAATTTTGTACAATTTGCAAAAGCTTCAAATTCTACTTTTTTAACTGAATTCGGAATTTTAATGCTAGTAATTCCAGTATTCGCACAAAGATTTGATGGTATTACTGTTAATCCTTCCTCTAATGTTATGCTTGTTATATTTGTGTTATTTAGACATGGCGTACTTGAACCATTTTTTAATGTTTTAGGAATGGTTATTGCTGTTAAACTACTACACCCTTTAAAAACATCAAAAGATAAATTTTCTACACTTCCTAAATCTACATTAGATAATTTCGTACAATTTTCAAAAGCATTGTATTTTATTTTTGTTATTGAATTTGGAATGGTTACTCCTGTCACATTAGTAGCAGATTTAAATGCTTCATTTCCAATTTCAACTACTGTTTTTCCATCCAAAGTTGATGGAATATTAATATTTCCTGTTATTACTGATGGATTCGTACACTTTAAATTTTCAATTTGACCTGCGTCATTTAATGTATATGTCCAATTTACCGTTACACCATTTATGGTTGATGTTGCTGTTTGTGTATCTGCTGCATTTACCATAGTTGAAAAGCATAAGCACATTACTAATAAACTTATAATTGAAATAATTATTTTAGTTAAAGTTTTCTTCATAATTTTACTCCTTTATATCTTATTCTTCAATTTGTTTTGCAAATATAGATTTTGTAATTCCTCCTATAACAGGAAGTTCTGGATCTTCATTTTTATTTGCTTTAGCAATTCCCATAACAATACCAATAATATAAATTACCCATAAGGCAGTACCAAAAAATGGAATTACAATCGGAATATATCGATAAGCAATTGATATTACAAAATAACCTACACTTAATACAATTGCTTGTGCTGCATGAAATTTTGTATTTCTTTCATTATCTTTCATAGCAAATAAAACAATTAATCCTCCTATCCATCCCAATATGTATGCTAAGATACATTTTCCTTTTTCACTCATTTTTACATCTCCTTTCATTTTACCAATATTCATAAACTTCCCTTGTTACATTTCTCGATATTTTAATACGAAACTATTAAGAAGATTAATTTATGTAAATAAGTTCACAATATTTAACTAATTATATCATTCATAAAAAAATTGTAAACCATTTCCCACACTTTGTTATGAAATTTTAATCATGTTACAAAAATATTACAACAATTTAAAAATATATAATATACACTAAATAATTAGACATACTTTTTCCCATTGTTAAAATAATCTTTTTTTTCAAAACACTTGATTTTTCCACATTTTATTAATATAATGTGGAAAATAACATAGAATTCAAGTATTTGAAAGGGATGAGATAAAATATGAGAAAAGGATTACAAAACCTAGAAAACAGCGAAAATAGAAATTATAAAATTATAGCTGTTGACGATGAAGAAGGAATTATTGATTCGTTATCTATCTTTTTAAAAAGATCTGGTTATGAATTTATTGGTGTAACAAATCCAGAAGAAGCTATCCAAAGAGTCAAAAATGAACATTTTGACCTAATGATTTTAGATTTTATTATGACCCCTTTTCATGGTGATCAAGTAGTAGAAGAAATCCGAAAATTTAACAAACAATTATACATTTTATTATTGACTGGACATAAAGATTTAGCTCCTCCACTGGAAACTATTCGAAGACTTGATATTCAAGGATATTGTGAAAAAAGTGATAAATTTGATCAATTATTGTTACTAATTGAATCTGGTATTAAATCTATTGCTCAAATGAATCAAATAAAAAAGATAAACGAAGAACTAGAAAAAGCCTATTTAGAAAGTATCGAAACTTTACGTTACACTGTAGAAGCTAAAGATACCTATACAAGAGGTCATTCTGATCGAGTTTCTGCCTTCTCTGTTTTAATTGCTAAAAAATTAAATTTATCAGAAGAAGATTTACGAACCATACAAATTGGAGGATTATTTCACGACATTGGTAAAATAGGAGTCCCTGATAGCATTTTATTGAAGGAAAGTAAATTAACAGATGATGAATATTCTGAAATTAAAAATCATCCTTCGATTGGTGCTCATATCTTATCAACAGCAACTATTTTTAAAGATATGATTCCTATTGTAAAACATCATCATGAAAGATATGATGGAAATGGTTATCCTGGTAGATTAAAGGGTGAAGAAATCCCCTACTTAGCTAGAATTGCTGCCATTGCCGATAGTTTTGATGCTATGACATCACGCAGAACCTATCGTGATTCTTTACCAATAGAAACCGTAATCGCTGAATTTGAAAGATGTAAAGGTACTCAGTTTGATCCTGAACTTACCGATGCCTTTTTAGATATTTTAAAAAATCACTTTGATGAAATTAAAGAGATACAAGAAAAATATAAATAATGTGCCACTGGGGACGGACCTTTTTGGCAAATTCCTAATTTTAATAGAATAAAATATAAAAAATTAAAAAGTTTTTTGTTTAAGCTAATTTCTACTTCAATTACTTTCAAGCAAAACTTTTTAATTTTTTATTATTTATTATTAGGAATAGAGAATTTGCCAAAAAGGTCCGCCCCCAGTGGCACAGTAGCAAGTTAAACTTTCATAGAAAGTCCCACTTTTTGTCTTTCTTGGTCTATCTTAATCACCTTAACTTTGACAATATCTCCTACAGAAACTACTTCGGATGGATTTCTAATAAACTTATCGCTCATTTCAGAAATATGTACTAATCCATCATGTTTTACACCAATATCTACAAATGCTCCAAAGTCAATTACATTTCTAACCGTTCCTGTTAATACCATTCCTTCTTTCAAATCTTCTAACTTTAAAACATCACTTCTTAAAATCGGTTTTGGCATGTCTTCACGAGGATCTCTTCCTGGTTTCGCTAGTTCATCAATAATATCAGATAATGTCATTTCTCCTAGTTCTAATTCTTTTGCCATAGCTTCTATGTTGACGCTTTTTAATTTTTTTCTTAGACCTTCTAATTTTTCTTTGTCTTTTAAGTCCTTTTTGTCGAATCCCAATTTCGTAAGTAATTTTTCAGTTGCTTCATAACTTTCTGGATGAACGGCTGTTATTTCTAATGGATTATCTCCATCTAATATTCTTAAGAAACCAGCGCATTGTTCAAAGGCTACTTTTCCTAGTTTTGGTACTTTTAATAATTGTTTTCTATTTTTTAATTTTCCATTTTCATCTCTATATTTTACAATGTTTTTTGCAATACTATTGTTAATTCCTGAAACATAGGATAATAGTGATGGGGTTGCTGTATTAACATCTACTCCAACTTTGTTAACACTGTCTTCTACAACTCCTGTTAAGCTTTCTGCTAGTCTTTTTTGGTTAACATCATGTTGATATTGTCCAACTCCAATTGCTTTGGGATCGATTTTTACTAATTCTGCTAATGGATCTTGTAGTCTTCTAGCAATCGAGATAGCTCCTCTAATGGATACATTGATATCTGGATATTCTTCTGTTGCTAATTTAGATGCTGAATAAACAGACGCTCCCGCTTCGCTTACAATAACATAGTGAACTGGTCTGGAAGCTTCTTTTATCATCTCTGCTACAAACATTTCCGATTCTCTGGAAGCTGTTCCATTTCCAATGGCTATCATATCAATCTCATCTTTTTCAATTAGTTTTAAAAGTTCCTTTTTAGCTCCTTCTACGTCATTTTGTGGCTCCGTCGGATATACAGTTGTATAATCTAATACTTTTCCTGTTTCATCAATAACCGCTATTTTACATCCTGTTCGATAAGCTGGGTCAAATCCCATAACAGTTTTTCCTTTGATTGGTGCTCCTAATAGTAATTGTTTTGAGTTTTGTCCAAATACCTTGATGGCTTTTTCTTCTGCCTTTTCGGTTAAATCGCTTCTGATTTCTCTTTCAATAGACGGCTCGATTAATCGCTTAAAGCTATCTAAAATAGTTTCTTTTAGCATTTGGGTAAACTGTGTTTCCCCTTTGATGACATCTCTTTCTATATAACCTAATATTTTTTCTTCCGGCTTTTCTATTTTTACTTTTAAAAATTCTTCTTTTTCTCCACGATTAATCGCTAAAATTCTATGGCTTGGAATGTACTTGATAGCTTCGCTATATTCGTAATACATTTCATAATTTGATTTTTCTTCTTCTTTGCTTGCTCTAGTTTCGATCAAAGCTTCGCGATAACATTGTCTTTTTATTTCTTTTCTATATTTAGCATTGTCAGAAATGTCTTCTGCTATGATGTCTAATGCCCCTTGTATGGCTTCTTCTGCTGTATTTACTACTTTATCCTTATTCTTTTTGTCCTCTTCTGATAAAGTATCAACATTTATGTATTGTTTTGCTATTTCTTGGATTGCTTTTGTTTCTATTTGCTGTATTATGATTTGGGCTAATGGCTCTAATCCTTTTGCTTTTGCTACGGTTGCTCTGGTTTTCTTTTTTTGCTTGTATGGTCGATAAATGTCTTCGACTTCTGCTAATGTTTTGCTAATAGCCACTGCTTGCAAAATTTCATCTGTTAATTTTCCTTGTTCGTCAATTGATTTGATGACTTCTTCTTTTCTTTGTTCTAAGTTTCTTAGGTAGTTTAATCTTTCCCCTAATTCTCTTAATACTTCGTCTGATAACCCTCCTGTTACTTCTTTACGATATCTGGCAATAAAGGGTATGGTATTCCCTTCATCTATTAATTTTACGGTGTTTTCTACCTGTGATGCCTTTATATTTAATTCTTCTGCTATTACTTTAATAATTTTGTCCATTGTTTTTTTCCTTTCCATGTATTTTTTTCCTTTGACCCAAGTCATGATTAATATTCTAATGAATCATCTTCTTGAATCCAATTTTGCACTTGTTCTACTCTGTAATCTGTTTTACTGTCTCTCATAATAACATCTTTTACCCCTGCATTGATTAGCATTCTTTTGCAAAACGTACATGGCCAATTGTCCTTCACATATTCCCCATTTCTTTGGTTTATCCCTACCATATATAAAGTAGCTCCTATCATATCTTTTCTGGCCGCACTAATCATAGCATTTTGCTCACTATGAACCGATCGACATTTATCATATCCTTTTCCACTCGGCATATCACTTTTAATACAATAACCTAAGTCCATACAATTTTTTCTACCTCTTGGGGCCCCAGAATATCCTGTTGATATGATTTCATCATTTTTTACTAAGATACTTCCATAGTTATTTCTTAAACAAGTTCCTCTTTCTGCTACCGCTTCCGCTATGTCTAAATAATAATTAATTTTATCCACTCTTGCCATACTTTATTTCCCTTCCGAAATTAAATCATTAAAATATTTCTACCTTTTGTATCTTGATTATTCTACTCCTAAATATTCATTGTAGGTAACTTCTCTATCAATCACTTTTCCATCTTCTTTAATGTCTATGATTCGATTCGCAACGGTTTGTGTTAATTCGTGGTCATGTGACGTAAATAAAATATTTCCGATAAATTTTTTCATTCCTTCATTTACAGATGTGATGCTTTCCATGTCTAAATGGTTGGTTGGTTCATCAAACATTAAGAAGTTAGCTCCTGATAACATGATTTTAGATAACACACATCTTACCTTTTCCCCTCCTGATAATACGTTAACTTCTTTTAATGCCTCATCTCCTGAAAATAACATTCTTCCTAAAAAGCTTCTTACATAGGTTTCGTCTGGATCTTTTGAATATTTCCTTAGCCATTCTGTTACATTTTCGTCTGTATTAAATAGATAATTATTGTCTTTTGGAAAATAATTTTGTGTGATGGTGGTTCCCCATACTAATTCTCCTTCGTCTGGTTCTAGCTCCCCTGCGATGATTTGAAATAATACGGTTTTGGCATTTTCGTTATCTGCTAAAAAGGCTATTTTGTCTCCTTGTTTTACGTCAAAACTTATTTTATCTAATATTTTTACTCCTTCTATGGTTTTTGAGATATTTTTTACTTGTAAGATTTCTTTTCCTGGTTCCCTATCTGGTTTGAAATCAACATAGGGATATTTTCGATTGGATGGCTTAATTTCGTCTAATTCAATTTTTTCTAAGGTTTTCTTTCTTGATGTTGCTTGTTTTGATTTAGAAGCATTGGCACTGAATCTTGCAATAAAGTCTTGTAATTCTTTAATTTTTTCTTCTTTTTTCTTATTCTGTTCTCTCGCTTGTTTTAAAGCTAATTGACTGGATTCATACCAGAAATCATAGTTTCCTGGATAAACTTTGATTTTTCCAAAGTCTACGTCTGCTATGTGTGTACATACCTTGTTTAAAAAATATCTGTCATGTGATACAACAATTACAGTGTTTTCAAAGTCCATTAAAAAGTCTTGTAACCAATTGATACTTTTTAGGTCCAAGTCATTGGTAGGCTCATCTAATAATAAGACATCTGGATTTCCAAATAGGCTCTGTGCTAATAATACTTTTACTTTGTCTTTGGCCTCGATTTCTTTCATTAGTTTGTAATGATTCTCTGGTATAATTCCTAAGTCATTTAAAAGCATGGCTGCATCTGATTCTGCATTCCAACCATCTAGTTCAGCAAATCTTTCTTCTAATTTAGCCGCTTTCATTCCATCTTCTTCAGAAAAATCTGGCTTTGCATAGATCGCATCTTTTTCTTTCATAATGTCATATAGTTCTCTGTTTCCCATAATTACCGTGTCCATTACAGTGTATTCTTCGTAGGCAAAGTGATCTTGTTTTAATACTGATAATCTCTCTCCTTTATCAATACTAACGTCGCCTTTGCTTGGCTCTATTTCTCCTGATAATACTTTTAAAAATGTTGATTTTCCCGCTCCATTGGCTCCAATGATTCCATAACAGTTCCCTTTGCCAAATCGTATGTTTACTTCTTCAAATAATACTCTCTTTCCAAATCTTACGGTTACATTGTTTGCACTTAACATTTTATTCTCCCTTTCTATGCTATTTCTTATTGTGTTATCTAGTAATGTTTATTTTTTCCTTTTACTAGATTACTTATTTTTATCTCTTTTGTTGACTTTGTTATTATATAACATTTTCTACCTCTTTTCAAGTGGCTTAATCTTTATGTTTTGGTTTTTTAAACAGCTTACTTATATAAAATAATATAACTAAAATAGATAAAAAAATAGTAAAAAACCATAATAATATCCTAAATAGGTTTTTATTATGGTTTAAATTTATAATTCTGTACCATTGTCTTGATTTCATTAATCATCCAATAATATTTTAATGCACCAAATTCCAGAAACACCAACTAAGCCATAGATAATTCTTGAAAGAACAGTCATGTCGCCAAAAATAGTGGCTACTAAATTGAAGTTAAAAATTCCAATTAACCCCCAATTGATAGCACCAATAATAATCAAAACTAATGCAATTTTATCAATTATTTTCATTTTTCTCCTCCTTTATTTTCATATTTTTTTATTAGTATACGTTATTTTCAAATTATTATACATTTCTCTAAATCTTGTTGAATTTTTTTATTTTTTGTGGTAATTTGTTGTTACAAAAAGATTACTAAAAGTTATCAATTTTCTAAGTTTATTTGATAATAAGTAATTCATTTTAAAAATTTAATTGGTTGTCAATGAAACAGAACCATTGCAACTTGAAAGGATTTTAATTATGAGAAGAAATAAAAGAGGATATCGAAAAATAAAAACTTTTGATACAGTATATTCTGATAAAAAATTTATAAAATATTTATCATTTTCAGTTATCATACTTTTAATTTTATTGTTATGCGTAGCCATTTTTTATGTTATTAATAAATGGATTGAACATAATCAATTTTTAAAAAGTGTAGATGATAACTTAAAACAAGTTTCTTCTGATTCTACTCCTAATTCCAATGAAGTACAAAATCAAACACCAGAAGAAGAAACGGAGACTACCTTTACTATGACTGCTATTGGTGATGTAATGTGTCATAATACACAATATTGGGATGCTTATCAAAAAGAAATGGATGATTACGACTTTTCTTATGTTTTTGAAGATATCAACCGTTCTATTAAAACTTCTGACATTGCAATTGGAAGTTTAGAGACCAGTTTTGCTGGTAAAGAACGAGGTTATCATAATTATCCGACTTTTAATTCTCCAGATGCTTTAGCTTATGATTTAAAAAAACTTGGCATTGATGTTTTGTCTACTGCTGGGAATCACTGTTTGGATATGGGATTTAGTGGCCTTTCTAGGACAATCGATGTTTTAAATGATGCCAACATTTTGCATTTAGGTACTTATCAAACAGCAGAAGAACGAGACAAGATTTTATTTCGTTATGTAAAAGGAATTAAAATTGCTTTTGTGAATTATACTTACGGAACCAATGGAATTCCCGTCCCTTCGGGAAAAGAATTTTGTGTTAATTTGATTGATAAAGATTTAATGAAAAAGGATATTGAAAGTGCTAAGTCACAAGATGCTGATATTATTGTCGCTTGTATGCACTGGGGAACCGAATATAGAACTACCGCTAACCCTGAACAAGAAGAATTAGCAGACTTTTTATTCCAAAATGGAGTAGATATTATTTTAGGCAATCACCCTCATGTTTTAGAGCCAATGGAGAAAAGAACCATTACTTTAGAAGATGGAACAACAAAAGATGGTTTTGTAATTTATGCTTTGGGTAATTTTATTTGCGATCAAAATGCTGAAAATACTAGAAACTCTATCATTCTAAATTTAAAAATAACCAAACATGTAGATGGCAAAATTAGTATCGACCATGCTGATTATACCCCTATTTATATGTATAAGAATTCAAGTTCTCAACTTAAAAAAATGAAGTTACTCGATATGGAACAAACTATTTACAATTATGAGACTGGCATCGATTCTTCTATTGGGCAAAAAACATATGAAGATTTAAAAATTCAATTGGATAAAATTAAAAAAATTGTTGGGCCAGAGTTTTAAACTCTAGCTCAACATATCTTTTCTCTTTAACCAATAGGTTACCAATAATGTTAATAAAACAGATATTAATATCATCACTACAAATCCAAATGGACTGTCTTGAAATGGTAATCCAACATTCATTCCCCAAAAGCTTGAAATCATGGTTGGTACAGCAAGTACAATGGTAATCGATGTCAAAAATTTCATCACACCATTTAGATTGTTGGAAATAATAGAAGCATAGGCATCCATTGTTCCATTTAAGATGTCTCTATAAATTTGTGCCATTTCAATGGCTTGTCTATTTTCTGTAATGGCATCTTCTAGGATTTCTTCATCATCTTCATATAATTTTATTATTTTTCCTCGCAAGGTTTTTTCCATAACCAATTCATTTGATTTTAAAGAAGTAGTAAAATATACAAGACCTTTTTCCAAACTTAATAATTTTAAAAGCTCTTTGTTCTTCATTGAATTTTTTAAGATATATTCTGCTATTTCTGTTTCTTTGTTAATTTGCTTTAGATAACTTAAATAGTAAGAAGAGTTTAAATATAATATCTGAAAAATGAATCTTGTTTTTTTGTACGTTTGTAAATTTTTTATTTTTTTCTTTTCAAAGTCTTCTATTATTTTATTTTTTTTCAAGGATACTGTTACGAAAAAGTCATCTCTTACTACAATCATTCCTAATGGCATAGTACTATAAATATCATTTTCCTCATTTTTTTCTATGATGGGTACATCTACAATAAAAAGTGTAGTATCATCATCCTCTTCTTGGTCTATTCTCGCTTTTTCTTCATAGTCTAAAGCATAGCGAATAAAATCTTCTTCTATTTCGATATTTTTACATACTTTCTTGATCTCACTTTCCGATGGATTTACTAAATTAATCCAGGATCCTTTCCTGAATTCTTTGATTTCTTCAATTTTATTTGTTTCCACATCTGTGTTATATATTTTTAACAAATCCATCACCCCTTTTTCTCAATACTTCTATTTTACCCCTTTTACAAGGTTTTGTCAATTATTTTAAATATTTACATAAAGATAGATAAGCACATTTTGCTTACCTATTTTTACACTAACTAAAATTTTATTCTTCTATATTTATATAAGGTTTATTACATTTTGATGCTTCTTTTAGCATAATTTCCCCTATTGCAATATAAGCTCCATAAGAAGAAGTTGAACTCCATCTATAATAATTATATAAATCAGGATTTTCTACATTAAATACGGTTTCTACTAAAGATCCATATTGATTATTATATTCTCCTAATTTAATCCAATTTTCCCCATCCTTTGATCCTTCCAATGTAAAATCTTTTACAGCAATATTTTCATAGGTTGCATTGGATTGTCTATTTTTTATCATAAATTGGCTAATTTTTATTTTATAAGGAAATTGAATTTGTATCCATTGAGAGGTTCCTTTTGCTGAATGCCAACAGCCATTATCTCTATTATTTTCTATCACTCCATCAAATGCTCCATATGGCGGTTGTTGATTCGATTGTGATGAACTCGCTGTTACTTTATAGCGCTCTCCTTCTACTTCGCAATCATTTGAATTCAAATTTGGCATTTGGTATTTTACGGTTTCAATTGAATTATTATACCTATTAATCATTTCTACTAATTTACTATAATTATAAACTTGTGTTTTATCCTTATCTTTTAATCTATTGTAATCTTCTAATATTAGTGTTAATTGTGAATACAAATTTTCTGAATTTTCTTTAATATTATTAATCTCTGAACAGATAATAGCTGGACTCTTAATTAAACACTCTGCATCTTCTAATATAATTTCTCCTATTGCAATATAAGCTCCATAAGAAGAAGTTGAATTCCATCTATAATAAATATATAAACTAGGATCTTTTACGTTAAATGATGTTTCTACTAAGGATCCATAGTTATTTGTATATTGTCCTAACTCACTCCAATTCTCTCCATCATTTGATCCTTCCAATGTAAAATCTTTTACAGCAATATTTTCATAAGTTGCATTGGATTGTCTATTTTTTATCATAAATTGGCTAATTTTTATTTTATAAGGAAATTGAATTTGTATCCATTGAGAGGTTCCTTTTGCTGAATGCCAACAGCCATTATCTCTATTATTTTCTATCACTCCATCAAATGCTCCATATGGCGGTTGACTTGATCGTGAAGTGCTTGCTGTTACTTTATAATTATCTTTATTTATTGTACATTCATTGTTAGTCAATCGTGGCATAACAAATTTTCCATATACATACTCTTCATCTGCATGATTATTATTGTCATTATTCTTTTTTATTTCTATTCTTAAATTTTCATCAATGATAAAGGTATATTGGTTATCAACAATTACAGTTGCAATTTTTTCACTGGATATTACTGGCTTTTCTAAACTAATTTCTTGGTTATAATTTGAAGAATTAAGATCGTCAAACTCATTTATATCCAAAAGTTTAGCTTCTCCGTTTTTACTTATTTGTAAGCCATTAATTGCTATTATTAATTTTTCTTTTGCTTTTTCTTCATCTGTTTGTTCTTTTGCCACTTCGGCTTTTCTTAATATTCCATTTTCCCCTGTTAACATAGCAATAGATATGCCAGCAAGAATTAATAGTACAATAATAGTAATGACTAATGCTATTAATGTAATACCTTGATTAACATTTCTTTTGTTTCTTAATATTGTTGGTTCTTTCATCTTATCTCCTATCTTTTGTTTCTCTTTCTTCCCTTAATTTTCATTATTCACTATTTTAATATATAATATACTTTGTATTTTAACAATACTTTACTTTATTGTCAATAAGTTTACTTTTTATCGGTGTCTATATAAATATCAACAAATTTTAAAAAATCTATTAAAAAGTTCTTGACAATTGAATGTATATTCAACTATAATCTAATCATAGTTGAGTAACAATTCAATTATTGGGTAAATATAATAATAATATAAAACAAAAGAAAGGAGTTAAAAATGTCAAAAAACGAGTTTATATGTGATTGTAATATCATTCACCAGGACATTGTAAAACAAACTTTAAAAAATATGCCAGATGAAAATTTATTCAATAAATTAGCCGAATTTTTTAAAATATTAGGTGACACTACTAGGACCAAGATACTATTTGTGTTAGATAAAAATGAAATGTGTGTATGTGACATTGCCAATGTTTTAGGTATGAGCAAATCTTCTATATCTCATCAGCTTGGGACTCTTCGAAGAAGCGGAATTGTTAAATGTAGAAAAGAAGGTAAAGAAGTATATTATATGTTAGATGATGACCATGTTAAGCAATTGTTCGAAATCGGTATTGAGCATATTGAACACAAAGTTTAAAAATCAAAAAATTATTAAAAATAGTTAAAAGGAGAATTTCAAAATGAAAAAAGTGTATAAAATAAAGGGATTAGATTGTGCCAATTGTGCAGCACAATTAGAAAATGCAATTCAAAAAATAGAAGGAATGGAAAGTGTGTCAATTAATTTTATGACAGAAAAAATGATATTGGAATATAACGGAGAAAATATACAAGAAATTATAGGTAAGGTTAAAAAAATGATAAAAAAGGAAGAACCAGATGTAAAAATAGAAGAAATTTAAGAAAGGAAAAATTTTAAAATGAAAAAAAGAACAATAAAAATATTAATTGCGATGATATTATTTCTAGTTTCTCTTCTAATTCCTTTTCCAAATATTTGGGTCCATAATAGCATCTATTTTGTCAGCTATGTTATAGTAGGATTTGAAATTGTTTGGAAAGCAATTCGAAATATTTTAAGGGGAAAAGTCTTAGATGAAAACTTTTTAATGGCAGTAGCAACTTTAGGGGCTTTTGCCATTGGAGAATTTCCAGAAGCGGTAGCAGTTATGCTATTTTATCAAATTGGTGAATTATTTCAAAGCTATGCTGTTGATAAATCTAGAAAATCAATTAGTAGTTTAATGGATATTCGACCAGATTTCGCCAATGCAAAGCGTGATAATCAAATAATTAAAGTTAATCCAGAAGAAGTAAAAATAGGCGAAATCATTGTGGTAAAACCTGGTGAAAAAATCCCCTTAGATGGAAAAATTGTGGAAGGAAGTTCCCTAATAGATACTTCTAGCTTAACGGGAGAATCCCTTCCAAGAGAAGTTTCCATTGGTGATGAAGTTTTAAGTGGTTGCATTAATCAAAACGGCTTATTAACCATAGAAGTTATGAAAGAATTTGGAGAATCTACGGTTAGCAAAATATTAGATTTAGTAGAAAATGCTAGTAGTAAAAAATCAAAATCTGAAAACTTTATTAGTAAATTTGCCAAATATTATACACCTATTGTGGTTATAATTGCTGTTTTATTGACTGTCATTCCACCTATCTTTTTAGGATTTGCCACCTTTACCGATTGGCTATATAGAGCTTTATCCTTTTTAGTGGTTTCTTGCCCATGTGCCTTAGTAATCTCTATTCCACTTAGTTTCTTTGGTGGTATCGGTGGAGCTTCTAAAACAGGAATCTTAGTAAAAGGTAGTAATTATTTAGAAGCCTTAGCCAATACAGAAATTGTGGTTTTTGATAAAACTGGAACTTTAACAAAAGGTATTTTTGAAGTTCAGAAAATAGAAGCCATCGGGATTTCACAAGAGCAATTGTTAAAATATGCTACCTATGCTGAAAACTACTCTAATCATCCTATCTCTATTTCTTTGAAAAAAGCTTATCATGAGGAAATTGATACGAATTTAATTTCTAAGACAGAGGAATTATCTGGATTGGGAATCATAGCGACCATAGAAGGAAAAAGCGTACTAATTGGTAACGAAAAGTTAATGGAACAAAAGCATATTTCTTACACGAAATGTCACGAAATAGGAACCATTCTATATGTTGCAATAGAAGAACAATTTGTTGGTTATATTATAATTGCTGATGAAATTAAAGAAGATGCTAAACGAACCATTCATGAGCTAAAAAACAATTCCATCAAACAAACCATAATGTTAACAGGTGATAAAAAAGAGATTGGTGAAAAAGTTGGTACAGAACTAGGAATTGATACTGTCTATACACAATTATTGCCAAGTGACAAAGCTCAGAAGTTAGAATCGTTAATGAAAGAAAAATCTGCTAAAGGAAAAATTGCTTTTGTAGGAGATGGTATAAATGACGCACCTGTTTTAGCTTTGGCTGATATTGGAATTGCTATGGGAGGGCTAGGTGCTGATAGTGCTATTGAAGCAGCTGATGTTGTTATTATGACCGATGAACCTTCTAAAATAAATAATGGGATTCAAATTGCTAAAAAAACTATGCGTATTGTAAAAGAGAATATTATTTTTGCTATTTCCATTAAAGTTGCGGTATTGGTTTTAAGCGCTTGTGGTTTGTCTACTATGTGGGAAGCGGTTTTTGCTGATGTTGGCGTTTCTGTCATTGCAATTATAAATGCTTTAAGATCTTTAAAAGTTAAAAAATAAAAATAGAAAAAAGGAGAAAATTATGAAAGAAATCACGATAAAAGTAAATGGAATGGTTTGTGGAGGTTGTGAAAATAGAGTACAAAATGCCTTAAAAACCATAAAAGGAATCAAAAAAGTAGTCGCAGACCATGCAAGTGGAATGGTTACCATTACTTGCCGAGAACAAATAAGTGAATTAGAAATAAAAGAAAAAATCCAAGCGATTGGTTTTGAAGTAGTTTGAAAGGAAATATTTTAATATGAAAAAAATTATTTTATCTATTGATGGTATGACGTGTAGTAGTTGTTCCAATGGACTTGAAAAATATTTAAATAAACAAAATGGAATCCTTAGTGCTTCTGTTAATTTAGTTATGGCTAACAGCCTAATTGAATATGATGAGACTATTTTAAATCAAAAAAAAATTGAGCAATTTATTAAAGAAGCTGGTTTTAAAAGTCTTGGCCTATTTACTGAACTTGATATAAAAAATAAAAATCACCATGAAAAAACGAAATTCATTATATTTTCTATATTAGCCATTATTTTAATGTATATTTCTATGGGACATATGGTTGGTTTACCCATTCCTGAAATATTTAATATGCACACCCATCCTATTCCTTACACTACTATCTTATTTTTATTAACCATAGCTTTTTTGATTTATGGATACGATATTCTTAAGAGTGGTTACAAAAATTTAATACATCGAACCCCTAATATGGATACGTTAGTAAGTATTGGTGTTATTAGTAGCATGTTATATAGTTTATACAGCATGTATCAAATATTACAAGGAAATCATAGTTATGTAGAAGAGTTGTATTTCGAATCCGCTTCTATTGTCATATTTTTTATTAAGATAGGAAGGTATCTTGATAGTATTAGTACAGATAAAACAAAAGAGGCCATTCAAAAGTTAGTAAAAATAACACCTGACTATGCTATTATTAAAGTAGGAGAAACGGAAAAACAAGTTACCATTGATGAAGTCAAAAAAGGTGACATAATTGTAAGCAAACCTGGTGAAAAAATTGCAGTGGATGGGGAAATCATTTACGGAAAAGCTCATTTAGATGAAGCTTTTATTACGGGTGAAAGTAAAAAAGCGCTAAAATCTATTGGTGAAAAAGTGATTGCAGGTAGTATGAATTATGATGGTTATTTAGAATACAAAGCAGAAAAAATTGGGAAAGAATCCACTATTTCTGAAATTGTTAAATTAGTATTAGAAGCTACCAATACTAAAGCTCCTATTGCTAAAGTAGCGGATACGGTAAGTGGTTATTTTGTTCCTGCTGTTATCGTTATTGCTTTTCTTACTTTTCTAGCATATTTAGGGTTAGGCTATAGTTTTAGTTCTGCTATTACCACTTTTGTAACAATTTTAGTGGTTGCTTGTCCTTGTAGTCTTGGCTTAGCTACTCCCCTTGCTATTGTAGTAAGTGAAGGATTATGTGCTAGTCATGGTATCTTAGTGAAAAAAAGTGAAATTCTTGAAAATGCTCAAAAAACAAATACGATTGTATTTGATAAAACAGGAACCTTAACATATGGTACTTTAAAGGTAGCAGAAATTATGAATTACAGTAATTATGAAGAAAAAGAATTATTACAATTGGTAGGAAGTATTGAAAAAAAGTCTACTCATCCTATTGGAAAAGCTTTTTCAGACTATTTAGTAGAACATAAATTAAATACTCTAGAAGTAAACGACTTTGAAAATATAAGTGGTTTTGGTATTATAGGAATCATAAATTCTCAAGAATTTATTTTAGGAAATGCTAAAATTCTTTCTAAATACCATATTTCTAATGCCTACGGTGAAGATGAAAAAAGATTGGCAAGTCAGGGAAATAGTATTGTTTATGTGGTAAAAAATAAAGAAATCTTAGCTCTTATTGGTGTTAATGATATGATTCGAAAAAATAGTAAAGAAGTAGTTGCCTATCTAAACGATCATAAAATTGAGACGATTATGCTAACAGGTGATCATGAAGAGACGGCTAAAAAAATTGCTAAAGATATTGGGATCACTAATGTTATGGCTAATGTCCTTCCTGCTGAAAAAACAGCCATAATAAAGAAGCTAAAACAAGATAATAAATATGTCATGATGTGTGGCGATGGTATTAATGATAGCCCTGCTTTGGCAAGTAGCCATATTGGTGTTAGCATTGATAGCGGAACTGATATTGCAGCAGATGCTTCTGATGTTATTTTAACGAAGAATGATTTATATAGCATCATCCATTTGATTCATATTAGCAAAAAGACAATTAGAAATATTAAACAGAATTTATTTTGGGCTTTTTTCTATAATTGTTTGATGATTCCAATTAGTATGGGATTGTTTCTTCCTTTTGGTATTACGATTAATCCTATGATTGCTAGTTTGGCTATGGTTTTTAGTAGTTTGACCGTTATTTTAAATGCTTTGCGTTTGAAGAAAAAAGGAACCTCACATTAAACTTTTTTGTTTAATTGTTGAGGTTCCTTTCTAGGATTAAATTTCATTTAATAGCTCTTCTTTTTCTATTGGAAAATCATCTAAATGAGATAGATTTAATTCATTTGGTATAGGAATAGATTTTGCAATTTCAGCCGCTTCTCTTCCTGCTGTACGTCCATATACAACAACGTTAGCAAGTGCATTTCCCATTTGCCTATTTTCTCCATCAAGTCCTCCACTTACTTCTCCTACAGCAAATAAGTTGGGAATTTCTGTTCTTCCTTTTTCATCAATTTCTATTCCACCTAGTTGATAATGAATCGTAGGATATACTAAAATAGCATGTTTAGTCATATCAATTCCTATTGATTTGTATTTTTTATACAAAATTGGTAATTCTCTTTCAATAGTTCCTTCTCCATGTATTTTGTCAATTAATGGTGTGGCTAACCAAATACCAGAATTACCATTTGGTGTTTTTATCCCGCTTCCATTATTTATCTCATACATCATATTTTTAACAATAACATCTCTATTTCCTTGTGATAATAATGGCTCTCCATCTATATTAAATAGCAGGGCCCCTAAAGAACGAGCCTTTTCACTAATTAATTTACCAGAAAAATTAACTGGAAAAACGCCTCCTGTTGGATGATATTGAATGGCTGCTGGATCAATTAATTTAACGCCTGCATGGTATGCCATAGCAAGTCCATCTCCTGTCATTCCTTCGCAATTAGATGTATTAAAATTACAATATCCTAATTGACCAGATCCACCAGTTGCTAAAATTACTGTTTTAGATTTTACTACTTTACATTCACCATTTTTTTCTGTTTCACTATTTTGTCTAAAAATAACACCAGCTATATTTCCTTTTTCGTCTTTTACCAATTCTTGTACATCAGCATATTTTATAACAGTAATTAATTTTTTTTCTTGGAATTCTCTGATTTTTCGATACAATGCTTTCATAATAGCAGCACCAGTAGAATCACCTACGGAATGTAATCTATTTTTAGAAGCTCCTCCTGCTAAAATAGGTTTTTCTTGGAAAGTAACGCCTAAGTCTGACAACCATTTTAAGGCTTCTGGTGCTTCTTTGGTTAATTTTTTTACTAATTTGGAATTATTTCTATCATGTCCACTTTTCATTGTATCTTTATAATGTATCTCTGGTGAATCATCTGGCTCTGTTGCTGCTTGTATTCCTCCTTGTGCAAGAATCGTATTAGATTGACCAAATTTTCCCTTTGTTAAAATTAATGTTGGTACACCACTTTCAGCCGCTTCAATGGCTGCACATAATCCAGCTCCACCACTTCCGCACTACTATAATAGGAGACTCATAGTCAGGTTTTGTTAAATCTACTTTTTTAATATCTTTCGATATTTCTCTTTCTAATCGATTTTTTAATTCAATTGGAACTTTCTCTCCTTTGTTTCTTCCTATTTGCATGGGTACCAATGTTCCAATTGTAGTTGTTTTTTTTGTATTTAATTTTAATTTAATCTCTTCTGGTGATTTAATAAACTTTTCTAAACATTGTAAAAATTTATTTTCTGAATCTATCATTTCTTTTGTATAGGGACATTCTATATTTTTCATAAAATTTCTCTCCTATTTTTTTTCAGATTCTTTTGCCTCCCATTTTTTGTTTCTAAAATAAAGAACAATGTCTGTACTAACCATTAATACATTAGGAATGTAAAACCAAAATGCTAAATTTAAGTTATGAGAAATTAATTTCGAAAAAATTCCACAAATATATCCTATGGCAATACAAAATAAAAATAAGATACTTTTACCTTTTGTTGATTTAGATGTGTAGGATTTGTAAATAGATAATGGCCATGATACACCAAATCCTATTATCATCATGGTTTCTAATATTTCTGCCAATAATTCCATATTTTATCTTTCCTTTCTTTGCTTTATGTAGACATTTTATCAATTGTATTTATTTTTGTCAACTCTTTGTTCTTTATTTTATTTTTCAAGGTTCGCTTTCATCTCTTGAAATAAATAAACGCTATTTTATACTACTGATTGAAAAGAAATTATAAATTAAACAAAGAAAAGCTATATAAAATCAATAATTGATAACTGGGAAATAAAAAATTTCTAAAGATAACAAAAAAATGGATTTTAGATGTTAAAACTGGTAAACAGTTTTTATATCTAAAATCGCTGCAACTGGTGCGCCATAGAGGGGTCGAACCTCCGACCGTCAGATTAAGAGTCTGCTGCTCTACCAACTGAGCTAATGGCGCAAATATTAATTTGAACTTCATTAATTATAGTATCTTTTTCTTTAGTTGTCAAGTAAATTGTTGTATTTTAAAAGTCCCTAGAAAAGACTAAGGACTTTATTTATAGGATAAAAATATTTTCAAATTTCCTATTATTACTTGGTTGTTTAATCTGTTGGCTTTGAAGGTTTTGTTGGATTGGTTGGTTTTTGTGTTTCTGTTGGTTTTGTTGTGGTTCCTTCTGTTGGCTCCGTTTGTTCTGGTACTGATGGTGTTGGTTCTTGTGTTACTGAATTGTCTGGAGCAGGAGTAGGTTCTACATTCGTTATGGATTGATTGGTTCCTTTTATTACAATTCTTGCCATAGCATCATACGTATCTCTTGAAAGTAAAGTGGTTGATATTACTTTTCCATTTAGCATTTTGGTAATATAAGTTTCTGTTTTTAATCCATTAGCACCTTTTTGTTTTACTTTTTCTGTCCCTGCTGCCATAGTTGCATCTTCTTCATACTTGGTTGTAAATGGAATAGAGGCTATTGTTTTGGTACTAAAACTGAAAGTATATTCATTTTCTTCTTTAATACCATACATCGTTATGGTCGCAATTCCATTTCTAGCACTTGCTACAATTCTTACTGGATATTTTCTGGTATTTTTAAATTTAAAATCTGTTAATCCATATACAACTGTAGCATCTCTTCCTGCTGGCAAATAAGAAGTAACAAATTGATGATTTCTTCTTTCTACAATTTCTAAATTAGACATTAAAACGGTATTATATAAAGTAGAGGATATTTGACAAATTCCTCCCCCAATTCCATCGACTACCTCTCCACCTGAGTAAATTTTTCCATTACGATACCCTGCTGCTGCTGTTCTAGGTCCTAATGCTTGATTATAAGAAAAGGTATCTCCTGCTAATACTATTTTTCCATTTATCTTTTGACAAGCAATTTGTAAGTTGGTAGTTCGATCAACATCGCTTACATCATATCTTGTAGTGAAGGTTGCTAATTGATCTGGAAATGCTTCTGGTCCAATTTTATCAATGGTTATTTTAGGTTTTGTTATGGTTAATTTTATGATATATTCTTCTTTTTCTTCTTTTAGTAGTTCTCTTGCTGCTTCTACATCAAAGTCAATTCCATTTACTTCTGGATAAATGGTAAATGGTTCTTTCGTATAATAAGCATCTTTTGCTTCGGTATGTATCTCTTCGTGTATCTTATCTATATCAATCGGTTCGGGTACTTTTTCTTCGACTGGTATTTCTATCTTATTTTGTTCGTTATTGATATCTCTTAAATTTTCTTTTACTTGATGTAATAATTCTTCTGTTTTAATAACAACTCCCGCTTTTCCTTTTGTTATCAATAATTCGTCTTCTTCTACTGCATAACTAGATTCTATAATGACTCCTGGCAAATTAACTCCAATATCTTCTATTGATTGTTTAGTCACTTCTTCATTTAAAGTCATGTTAACATCTATATTTCTCTTTTTTACAAAAGAAAATAATATATCATAATTGTTAATAAATATGTTGTCGCCTCTTCCAATTAAGAAGGCTTCTTCTAAAGACTTTTCTATTTCGTAGTTAACTTCCATTAAAGTTGGATTTAAAGTAGCCTCGTAATCTTGATATTGAATCTCTATTTCTCTTTCTTTTTTGTTTTGATAAATATCATCTATTTTTACTTTTGCTTCTTCTTTTGATAATCCTGAAACGTCAATTCCCGCAATAGAAATTCCATTTATTATCTTTTCATTATTAATATTGACAAAAGCAAAAATAGTAGAGAAAAATATGGCTATTACTAAAACAGATACTATACTAACTGGTAGAATCCATTTTTTCTTTTTGTATTCTCCCATATTTTTTACTTCTTTTTCAACTTTTTTCGATTTTCCTTTGGCTTTCTCAAATTTTTTGTTTTCTTTTTTTTCTATTTCTGCTTCATTCTTTTTCTTTTGGTCTACTTTTTCGTCTTGTTTTTTCATTTTCGTTTCCTCCGAATTTTCTTTTACTGACGCTTTCATATCAATTTTCCCCTTTTTTTATTCTAATTAAATCTTACCACAAAGTGTATCTTTTGACAACTCTTTATTCACAAATTTCTCACGTTTTCATGAATATTCTCATAAGATTAAAATAATAAAATTATCTATATTTTTTTAATAATTAATTTGTTTTATCTTATGTTTTAAATATTTTATTATTCCGTTTTGACAAAAAAATTAACTTTTTTTAAGTTTTTTCACAAAAATACTTGAACATTGTAGAAAATAATATTATAATGTTGATAGCAAAAGATAAATAAGGAGAGAAATAGAATGGAGCTAACAAAGAACATATTTTTCAATACAGATAAATTAGTTGAAAATAGCAAAGTTAAAATATCTTATACAGGAAAACTTTTTCAAGAAGCTTCTGAAGAAGTTTCTATTCATTACGGTTTTGGATTAAATTGGGATAATGTAAATGATATAAAAATGGAACAAACAGATTTAGGATTCCAAGCAGAGATAGAATTAGGAGAAGGCGAAACTTTTAATTTCTGTTTTAAGGATGGAAATGATTGTTGGGATAACAACGATGGTCAAAATTATATTTTTCCACTAGAAAAAGTACAACATGAATTATTAGTTTTAGAAGATGAGCCAGTAGCTTTAGGCCCTGTTAGAAAATTAAGAAGATCTTATTTATGGAGTAAAAAAGTTCGCTTAGCCGTTTATAAAATTATTACTTATCTTCCAAAAATAATTTCTGGAAACTATAAAAGAAAATTAACTAATACGGAAAATACTTAAAAAAACGACCTGTTAGGTCGTTTTTAAGTTGCCATTGATTCCAGGTTGGCAGATAAGGGATTAGAAGACAAACCTTAAAATCCCTATTTTAACATCGGGATATGGACTTTTTGGCAACTTTTCTATATGTTCCATCCTCCATTAATGGAAATAATTTGGCCTGTTGTATAATTATCTTCTATCAACCATTTTACACATTTAGCAATATCTTCTACTTTCCCTATTTTTTCTAGTGGTATTTCTTCTTTTATTTCTTTAATTTCTTCTTTTGAAAACTTATCATTCATGTTTGTTTGTATCATTCCTGGTGCAATTGCATTTACTCTAATATTAGATGGCCCTAATTCTTTGGCTAATGCTTTTGTCATTCCGTTCATTCCTGCTTTGGTAATAGAATATAATACTTCTAAAGCTGCCCCTGTTATTCCCCATATCGACGAAATGTTGATAATACATCCTTCTTTATAATGTATCATATTAGGAATTACCTCTTGTGACATAACAAAAGCAGAATATAAATTAGTATTTATTACTCTCTCCCAATCCTCATCTGTTTCATCCGTAAACATTCTATATTCACTAATTCCTGCATTGTTTATTAAAATATCTATTTTTTTATATTTATTTAGAGCAAATTGTACTATTTTTTGCGCTTCTTCCCTTTTTACCAAATCAGCCTTTATTATGTCAATTTCTATGTTTTCTTTCGCCAATTCTTCTTGTAATTCTTTAGCTTCTTTTTCAGACTGGTTATAATTGGCTATTACTTTTATGTTACTTTTTGCCAATTGCTTTGCTATTTCTCTACCAATTCCTCTGGATGCTCCTGTTATGATTGCTACTTTTTCCATTTTTATACCTCTTTTTCATTTTAAATATACTATAACATAAAAGATTGTAATATTCAAATAATAATTTTGGATTTAAGTTTGCTCTCTATTGACTTTTTGGATCAAAATTAATATAATTTTTATTGAGAAAATAGCTAAATAATAGGAAAGGATGGGGTTTGTATGGGATTATTTAAAAAGTCAAATACTTCAAAAGATAAGATAGAAGACGAAATGATTAATAATGATGCTTATGGTGCATTTCTAGTTTCAAAGAATGTTTATTCAGGGAGGCCAATACGATACACCTATAGAGAAAAGAGTACCATATATGTAGCAAATGGTTGGACAATCTATTCTTGTGATGATGATGATTCATATGTTAGCGATCCAAAAAATTTTGTTTTTTTAAATGCACAATCTATTAATCAAATTTCACCAATAATGTTATTATTATATGATGCACCTTATGGGACCGATTTGTGTTGGATGTATGATAAAAAAGGGAACTTTACGGGATTTTATGATTTAAAAGAAGATAAATTTACAACTATGAAGGAAATCTTAAATAAATGATATAAAATATGTCAAAGCTGTGGTATGCCTATAATATCGAATGAACAATTAGGTACAAATAGAGATGCAAGTATAAATGTGGATTATTGTAAATATTGCTATGAAAATGGCGAGTTTATAGACAAAGTTACAATATTGTACTTGTGAAAATCCGGAATGCCATTGCAAAGAAAAAATAGTTAAAATCCAGCAATCAAGACTGTTTCAAGACTACTGACCTTATATGGAGCCACTTCCCAGATTCGAACTGGGGACCCCCGCATTACAAGAGATGTGGCTCTGTATCTCGCCTTCGTTTTCTTAATCATTTATACTTACTGATTATACACGATTTTTCTTGATGTTTCAATAGTTTTGAGAGCTAAAACAAAAATTTATTATAAATTAAAATAAATTAGAAAAAATTATTTAGGATTATTTTAAGTTATGTTTTTGGGTAATAAATGGGGACTAATTTCACTATTCCCCATTTATTTTTTATATTAATTTTAGGCTTTTATGTATTTTATGTTACCAATGCTAATGTTAGTCTTTTATAGTACGAAAAAGAAAACGAAGCTGAAAAGAATCCTATGAAAAAGTCTAAAATAAACTGGGAAACTTTTTAAATGTATGGTATAATTGTCTTGACTAAATATAGAAAAGGTGATTTTTTATGTATTTAAACTTTATTGAAATATTAAGCATTTTATTATTGGTTTTAGGAAGCATATTATTAATAATTGGCAAATTTAAAAAAATAAAATGTATATCGATTATTGGTATTATATTTTTTGTAATGATTTTCATTATATGGTCAATGATTTTTATAGAAGGATTCTCTGAAAAAGCTCCGGACTTTAATGAAGAAAGCAATTATACCTTTCAAGAAGATGTTTCCAAAGATGATATAAATAAACAACCACAAGATGCTACACAAGACCTATTAAATGGTGAATTTTACTTTACAGGACCAATATATAATATAGACGAAAATTACATTTATTTTTCTCATGATAATACAGAACAATATTATATTGTCAAAAATGCTTTTTCTTACTTAAATGGAAGAACTACAAAAGATATGAATGTAGTAGATTTAAAAGTTGGTGATTATTTACTTCATAATGAAGGAAAAATTATTATATACAGAAATATTTCAGGAGAGGAATTAAATCAAGAATTACTATACAATTTCACTTTAACAGAAGATAAAAGAATTATGTTTGCAAATTCAATAGAAATAAAAGATATAAATATTGTAAATGGTGATACAGCTCTTGTAAAAATAAAGTATGGTGATTTAATTGGAAATGATTTAACAAGTGAAACTTTTGAGACCCTTATAGAATTTAATTCAAATACTAAATTTTACAGTAAAGGCGGTAATATAAATTCTATAAATGATTTGGAAACTGCAAAATACAATATTAATTCCATTGTATTAGATAGAAATACAATTAATAAGAAGAATCCTGCAATTGTAACGATATTTGACAGTTCGGATACTTAAATTATGTAATGATGGAGGAAATAAAAAATGCAGTTAATATTATATCCATTAATTATCTTTTTAATTGTTTTTTTAATACAATTAGTTTTTATACTAAAAAAAGCAAAAAATAGTACAAATATAAAAATTGCTATAAAACTTTTAGTAGCGTTAATAATATCAGCAAGTATAGGAATTATATCATTTTATGGATTGGGATTTGCTGTTCTTACAAGTTTGCAAGAAGGTAGGTAAAATCATTTATAAAAAAATTAAAGGAGATGCTATATGAACGAAGAAGAATGGGATAAAGATTATAAAAAAGTAAAAAAAACAAATAATATACTTTTTCTTGTGATAATGTTTTTTGCTATAATAGTATTTTTAGTAGTTTACTATATTATTACAGATCCGTTTTGGAATGGTAACTATTTCATAGTTGAGTTTGGAGAAAATACAAAGTTAAACCAAGAAGAATATAATAAAATTATACAAATTATGAACACAGAAGATAACATTGAAATTACAAAAATAGCTTATGAAAGACCATTTAGACATGAAGGTGGTTATTATATTTTTTATAAAACAAATGATAGTAGCGAAGAACTTATTTTTCAAGATGTAATAATGAATACAAATACAGATGAAAATTATTTACTGGTAAAGCATATATGTGATAAATATTATAAAAGATGGCAAAATCTGTGGAAGTCTATTGATATAGATTATAGTAGAATAGTAAATTTATAGTTTGTTCTAAGAAAACAAATTAAAGATATATAAAAATTTCTAATATAACACTTACTGATGTAGGTGTTTTTTAATTGGAAGTGATTTTTTGAAAGAATTAGCAATAAAAGAATTATTGCATAGTATGGTTATTTAATGAGAATTATTTTATAGTGTTCGCTTGATTTATAATAAAAAAGTAAGTATAATACTTTAAGAAGATGAGAGAAGCAGAGTGTGGCGGTCGCTATCCTACATAAGAGAGGAGGCGATACATATGTTATTTGACCAAGTTTATTTACTAGTTATATACATACTATTTATTGAACTTGCAATGGTAACTGTTGTCGCTATTGCCTTATTTGTGGCGCTTGTTGTTACAATAAGAAAATTAGACAACAAAAAAAACACATCTCTGCCTGGCCGTTAGAGATGCATATTTAATATAAATTTTTAATGACCGCCACTTCTGTGGTATCTCATCTTTCTATAATTATTATACGAAAAATAATCTAAAAAGTCAATATATTTGGCTTTCTTTTTTATTTTTATGTAATTATATTAAAAAGTGGGGACTATATGGGGACTAACTGGGGACTAATTTAAAAATGTCTCTCATTCGACATAAAAAATATTGGTATTTTCATACCAATAAAAAGTTTAAAAGCCAGCAATCAAGACTATTTCAAGACTACTGACAATATTGGAGCCACTTCCCAGATTCGAACTGGGGACCCCCGCATTACAAGTGCGGTGCTCTGGCCAACTGAGCTAAAGTGGCAAATTTGGTGACCCGTACGGGAATCGAACCCATGTCTCCGCCGTGAAAGGGCGATGTCTTAACCGCTTGACCAAGGGGCCATAAAAGAACATCGATAGATATTCTTTTGGTGAGCTATCCGCGACTCGAACGCGGGACAACTTGATTAAAAGTCAAGTGCTCTACCACCTGAGCTAATAGCCCACATTATGCGTTGCTAAGTACAACGCTTTTATATTTTACACTGTTTTGAGTTAATTGTCAATAGATTTATGAAAATTTTTTGTCTTTTTATAACCATTTTGATTTTTTTTAATCAATTATAAATCTTTGAATAGACAATTTTATCCTTTTGCAACAATTATGTTACTTTTTCTCTTTCATTTGGAGCATAAACTAAGCCTTCTTAAGCATTCAATTTTTGTACTAATTCTTCCACATCAATTCCGTGAACCCCACAAGCTTCTTCTAATGTTTCCATTTGCGATGCGGGACACCCCAAACAATGCATTCCTGCTTCTAACAAAATTTCTGCTTTTTCAGGCGCTTTTTCCAAAATTTCTCCTATTTTAGTATCTTTATTAAATTCCATTTTTCCTAAACCTCCTTTTATTCGTTACTATCTGCTCCTTCTATTAATTTAAAAACTGACAATAACTATTATTTTTATAATTTTAGCACAATTTTTCAAAAAAGTATAGACAAAACAAAAAATATATTGTATTATGGTAAAAATTTGAAAGGTGGTGACATTATTTCTAAACTAATTGACCTATTTTTTATCACTTTTATTATTTATCTTTTTATTACTTTATATTCACTTTATACATTTTTTGATATCATATTTTTTCATAACAAGCAAGGTTCCAAATTAAAAATTAAAAAAAATTTATTCTAAAAGGAGGTTTTATTTTATTTCTAAATATTTAAAAGAATCCATTTTTTTATTCCTATCTTGTATTATATTCAGTTATGTTACTTTTTCTACTTTTTATCCTATTTTTACTGCTAAAGAAATTATCATTACTTATGGCTTTCATCCTTTTGATATTTGTTCTAAAAACTCAGATTTATGGCAATTACTAAAAATTATATATATCATGTGTTCTTTATTTTCTCATTTAATATTAGGTCATATTATCTATACTCGAATTCTTCAAAAGCTTCCTTTTTTGGGAACCTTATCTACTAGGATAAAAAATGAACAACATATTAATAGGTTTAAGCAAGATACTTTATGTCTATTAATAGGAGAAAATTTGTCCCATGAAAAAATTTATATTCCTGAAAAAGGTCTGTATCAAAATTTTCTAATTACTGGTACAATAGGTTCTGGCAAAACATCCAGTGCCATGTATCCCTTTACCAAACAATTAATGAAATTTAATTATACCCATCCCAGTAAAAAGATTGGCATGCTGATTTTAGATGTGAAAGGAAACTTTTATGAGCAAGTACAGCAATATGCGAAGCAATTTGGATTAGAAAAAGATTTAATTGTTATTGAATTAAAATCCAATACATGTTATAATCCTTTACATAAACCAAATTTGAAACCCCAAGTATTAGCTAACCGCTTAAAAAGAATTCTTCTACTTTTTTCTGAAAACAATTCTGAATCCTATTGGCTTGACAAAGCAGAAGAAATTTTGACAGAATGTATTAAGTTGTGTAGGCTTTACAATAACAATTATGTTACTTTTTCAGAACTTCATAAGTTAGTCACGATACCAAATTATTATAAAGAAAAACTTGATATTTTAAGAGGCTTATTTATTTCTGCGAAATTATCTCACTCACAAATTTATGAATTGAACTCTAGTTTAGATTTTTTTCAAAAAGAATTTGAGAATTTAGATTCTCGTACAAAAGGAATTTTAATTTCTGAGATTACTCGTATTACTAATTTCTTCGTTTCGGATTTTGATGTTATGTCTACTTTTTGTGCTCCTTTAGAAAAACTATCTTTTATGGGCTTTTCTGATGTAATTCGCAAAGGAAAAATTGTCGTTTTAAATATGAACCTATCAGAATATGCTTCTCTTTCTAAAATAATTGCAGCTTATTTAAAATTAGATTTTCAAACCGAAATTATTTCTAACCTATCGAATAACTCAGCTAAAACTACTGCTTTTATCTGTGACGAATATGATAAATACGTTACTAAATCAGATAGTGAATTCTTTTCGTTAAGTAGAGAAGCCAAATGTATTAATATAGTAAGTACACAAAGCTACTCTTCTCTAAAAGCAACCTTAAAAGATGAATCACAAGTAAAAGTAATCACTCAAAATTTAATCAATAAAATATGGTTTCGAACTGATGATATTTTTACCATTGAAGAAGCACAAAAACAGCTTGGTAAAGAAGAAAAAGAAAGAACTTCTAAAAGTATTTCAGAAAGTGCCAAGCAAACTCGTTTTAGCTACATTACCAATACGCTAAATTCAGAAAGTTCTAATATTTCAGAAACTTTTAGTTCTTATTCTCAAAATGATTATATTTTTGAAACAAATTTTTTTACTCAAAATTTGGAAACCTTTTCATCTCTTACATTTTTGTCAGATGGAAATAAAATTTATACGCCTCAAAAGGTTCTTATGTTGCCTTATTTCAAAGAAAATAGCTAATTGGTTTATAGGTAAAACCTCATAAAAACCTAAATATATTAGATAAGGAGCTTGATTCTATGAGCAAAAAAACTTTTTATATTACATTTACAATCTTTATATTTCTTGTATTTTTACATACACTTTCTTCTATTTCTTTTGCTTGGGGTGATCCTCAAATTGTAAGTAAAATTACCTCAGCTTTTGAAAGTATTAAAGACTGGCTTTTAAAAATTGCAACGCCTGCTGCAGCCGTTGCTGTTGGAACAGGAGTTTTTATGAAAAAATTTAGTTTTGGTGACGAAGAAAAAATTAGAATGGGAAAAAAATTAATAAAAGGTTCTTTATTTTCTTATGCCTTTATTCTTGCCATTGATTTAATTTTATCTGCTATCAAATCACTTATTAGTTAAGGAGGTTCTTTTGGAAAATTCAAATAATATCACACAACTTATTATAGATACCATCAATCATATTTTTGAAACGCTATTTAGCTCGATTGACAATAATCTCTATTCTGTACTAGATGACATTACTTTTATTAACTCTGATATTTTACAAGATAAGAATTTTGAAAATCTATTTGGTACTTCTTCTTCCAACGGTATTTTATTAATTGCCAATTCATTTTTATTAGCTTTTATTTTATATTATGCTACAAGATATTTAATAGCACATTTCACCTATACCCAAACAGAAACCCCTTTTAGCTTTATTATTAAACTAATTTTATTTGGAATTGCTATGAACTTTTCCTTCTTTCTAATCGAATTAATTGTCGACATAATTTCTAATATTTCACTTGCTATTCGTAATTTAGGAGAAAGTTTATTTCAAAAAAATATTTGCTTTTCAGAATTAATAACTACTATTAATACTAATATATCGATTGATACGAATTCTCTTAATATCTTTTCTTTAGATGGTTTAATTAAAGGTACTTTGAGTATATCTCTATTAAATTTAGTTTTTTCTTACTCACTTCGTTATATTTTAATTAAAGTATTTATTTTGCTTTCTCCTTTTGCTTTTTTATCATTAACATTAGATAAAACAAACTGGTTTTTTAAAACCTGGTTTCGTAATTTATTTTCATTATTATTCATTCAGATTATTGTTGCTATTGTACTATTAATTCTATTTTCTATGGATTATTCCTCTACTAATTTATTTACTAAATTTATTTATGTTGGAGGTATTTATGCTTTAATTAAAACAAATTCTTTGGTTCGTGATTTTATTGGTGGTGTTTCCACAGAAGTTTCACAATCTGTGAAAAACTTTGTTGGAATTAAATCTTAATTTGTAATCATTCGGCAATATCTTTCCGATTTAAAAAGAAAATCTTTGAACGATTCCTTTAAACAAGGAGGTGATTTATGTGAAGTTTATTTTTCCTCAGAATTACGATTTTAAAAACAAATTATTGGGCATTATCGATTATTCTACTGCTTTTGTTAATTTACTTTGGTATGGTCTTGTTCTTATTTTAATTCATTTAATTTTTAGGGATTTAACTATAAAAATTTTCGCTTTTGTAATATTATGTTTCCCTTTGTTTTTGCTTAGTTTTGCTGGTTTTAATGGGGAAAATATTGTCTATGTTTTCTCTTATTTAATCGGTTTTATCATGAAACCTAAATTGTTTTTATACAAAAAATAGTAATTGTTGGTTTTATGTTATTTTTATGAGATTCACTTTAATTTTCAATTGAATTTGAAGCAAAATCTAAAAATTCAAAACTTGAACTGAAAATCACTTGAATTTTTTGTCTAAAAAAGATATAATTTGAATTACCAATTATTTTGCATTAGAGGAGAGATTAAAATGAAGTTAGAACAAAAAGAAAAATCCCTGTTATTTTCAGAAACGATGATCCCAGATATATTTTTTTCAGAATATTTATCTGCTATACCTGGAGACTATTTAAAAATTTATCTTTATCTTGTTTTTTTATCTAAATATGGTAAAGATATTAAATTAAACGATTTATCAAAAAAGTTAAATATTCCCATTAAAACCATCAACGATGGCATTAAGTTTTTAGAAGATAACGAGTTAATTCTAAAAAAGACAAATGGTTTTATTATAATAGATTTACAAGAATCTACACTTCATAATCTTTATACTCCTAATTTAACTATGTCAAAAGAAAAAGTAGAGCAAACCGCAAAAAATAAATCAAGGGCAAAAGCTATTGACCATATTAATAATATGTATTTTCAAGGAATTATGGGACCTTCTTGGTATAATGACATTGATTTGTGGTTCACAAAATATGAATTTGATGAACAAGTTATGATTGCTTTATTTGATTATTGTTATAAAAGAAGTGCCTTACATAGAAATTACATTCAAACCGTTGCAGAAGCTTGGGCTTCTAATAAAGTAAAAACTTGGAACGATTTGGATCAATATTATGAAAAACAAGAGAATTTGAATCAATTTAAGAAAACCATTAGCAAAAAATTAGGAAAATATAATGGCTTAACACAATATGAAGAAGCTTATATTGAAAATTGGGTTCTAAATTTTGGATACGATATGAACGTAATCGAAATTGCTTTAAAGAGAACTACTTTAAAACAAAATCCAACTTTTGAATATATCAATAAAGTCATAACCGATTGGCATGAAAGAAATTTGAAAACGGCAGCAGAAGTACAAGCCTTTTTAGAACAACGCAAAAAACAGGAAAAATCTGCTAAAGATCTAAAAGCTAAAGTAGATAAAGGAAATTATGAACAACGAAATTATGATAATTTAGACTTTTTATATGCCAATCAAGGAAGTCAAGGAGGATTAAATGACTAATGAAGTTTTAAATTCTTTACTAAAAGAATATGAACAAAAAAAGCGAAAAGCAGAATTGGATTTGGAAAAAAGAAAAGAAGAATTATATCAAAAAATTCCTAAACTTCAACAAATTGAAGAAGAATTGAATAATTTTGCTATTTCAACTGGTAGAAATATACTTTTACATAATGTATCTTTTTTAGCAGAATTAAATCAAAAAGCAGAAGAATTAAAATATCAAAAGGCTTGTATTCTACAAGATTCTGGATTACCTAGTAATTATTTAAGTCCTAACTATGAGTGTTCCATTTGTAATGATACAGGCTATATTAAGAAAGATTATAATAAAACCGAAATGTGTAATTGCTTAAAACAAAAATTACTAGACACTTCTTTCCATAAATCCAATATGACAAATTTAGATAAGGAGAATTTTGATACCTTTAATGAAAGACTATTTTCAGATGAAATAGATGTTGCCAAGTATCGATTTAATATTTCGCCAAGAGAAAATATGAAAAATATTAAGCAAAAATGCCTAGAATTTGTTGAGGATTTCGATAATCCTGACGCTAAAAATTTATTATTTGTAGGTAATACAGGTTTACGGTAAGACTTTTATGTCGAATTGTATCGCTCAGAAGTTATTAAATTCTGGAAAAACTGTTCTTTATCAAACTGCTCCTGTATTACTTGAAAGTGTAATAGATTATAAGATGAGTAAACAAAAAAATCCAAACGACAATATTTATCAATCTGTTCTGAATGTAGATTTACTTATTATTGATGATTTGGGAACAGAAAGTCTAAATAGTATGAAATTAAGTGAACTTTTTACTATTTTAAATACTAGAATTCTAAATCTAAATCATAAAACTACTAAAACAATTATTTCTAGTAACTTGAATATTAAAGATATTTTCAATCATTACGAAGAACGTATTGGCTCTCGTATTGCTGGTTACTATGATATTTATTGTTTCTTTGGAGATGATTTAAGGTTTAAAAATAATGTAAAAGGATAAAAAAATCAACATAAAACCAACTTGAAATTCAAGTTGGTTTTTACTGTTTTATCTTCCCTCATCGTTTAGTGCAATATCACCATTTTTGGGTTCAAATTGTTTGATTCCTATCTCTTTCCTATACCTATTTATTTTTTTACTCGCTTGTCTCTTTACAGAGTTAAGTAGATTTGATAATTCATCTGGTGTATATTCTTTCCCATATTTTTGTAATAACTTTTTAATTCTAGTTGTTAACGTAATATCTACTTGCCTTTCGTTAATATCAAATTTTATATCAACTAATATCTTACCTTTTGTTGTCATTATCTTATCTGTATGTTTATATAATTTTGCCATTTCTTCTGCTATTATTACTAACTCACGCTCAAAATTATTATCCATTATCTTCCTCTTCTACTCCTACTTGCATTTCATTGCTCAAAGTTTCTACACTTACTACCTTACCGCCATCATTTGTTCTCATTAAAGTAACACCTTGTGTTGATCTTCCAAGAACACTAATATCATCTACTTTTAGTCGTATAATTGTTCCTGTATTAGTTACTAACATAACATCATCACCTTCTACAGCAATTCTTACACCTATTAGTTCTCCTGTTTTTGGTGTGATTTTATAAGTAATAACTCCTTTTCCGCCTCTATTTTGTACTCGATATTCATCTAATTCTGTTCTTTTTCCGAATCCATTTTCTGTAATAGCAAGCAATGTTGCTTTTCCTCCAGCAATGACAGATTCCATTCCAATTAATTCATCTTCTTCATCTAGTCTAATTCCAATAACACCTTGTGAAACTCTACCAATTGGACGTACATCTTTTTCATCAAAGGTTATACACATACCTTTTCTCGTTACTAAAACTACATTATCTTCACCATCTGTTAGTCTAACACCGATTAATTCGTCATCTTCTTTTAATGTAATTCCTTGTAATCCTGTTTTTCTACTTGAATCATATTCTTTTAATGCTGTTTTCTTGATGAGACCATTTTTAGTAGCCATAAGCAAGTATTTTCCATCAGCAAAGTTTTGAAGTGGAATAACAGCAGACACTTTTTCTCCAGCATCTAAACTTAATAAGTTCACAATTGCTGTTCCTCTTGCGGTTCTACCAGCTTCAGGAATTTCATAACCTCTTAGTTTATATAATTTACCCTTGTTTGTAAAGAATAAAATTACATCATGTGTTGAAGCTGTAAAGATTTGTTTTACAAAATCTTCTTCTCTCGTTGCCATTCCTGTAATTCCTTTTCCCCCTCTTCTTTGGCTTTTATAAGTATCTATTGGCATTCTCTTAATATAACCAAAGTGGGTTAATGCTACTACCGTTTGTTCTTCTTTTATCAAATCTTCTAGGTCTATTTCTCCTTCTGCAGCTACTATTTTAGTTTTTCTTTCATCTCCAAATTTATCTCTTATTTCAATTAATTCTTCTTTTATAATTTCAAATACTAATCTTTCACTATTTAAAATATCTCTTAAATGAGCAATTAATTCCATTAATTGATTATATTCCTCGTCTATTTTTTCACGTTGTAAACCTGATAATGTCTTTAATCTCATGTCTAAAATGGCTTGTGCTTGGATATCAGATAATCCAAATCTCTCCATTAATCTTTCTTTTGGATCATCATAAGAAGCACGTATTATATTAATTACCTCATCTATGTTATCAAGTGCTATTTTTAATCCTTCTAATATGTGTGCTCTTGCTAAAGCTTTATCTAATTCAAACTGCGTTCTTCTCAAAATAACATCTTTTCTATGGTCAATATAACAGTCTAAACATTGTCTTAATGTTAATATTTTTGGTTCTCCATCTACTAAAGCAAGCATGATAATTCCAAAGGTTGTTTGCATTTGTGTATGCTTAAATAATTGATTTAATACTACTTGTGGATTGGCATCTCTTTTTAGTTCTATTACCACTCTTACTCTATCTTTTCTGTCCGATTCATCTCTACATTCAGAAATCCCCTCTACTTTTTTCTCTTTTGAAAGATCTGAAATAGCCTTAATTAAATTTGCTTTATTTACTTGGTATGGCAAAGAGGAAACAATAATTCTTTGTCTATTTCCACTCATTTCTTCTATTTCTGTTTCTGCACGTAAAGTTATTTTCCCTCGTCCTGTTTTATAAGCTTGTTTAATACCTTCCATTCCCAAAATAATTCCTTCTGTTGGGAAATCTGGTCCTTTAATAACACTCATCAAGTCTTCGTCTGTCACTTCATCTTCATCAATTATTTTAATAATCCCATTAATTACTTCTGTTAAGTTATGTGGTGGTATATTTGTTGCCATACCTACTGCAATACCTGATGATCCATTAATTAAAAGTGCTGGTATTCTAGCTGGTAATACGGTTGGTTCTTGTAACCTGTCATCGTAGTTTGGCATAAAATCTACAGTATTTTTTTCAATATCAGATAACATATATTCTGAAATTTTCGCCATTCTTGCTTCTGTATACCTCATAGCCGCTGCGCCATCACCATCAACTGAACCAAAGTTCCCATGTCCATCAATTAGCATATATCTCATAGAGAAGTCTTGTGCTAATCTTACCATAGCATCATACACTGAGCTGTCTCCATGTGGATGATATCTACCAAGAACTGATCCAACTGTATTAGCACACTTTCTGTATGGTTTGTCAGCTGTAATTCCATCTTCGTGCATAGCATATAGAATTCTTCTATGTACTGGTTTTAAACCATCTCTTACATCTGGAAGTGCTCTTGACACAATAACACTCATGGCATAATCAATATAGGCTGTTCTCATTTCTTTTTCGATGTCTCTTTCTATGATTTTTCCGTCCATTCTTTCTTCCATTTTTCTTACTCCCTTTCTCGTCTTTTCCTTATAATTTCTACACTTGTATTATACTAAAACAATTTTAATTTTGCAAGCAAATTAAGCCTAAATTATAGAAAAAGTTTAGGGAAATTAAGGTTTCAAAATAGAATTAGTTTTCTTCTATTTCTATGTTTTGAAACAATTTATCATTAAATTAATCCCATCTATAAATCCTTGTTCATAGAATTTCTTATTGTATTCTGCTATTTTTATACTATAATTTTCTTCTATTTTTTCAAATGCTTTTTCTAATTCATTTGGTTTCGATGTATCTTCCAAAAGCTCCTTTATGTTAATATCTTTTATTTGATTTTTTACCTTTCTATTAGCTTGTTTTATTCTTTCGTCTAATGTTTCTTCTTCTGCTTGATAAATTAATTCTATCACATTTTTACTTCTTATTTTTTCTTCCATTCAATCTCCTCCTATTTTCTATTATTTACCTTCTGACCTTCTTTTTATACGTTTTAAGCATTTTTATTCACGTTTTATATGCTTTTCGCATGTTATTTGTTTATTCTTTTAGTATATTAGATTATGTTACTTTTTATTGTATAATAAATTGTATATATATGGAGGTTTTATAATGGAAGAAAAAATACCAAATAATTTAGAAGTTGGCGAAAGAATAAGAAGTATACGAGAGGAACTAGAAATGAATCGAGAAAGATTCTCTGAAATGATTGATGTATCTGACGTCTTTTTAGGACAAATAGAAAGAGGAGAACGTTCTCTTAGTTTAAAAACATTATGTAGAATTGTTACTTTCACTGGAGTTTCCACAGATTTTATCTTATTTGGTGATAACACAAATAACTCTACTCTCCATAAGATTAATAGAATCTTGTCCAAAAGTTCTGAAGCTAATCTTAAATATTTTTATGAAATAATAAATTGTTCTCATATATTTTTTAAGACTTATAAAGGTGACATAGAGCCAAAAAAGCATGATTCACATTTTTTGACCTTTTAGATTACTTCTCATACCTCGTATTTGTTTACCTATAAGATTACACACTTTTATGTGGAATCCCTTATATCTATCTTAGAATATAAAAAGTCTCATTAAATTGAGACTCTTTATTTATTTAATATATTATCTCCTAGTTATATTGCGGTGACAATTATGTTGATTTTTTACTTTCTATTTCCTTTTTCATAATAATCTTATTTCAATTTCTCTACTAACGCTAATTCATCTTGTGTCAAATCAAAATCTTGTCCATTGTTTTTTATTAAATTCTGTAATAATTCTATTGTTTTTATATCATTAATGGTTTTCTCAATTGGGGCAATTTGTTTTAATTGTTTTTCTATTTTATTATATTCTTTCTTCATTCCCTCAAAATCTTTTTGTTTGAAATAACCTTTCCAATTATTAATATATTTATTGGTATTCTCAATCACTTTATATTGTTCTTCAAAATTATTTTCTATATTTTTTTCTACATTATTTAATATTACATTCTTACCTTGTTTGATAGTGTTAGCTACTGTATTATTAATTAATCCTGCTTCTTTTACTTTATTTATTATTGTATCTAATAAAGAAGACATACCATCAATTATTCCTCCTGACTGTACCGCATTTTGCATTTGAGAAATATTCTCAAATTTACCAGTTACAATGCCAATAGCACTTTTTCCTAAATCAATGGCATCATCTATTGTCTTTTTTATACCATCATTTAATCCATAATCTAGCAGATTATTTTTTATATTAATCACTTGATCTTCTACAAATTCTGGTAATATTGCTCTTATACCAACGTCTATTGCTGTATTAATTGTTTTTCCTAATGCTGTCTCTAAAAAGCTCTTCTGCATATTTTCATTTACTAAATTATTATTTAAATTTATATTGTTATTTTTCTCTAATATTTCCATATTAATTCCTTCTTTCTTTTTCATTTATATAAGTATGATTCATTTTTGATAAAATATATTTACTTTACTTGTCAAAATTTAATTACTAATTCATTTTAAAGTTATATGTATCTATAATTATTTTTAATATTACTTTTACTGTGTAAAATTTCACTTATCAGTTCAAATTAGTTGCTTTTTATTGATAAAATACTATTTACAAATTATATGTCAACTATTTTTATATATTTTTTTCTTTCTTTTATTTATAATATTTCTTCTATTTACCTAAGACTTTATAGATTTCTTGCTGTCAATTTTAGAATTATTTACTTCTTGATTTTTCTTTTAAATTGCAACTAATCTTTTAAATCTATAACTTTTATCAAACGCATCACTTATTAAAACTTATCTTAATACTTTCTTGTCACACAAATGACACATTTCATTTTCTACTATAAAAATATCTATTTAATTTATAACTATTTTTTTCATATATCTATTAAATTTTAATTTTTTTATAAAAAAAATTATTTATAATTATTTTTTAATTGTTTTTTTTACTTAAAATTTATTTTTTATAAATATTTTATATATATTTTTTCATAAAATTGTTCTATATTGTTAATTTTTTTTATAAATTTTTTTTAAAATTAAAAACTGTTCTATTCTAATTTCATCTTTCAAAATATTATCTTTTCTCAATTATATGTAGACTTAATCTTTTATTGTTCTTTCAAATCTGCTTATTTTTCAGCATATATCATCTGTTTTATTTTCTTAACAAATTTATTTTATTTTTTAGGTAACCAATTTTTCAACACATTTTTTTACAAATTATCTTCCAGAAACTTGATTTTTTCTTTATCTTAAATTTTTTCTATATTTTAATTGAATTTTAAATTGTAATTATTTTTTTTATTAATATTATAATATTTTTTTTGTATTATTATCTTTATCTTTAAGAAAAGTTTACTCATAAATGCCATTTTTATATTAATTAATAAATTTCTTTTTGTATTTTACTACAATAATATAGTTGTAATATAAAATATTTTTTATTACTTTTACTTTCTTTTTTCATAATTTCATATGCTATTTCTTTTTTTGTTAGAAACGCTATCTTTCTTTTTATTTCGTATTATATTTTTATTTTACAAGTTATTTTTTGTATTATATATGTAAACCTATTTTCCCTTTTTTTCTTTTTTTCCTTCTATCCTTTCTTTTTCTTGTTTACCTAATATTTCTTGGCTTTTATTAGCACCATAAATAATATAAAATTGTTTCCTTGTCTATTCTTATATAGTAACTAATTTATACTTTTATCTTGAACGCAATTTTTTACTTAATACTTGTAATTATTCTGTAAAATTCTAATTCATATAGCAAAATTTTGGAGTTAATAATTTAATTTTTTTTTTTATAAAACGATATAAATGTTACAAAAAATTTCATCTTATTATTTATTAATTTTTTTATAATTTTTTTTACCATAAAAATTAGTACTATTATATATTTTTTCTCATATTTTATAATTTTAATAAAATTTTATTATAATATTTTAATATAAAAACATTTTTATATTAAATTTTTTTATTTTTTATGCTTATATATAATATTAAGAATGAAATTTTTTGTATAATATTTATGACTTTTTCTATTCTTTTAAGGTGAAATTTTTTAGTTCAAACTTTATATTTTGTCTGCTATATGTAAACTGTTATTTCTTCTATTTTCATATTATAATATTCTTTTTCCCTTATTTAACGGTACGTTTGTTTTATCATTTATATTCCTTTCTTTTTAAAATTGTAACTATTTATATTGCTTTTTTCTATTCCCCTTTATATTTATACTTATCCTTAATTCTAATTAATTATTATTTTACTATTTACTGTTATTTTTTTATTTCTATTATCAAACATTTTTAACATTGATTTTATTATAATAAAATTTTATATAATTAAAATTTAGTTTTATTTATCTTTTATAAATAATTCATTATTTTTGAGTAAAAAGTAATATATATTATTTTAAATTTTAAATTATTTTTTGATTGTAAAATTTATTATTGAAATTTGTATTTTTATATCTTTAGAACTTTTGTTGTTTTTATTCTTTAAACTAAAAATATTTTATCTGAAAAAACTTTTTTCATCATTTTCTCTGTACTATATGTAAACTTATTGAATCCTTATTTTTCCCTTTTACATTATTTCTGCTTTTCTTTTATACCTAAGCTTTTTTCTGTTTTTCATTGTTTTTTCACATTCTTTTTTTCTCTTTCTTTTTATCTTTAATGCAACCAATTTCTGTTGCTATTTTTCTACTCATTGTATATATGATTTATTATTTTAATTGCACTTTATAACTAGAAAATGAGTTTTTTAACTTAACAATATTAGTATTTTTTATTTTATTTCTATTAATAATAACTAAAAGAAATAGAATTTCTCTTCTTTTTATTTTTCTTTTTTTACTGTTTTTTTATTTAGTTCTTTTCTTTAATAAAATAATACTTTTTTACTTTATATTATTTTTTTTCTATTTATTTTCTTTATTTCTTAATGAAATAATATTTAATTAAAAATTTATAATTAATTTTAATATTGCTTTTTATTCAAGTTTTAAATTTTTGCTTTAATTATTTTCTTATGTTTAATCTTTTACACTCTTTGCTTTATCATTATTCTTTTTCTCAACTATATGTAAACTGTTGTTTATGTGTTTTTCAATTTTGTAATTCTCCATTTTCTTTTATATATAATAGTTTTTTATACCTATCCACTATTATTTTACCTCTTTAAATCTTCTTTTTGTTTTTATATGGTAACTAATTAATTATTTGTTTTGTATTTATTTTTTACTCTACTATAAATACATTTTTCTTAATATTTTCTTTTTTGGATTAAGAAAACTATTTTTTATTTAATTACTTTACATTTTATCCACACATATTACTACTACTCCTTATAACTTTTTTATCTTTCTCTTATTATTTTTTTCTTTGTTGTAACTAGATTCACAAATTTATTTTCTCTTTTATAATCTTTTCCTTTAATTTGTAAAATAATTTTTTTCCAATTAAAATTTTTGTTACTATATTTCAATTTTTTATTTAATTATTTGTATATAATTTTATAAATTAATTTTTTAGTTACTTTTTTATTAGAAGATTTCTTCATCTTTCTATTCGTGTTTGTTCTTTAAAAAATTTCTTTTTTATCTATTAAATTACTATTTATATACACTATATGTAAACTATAATATTTTTTTCTATCTATCGTATTTTTTACGTTTCGCTTATATGCCTAGCATTCTTTTTGTCTATGATTAATATTTTCACCTTTTTTCTTTTCTTTAATTTTACATTTTAGTAACTATTTCACATCTGCTTTTTTATATCTTACTATTTTTATAAATAACTATTTTTGTAGAAATAAATTTTATTAATTATTTATAATATTAAAAATTTAATTTTAAATTTTTTTGTTTTAACTTTTTATTTATTTTTTAATAAAAAAAGAAGATTATCTTTTTATTTTTATTATTCTTATTTTTTATATTAATTGTATTGTTGTTCTGCTTAAATTTTTTATATTTTGTAATTTTATTAGCTTAATATAAAAATTTTACTGTATTTTGGCTTATTTATTATCTCTACTTTTATATGGTTTTTATTTTTTTCTTCATTCTTTCGAATTTATTTTTTATAAATAATTATTGTATATATTTTTTTAATTATATTATAAATTATTAGTTTAGAATTTTTTATTTTTGCTTTTATTAACTCTTTACTTTTTTATTTCTGTTTTCTTTTACAAATTCTTCTCTTCCCTTTTTATCTCTTTTTACTATTTTATCTTTACTATATGTAAACCTTTTTTATTCTTTTCTTTTTATTATAAAATCTTTAATTCTTCTTTTATGCCTAATATTACCTCCTTTCTTTATTACTATTTTTATACGATTTATCTTTCTTTTTAATTCTTTTTATTGTAACTGTTTTAACCTATCTATCTTCTCTTTTGTTTTTAAAAATAACCGCTTTTTTTCTTCTAACATTTTTTTCTAAATTGAAAATCTCTTTTCCTCTTATTACATTTTTTGTATCCTTATTTTTAGATAATATTTTAATTTTGTATATTTTTTACCACTATTTTTCTTTATTATTTTTATATTTAATTTTATTTCTGTTTTCTTATTTTCTTATTTATAACATTTTTTATTTTTAATTTATTTATTATAATATTTATTTT
>CAOJRU010000012.1 GCA_948442365.1 uncultured Clostridium sp.
GTGCAAAATACTTCAATATACCAGGATTCAGAAAAGGAAAAGCACCAATGCAAATCGTAGAAAAATATTATGGGAAAGAAATCTTCTTTGAAGATGCTTTTAACGAAATAGCGGGAGATGCTTTAGACGAAGCCGTTAAAGAAAATAAATTAGAAGTTGTTAGTAGACCTGATATAGAAGTAACTCAAATAGAAAAAGGAAAAGACTTAATATTTACAGCAATCATGCAAACAAAGCCAGAAGCAGAGCTTGGAAAATATAAGGGTATAGAAATTGAAAAAATTGAGTATAATGTATCAGATGAAGACATCGAACATGAATTAGGACATATGCAAGAACACAATTCACGATTAATTTCAATTGAAGATAGACCAGTTGAAAGTGGAGATATTGCAACCATCGATTTCGAAGGATTTGTAGATGGAACAGCATTTGAAGGTGGAAAAGCAGAAGGTCATGAATTAGAAATAGGAAGCAATACCTTTATTCCAGGATTTGAAGATCAAGTCATTGGTATGAAAATCGAAGAAGAAAAAGACATTCAAGTAAAATTTCCAGATGAGTATTTTTCAAAAGATTTAGCAGGAAAAGACGCGACCTTCAAAGTAAAAGTTCACGAAATCAAGAAAAAAGAATTACCAAAACTAGATGATGAATTTGCAAAAGACGTTAGCGAGTTTGATACCTTAAAAGAATTAAAAGAAGATATTAAACAAAAACAACAAAAACAAAATGATGATAAGGCAAAATATGAAACACAAGAAGCAGTTATGAAAGCAGTATGTGAAAATGTAAAAGTAGAGATACCATCTGGAATGGTAGAATTAGAAATTGATAATATGTTAAAAGAAATAGAGCAAAGATTATCTTATCAAGGTCTAAAATTAGAACAATATCTTCAAATGATGGGTAAAAAAGAAGAAGATATGAGAAAAGAATATGAACCGCAAGCAATCGATGCGATAAAATCAAGATTAGCTTTAGAAGCAGTTATTAAAGCTGAAAAAATAGAAGCAACAGACGAAGAAGTAGATGAAAAATTAAAAGAAATGGCTAAGAACTATGGAAAAGAAGAAGATGAAGAATTCTTAAAAAATGAAAATGTAAGAAAATACATAAAAGAAGGATTAGCATCAGAAAAAGCAATGGATTTCTTAGTAAAAAATGCAAAAATAAAATAAGATAATAAAAGAAAGGCTTGGGGTAAAATTAAAAAGTTAAGTTTTAACCCTAGCTTTTTGGATTTTATAAACGTTTTTATTTAAAATAAAAACAATAAATCAAAGGAGGAAAATTATGTTAGAAAGAAATAGTTTAGTACCTTATGTTGTAGAGCAAACCAGTAAAGGAGAAAGATCATACGATATTTTCTCAAGATTATTAAAAGATAGAATTATATTTTTAGGAGAAGATGTAAACCCAACCACATCTAGTTTAATTATTGCACAATTATTATTCTTAGAATCAGAAGATCCAGATAAAGACATTAATCTATACATCAACTCACCAGGAGGCTCTATTACAGATGGTATGGGAATTATTGATACCATGCATTACATTAAATGCCCTGTATCAACTATATGTGTTGGTATGGCAGCTAGTATGGGAGCCGCTTTGTTAGCAGCAGGAGAAAAAGGAAAAAGATTTGCAACTCCAAATGCTGAAATTTTAATTCATCAACCATTAATCGGTGGTGGCGGAATTTCAGGGCAAGCAACAGAAGTAAAAATTCATGCCGACCATTTAGTAAAAACAAGAGAAAAATTGAATCAATTTTTAAGTGATAGAACAGGTCAAACCATTGAAACCATCCAAAAAGATACCGAAAGAGACAATTATATGACAGCAGAAGAAGCTTTGAAGTATGGATTGATTGATGGTATTATGGATAAAAGAAAATAAAATTAGATAAGTAAAAGTTAAAAGGGAGAAAGTAAAAGATGGCAAAGAATGATACACCCAAAAGTGTAAGATGTTCTTTTTGTGGAAAAGCACAAGAAAATGTAAAAAAAATAGTAGCTGGACCAGGTGTATACATTTGTGATGAATGTGTAGAACTTTGTACCAGTATTATAGAATCAGAATTATATGAGGATGAAAAAGCGGGATATACCTTAAATGAGTTAAACAATATTCCAAGTCCAAAAGAAATAAAGAAAATATTAGATGATTATGTAATTGGGCAGGAAGAAGCAAAAAAGACATTATCCGTAGCGGTATATAATCATTATAAAAGAGTGGCACATGAAGAAAATGCCTCCAAAGAAGATGTGGAAATTCAAAAAAGTAATATTTTGTTATTAGGACCAACAGGATGTGGAAAAACATTATTAGCAAGGACGTTAGCAAAAATCTTAAATGTACCATTTGCCATAGCAGATGCTACCACATTAACAGAAGCTGGATATGTAGGAGAAGATGTGGAAAATATCTTATTAAAGCTAATCCAAGCAGCAGATGGAGACATTCAAAAAGCAGAAAAAGGAATTATCTATATTGATGAAATTGATAAAATAACAAGAAAATCAGAAAATCCTTCTATTACAAGAGATGTCAGTGGAGAAGGTGTGCAACAAGCCTTACTAAAAATTATTGAAGGAACCATTGCATCGGTACCACCACAAGGAGGAAGAAAACATCCAAATCAAGAGTTACTGCAAATTAATACAGAAAACATATTAATTATATGTGGAGGAGCTTTTGAGGGATTAGAAGACATTATTAAAAATAGAACAGGTGAAAAAGCCATTGGATTTGGTAGTCAAATAAAAAGTAAAGAGGAATTAAAACAATATGAAATTTTCCAAGAACTATTACCACAAGATTTATTGAAATTTGGATTAATTCCAGAATTTATAGGAAGATTACCTATTATTGCAACTCTTAAAGAACTAGACAAAGAAGCACTTGTTAAAATATTGGTAGAGCCTAAAAATGCTTTAGTCAAACAATATGAAAAATTATTCCAAATTGATGGAGTAGAGTTAGTCTTTGAGAAAGAAGCAATTGAGGCAATTGTTGATAAGGCAATTGAAAGAAAAACAGGGGCAAGAGGTCTTCGTTCTATTATAGAAGAGATTATGAGAGATATTATGTACGAAATACCGTCTAATCCTAATATTGAAAAATGTACGATAACAAAAGATACCGTGTTAAATGGTACAGACCCACAGACAGTTATAAATGAAGAAAAAACAGTACGTAAACCAATAGTAAAAAAGAAAAGACAAATGCCTGAAAATCAAAATGAGAAAGAAACAGCTTAGGTTGTTTCTTTTTTTATGATCTATTCCATTATTACATAAAAGAGCATATATTTTATTAAGGAGGAAATTAACATGAAATACAAAGAATATAACAGACTAGCAGTAGTAGAATATGCTAGAAAATGGGCATTAGCAAGAAATCCAAAATACTATAACTTTGACAGTGTAGGTGGAGACTGTACCAGTTTTGCCTCCCAATGCATTCATGCAGGAAGTCAAACCATGAACTATACCAAAGACATAGGTTGGTATTACAGCAATGGAAATAATAAATCACCATCATGGAGTGGAGTAGAATATTTATATCAGTTTTTGACTACAAATAAGGGAATAGGACCACAAGCAATGGAAACCACACAAAATAAAATAGAAATAGGAGATATTGCTCAATTATCTTTTGATGGAGAGCAATTTGGACATACACTGGTAATTGTAAAAATAGAAAATAAATTTACATTAAAAGGTATCCAAATAGCATCTCATACATTAGATAGTTTAGATAAGCCAATTTCAGAGTATCACTTTCAGAAAATTAGATGGTTGCATATAGAAAGAGTAGGGATTTAAGAGAAAATTAATATTTTCTCTATTTTTTATTCATAAAGATTGTGATATACTATAAAAGAGAGAAGGGGAGAAAAATGTATAATATATTAGTAGTGGATGATGATAAAGAAATAGTAGGAGCCATTGAAATTTATTTAAAAAAAGAAGGATATAACATATTAAAAGCCTATAATGGAAATCAAGCTTTAAAAATAGTACAAGAAAATGAAATACATCTTATCCTATTAGACATTATGATGCCAGAAAAAGACGGAATAGAAACATTAGAAGAGATTAGAAAAAATAAAAGTATACCAGTTATTCTATTATCTGCTAAATCAGAAGACTATGATAAAATAGGAGGATTAAATTCAGGGGCAGATGATTATATTACGAAACCATTTAATCCATTAGAACTAATTGCTAGAGTTAATTCTAACCTAAGAAGATATGTAAGTCTAGGAGCATTAGAAAACAACGATAATAGCAAAATATATCAGACAGGAGAATTAGTAATCAATGATGAAACCAAACAAGTAACCGTAGATGGAAAAGAAGTGAAATTGACAGCAACAGAATTTAATATATTGAAATTTTTATTACAAAACAAAGGAAAAGTATATTCCATTCCAGAAATCTATGAAAATGTATGGAAGGAAGAAGGGTTTGGAGCAGAAAATATCATAGCTGTACATATTAGACACATAAGAGAAAAGATAGAAATTAATCCCAAAGAGCCCAAATACTTAAAAGTAATTTGGGGAGTTGGCTATAAAATTGAAGAGGGGATTTAAACCCAGAACCATTGGCAATCTTTGGCGACGTCTCGAAATCTTTTGTAGGAGGAAAAAATGGAGAAATTAAGAAATTCAAGTAGTTTAAAAATAATATGTTATATTATGATACCAATATTAGTAGCCATTCTTATATTGAGTATAGTACATATGATGTTTTTAAGTGAATTTGGGAATAAAGAAGAAATAGAATATTCACAAACTGAAAATTTTGCAAATCAGTATTTATACTTTTTTATTAACCAAATAGGTAGATGTCAATCTACTGCTAAGACTAAATATTTTGATAAATTAGAAGATGAACAAGGAAATCTCTATTGTTATTTTAGTGAGAAAAATATACATGACACTAATACAGTAATAGGAAATTACATTAATTATCTTATTATTGATAGAGAGACAGGCGAAAAATTCACTAATATCAAAAGTAATACAAGAAATGAAAAACCAAGAAATTTATTGGAACTTAGTAGAAGGAAAAATAGAAACCAATTTGACTTATATTAATCAAGACAATATTAAATATAATTATAGTTTTCATCATGTTAACTATGATTCCATTACAGGGGAAGAATCGAAAAAGTGGAAAGACTATGATATTTATAGTTTTTATGAAGAAGAACCAGGCAATATGAATAGTTTTTTATTTAATAAGAATATATATGACTTTATGTTACAACATAAAACCTTACCCATATATACTTGTAGTTTAAGTTTACTATTATTGGTAGCTATAGCTTTCTACTTATTTTGGGCAATCGGTTATAAAAAGGGTTCTGAAAAAATTGAATTAAATACATTTGACAAGATTCCCTATGAAATCATCAGTATAGTTTGTTGTAATGTAATACTATTTGTTTTTGCCTTTATCGTAAATACTTTTGATATCTATGTACAAGCTATTGTAATAACCGTATATATAATATCTTATTTGATTGGCTATATAGCATGTGCGGTATGGGGTGTTACAACAATTAAAAGGATAAAAGCTAAAACATTTTGGAAAAGTTTTCTAAGTTATAAAATCATAAATTGGTTATATAAAAAAATAAACAAATATAGAAAAGAAATCAGCCAAAAGACACCAGCCATCAAGAAAGTATTTTGGTATTATTGGGGATTTGTATTCATAAGTGTAATAGCAGGTTGTCTTTTAGGAAGTGTTCTAGCTATTATTGGTTTATTGCTATTTTGGATATGGACATTTTATCGAATTAGAAAGTATATTAGAAATCAAGAAGAAATCAAAGAAGCCTTAGAAAAAATATATCGAGGAAATAATGATATATACTTAGATGATACAGAACTGGAAGGAATTTTAAAAGAAATGGCAATTTATATCAATGATATTGCAGGAGGATTTTCCAATGCTATTGAAGAAAGTTTGAAGTCAGAAAGACTAAAAACAGAATTAATTACCAATGTATCTCATGACATCAAAACGCCACTCACTTCTATCATCAATTATGTGGATTTACTAAAAAAAGAGGAAATTCAAGATGAAAAAGTAAAGGAATATATTAATATTTTAGATAGGAAATCACAAAGATTAAAAAAATTAACAGAAGACTTAGTAGAAGCTTCCAAAGTATCTTCAGGTAATGTGCAATTGAACATAGAAGAAATCAAATTAAAAGAACTAATTAATCAAAGTATGGGTGAATTTAAAGATCGATTTGAAGAAAAAAATTTGAAAATTGAAACCAATATGCCAAAGGAAGAAATTAGAATAAAAGCAGATAATCGTTATTTATATCGCGTCATAGAAAACGTATTTAGCAATGTAACAAAGTATGCCTTAGAGAATTCAAGAGTCTATATTGACATGAAAAAAGAAGAAAAAGATAAAATAGAAATGAGTATAAAAAACATATCGAAAGAAAGATTAAATATTAGTAGCGAAGAATTGATGCAAAGATTTGTTAGGGGTGATAAATCCAGATATACAGAAGGAAGTGGACTAGGATTATCCATAGCTAAAAGCTTAACAGAATTACAAGGTGGAAAATTTGACATCTATATAGATGGAGATTTATTTAAAGTGGTGATATCTTTTTAAAGTGTGCCATTGGGGACGGACCTTTTTGGCAATTTCTCAAATTTTGTAGAATATAAATAGAAAAAAATAAAAAAGTTTTGCTTAAAAGTAATTGAAGTTACAATTTTTATAAAAATTAGCTTGAACAAAAAACTTTTTTATTTTTTCTATTTATTATTTATAACAAAGAAATTGCCAAAAAGGTCCGTCCCCAATGGCACAATATTTTGTTCTCTTGTTATTTCATAAAAAATATATTATAGTATAATAGAATAAAAAACGATAAAGATACAAAAGCTAAAACGGGGGAATGAGGATGAAAAAATTATGGATTGTAATAGTAATTTTAGCAGTTATTTTTCTAGGAATGCTTATATATAAAAACATAGGAATAAAGAAATCCAATATTAATATTGAAGAAATAGAAAAAATAGAAAGCTATATGGAACAAATATATATGTGGAAAGAAATAACAGGAGAAGCGTTACCATGCTTTGAAGCAATTGACGAAGCGAATGAACAATGGATATGGCAAGCTGTTCAGAAAAATTTAGAAGACTATGAGATTTCTTATGAGCAAATACAAGATAAAGCCAAAGAGTTATTTGGACAGAATTTCACAAAAGAATTTCCAAAACAAGGAACAGAATATTTAATTTATGAAGAAGAAAATAATAAATATTATCCTATTGAAATTAATTTAGATCAACAAGAGGATGTATTTTTATTAAATCAAATTAGTCGAATAGAAAAAGGATATGAAGTTGAAATTATAGAATATATTGAGGATTATTCACATTCTACTAAAGAAGGGAACAATCAAATTATTATAAGAAATCTAAAAGGAGAAGAGATTGGAAGGGTTAATAGCGAAGATGAGAAAGAAGCTAAAGAAATTGCAAAAAGCAATGTGGATAAGCTAACAAAAAAGAAACTGGTATTAAAGTTAGAAAATGGAAAATTACAGGTACAAAAAGTGTATGGTATTTAGCACATTAGTAACGAAGGAGGAAACATGATAACACTAGAAAAATGTAATATATGTCCCCATGAATGTAATAGTAATCGAGAAAAAGGAAAAATAGGAAAATGTAAGGCGATAGAAAAAGTAAGAATTGCTTTATATAGTACACATAATTTTGAAGAACCATGTATTAGTGGAGAAAAAGGATCGGGAACGGTCTTTTTCTCAAATTGCAATTTGAATTGTAAGTATTGTCAAAACTATGAAATCAGCCAATTGGGAAAAGGAAAGGATTTTACGATTGAAGAATTAGCAGACATATTTTTAAGACAACAAGAAAAAGGAGTAGAAAATATTAATTTAGTTACTCCTACTAGCTATGTATTACAAATTATAAAAGCCATTCAAATAGCAAGAAAAAAAGGACTAACTCTTCCTATTTTGTATAATACGAATGCCTATGAAAAAGTGGAAACTTTAAAATTATTGGAAGGTTATATTGATATTTATTTACCAGATTTTAAATATGCTGAAAATGTCTTAGGAAAACAATATTCTAATGTTAATAATTACTTTGAAATAGCAACCAAAGCTATCGAAGAGATGATTCGACAAGTGGGAGTTCCTCAATGGAATGAATATGGAATGATGAAAAAAGGAGTTATGGTGAGGCATTTAGTATTGCCCAATCATATTCCTAATAGTAAAAAGGTTTTAAAATGGCTGAAAGAAAATGTGTCAAATGAAATTTATATTAGTGTTATGGCACAATATTTTCCAACCTATCAAGCCAAAGAAATAAAAGAACTAAATCGAAAATTGACAAAGGAAGAATGGAGGCAAATAGAGGATTACATAGAAGAGTTAGAAATAGAAAATGGCTATGTACAAGAACTGGGAGAACATGAGGAAGAGTATGTTCCTAAATGGGAATTGGAAGATAAATAAGTAAAAATAATAGATTTAAAACATATTTGAGCTTAGCAGAAGCTTGGATATTCCTATTTTAAAAAATTTTTATTTTATATCTAAATATTAACTTAAAATCTTTTTAATCTAAAAAAAATCACGAAAACAATTGACAATACGTATAGCACGTAGTAAAATAAGAAAGAAGGCGATAGATTGACGTTTAAGCAAATGGAAAAAATTTTATTAAAAGATGGATGGTACTTGTATAAAACAATAGGTTCACATTATCAATATAAACATAATAGTAAGCCAGGAAAAGTAACAATACCAAGACATTGTAAAGAATTAAAGAAAGCAGTTGTTAAATCAATACAAAAGCAAGCAGGTATCATAGAAAAAAAGAAGGAGTGGAAGGTATGAAATTAGTTTATCCAGCCAATTTTTATTATGAAAAAGAAGGAGGATATAGTGTAGAAATACCAGATTTATTAGGTTGTGTTACGCAAGGTGATACTTTAGAAGAAGCTATGGAAATGGCACAAGATGCAGCATTAGGATGGATATTAACAGCCATAGAGGAGGAAGAAGAAATCCCAAAACCATCACAAATTGAGCAAATAAAAATAGAAGGAGAAGGTTTTAAAACATTACTTTTGTTAGATATTGACCAATATTCAAAAAAATATGGAACGAAAAAATCGGTAAAAAAGACATTAACCATACCAGAATGGTTAAATAAAAGAGCAGAAAAAGTAGGAATTAACTTTTCGCAGGTGTTACAGGAATCATTACTCAACAAAATTGTAAAAACAGAAAGAAAAAAGTAGAAATTTAAAAAATAATATGATATACTTTGGGAAGCAAAAAACAAAGGGAGGAATCAAAATGACACAAGCGGATAAACATTTTATAGAAACCTGTAAAGAAATTATTGAAAATGGTTACTCTTCAGAAGGCACAAACGTAAGAACCAGATGGGAAGACGGAACGGAAGCAAACTATATATCGATTGTAGGAGTATCAAACAAATATGACGTAGCAAAAGAATTTCCAATGATTACAATAAGAAATAACAGTGGATCTTATAAAAGAGCCATAGATGAAGTATTATGGATATGGCAAAAAAAATCCAATAACATAAAAGACTTAAATTCTCACATTTGGGATCAATGGGCTGACAGTGAAGGAAGTATTGGAAAAGCCTATGGTTATCAAATGGGGAAAAAATATCAATTTAAAACAAAAGAAGGAATACAAGAAATGGATCAAGTAGACTATGTTTTATATTTATTAAAAAACGATCCATCTAGTCGTAGAATTGTGACAAATATATTTAACCATGAAGAATTAAAAGATATGGGATTAGAGCCATGTTTATTTAGTACCCAATGGATTGTAAAACAAGGAAAATTACATTTAATTTTAAATCAGCGTTCACAAGACATGTTAGCAGCAAATCGGGTGGAATGTTATGCAATATGCGGCTTTACAATATATGTTTGCTCAAGTATCAGAATTAGAAGTAGGAACACTAACTCATAATATAGGAGATTGTCACATATATGATAGACATATACCATTGGTTCAGAAATTAATCGAGGCAGAAAGCAAAGACGTACACCCAAAACTAATCATAAAAAATCCTACCAAGAATTTTTACGATTTCAAAGTAGAAGACTTTGAAATCGAGGGATATGAATATAACCAAACTATAAAATTAGGAAAAATACCAGTCGCAGAATAAAAGAATAATAGCGATAAATAGAAAAGAAAGAGGAGAAAAAAGATGTTAAGTATCATAGTAGCAAAAGCAAAAAATAATATAATAGGAAAAGAAAATAAAATAGTATGGAACTTACCAGCAGACTTAAAACATTTCAAGGAATTAACAACAGGACATACCATTATTATGGGAAGAAAAACATTTGAATCATTAGGAAGAGTTTTACCAAACAGAAAGCATATTGTTTTTAGTCAAAATCCTGACTTTAAAGTAGAGGATGAAAATGTTAGTGTAGTTCATTCTATGTTAGAAATACAAGAATATATAGAAAATGAGCAAGAAAATTTTGTTATTGGTGGAGCTATGATTTATAATTTATTAATGCCACATGTAAGCAAAATGTATGTGACAGAAATTGACGAAGAATTTGAAGGAGATAGCTTCTTCCCTAAAATTAATACAGAAATTTGGAAAGAAACAAGTAGGGAAAAAGGACCAAAGGACGAAATAAATAATTTAGATTATGACTATGTAATCTATAGAAAAATGGGTAAGTAGAAAAAGGAGAAAAGCGTGAAAATAATAGGCATAACAGGAAAATCAGGAAGCGGAAAATCAACCTTAGCAGCATTACTTGCTAAAAAACTAAAGTGCGATAGTATTAATATTGATAAAATAGGGCATAAAGCAACTGACGATGAAAAAATCAAGGATAAACTATGTGAAATTTTCGGGAAAGGAATTTTAGGAGACAATAGCAAGATTGACAGAAAAAAATTAGGAAATATTGTATTTTCTAATCCAGAAAAAATGGATAAGTTAACAGAAATTACTTGGGGATATATGCAAGAAATATTAGATGGCATTTTACAAAAACAACCCTCTATGATTATATTGGAATGGGCTTTATTGCCAGTTGACAGTAAGTATTGGGGGAAATGTGATACAAAAATATTAATGCAAGCAGATGATGCAGAAAGAAAAAATAAAGTGATAGAAAGAGATCAAATATCAGAAGAATATTTTTTGAAAAGAGAGGCAGGAAGTATGGACTATGAACCTTTTGAATTTGATTATATTTTTGAAAATGATTATAAAGAAGAAACCATGCATAAAATAGTAAACGCCATAGAATAGGAATAGTAAAAATCGCTTTTGGTTAGAATAGATTTATCAAGGAGGATAAAAATGTTCAAACCAAAAGCGATTTATTTTGAAAAAGAAATTTTAGATTATCCATTAGGAAAAGAACTAATGGATAAATACCAAGAGATACCAAAGGTAGAAATAGAAAATCATAATAACATAGAAGAAATGAGGAAAAAATCTAATAAAGAATTTGCAGATATGAAAAGAAACCTTATTATAGGAGTTAGAAAAACACATAAATTTGTAGAAAATCATAAAACATCTGATTACTTAGTACCCTATACTTCGTCTGGTTGTACAGCAGCTTGTATGTATTGCTATTTAGTATGTAATTACAATAAATGTGCCTATTTACGCCTATTTGTTAATCGAGAACAAATGCTAGATAAAATCATTAAAACTTCAGAAAGAGCAGAAAAAGAATTGACTTTTGAAATTGGAAGTAATAGTGACCTAATCTTAGAAAATACAATTACCAATAATTTAATCTGGACCATTGAGAATTTTCAAAAAGCGAAGCAAGGGAAATTAACGTTTCCAACCAAATTTGATATGGTAGATCCTATTTTACCGCTTAATCATCAAGGTAGGATTACTATTAGAATGAGTGTTAATCCAGAAGAGATTATTAATAAAGTAGAATTTGGGACATCTAGGTTAAAGGGTAGAATAGAAGCCATTAATAAGTTGAAAGAAGCAGGGTATGAAATTGGTATTTTAATTGCACCTGTTATTTTAGTTGAGAATTGGAAAGAATTATATTTGCAGTTAATCGAAAGGCTATATACAGAATTATCTGAAAAAGTCAAAAAAGATGTCTTTTTTGAAATTATATTTATGACTTATAGCTATATTCATACAAAAATAAATGAAGAAGCTTTTCCTAATGCGATTTCTTTATATGATAAAGAACAAATGACAGGAAGAGGACGTGGTAAGTATTGGTATAAAAATGATGTTAGAGGAGAAGCAGAAGTTTTTTTACGTGAACAAATGAACCGATTTTTTCCGAATAATAGAATTGAATATATTGTTTAAATTTAGGTTTCGACTTTTTGCAAGTGAAGGTTATGCTATATAAAAAGTTGATATATAACTATATAGTTATATATCAACTTTTTTGTAGTATTTTAATAAGACTGAACAGTAATTTTTTAATGATTATTAGGTGAATTTATACAAAAAATGATTGATAAAAAATGTAAAATAATATATTATTTAGACGATTTTATTCTTTTTCTAAATGTAATTCTTACATTTAAATTTCCAAAATATTGAAAAAAGTAAAAAAGAATGATATAGTAAAGGAGGTAATAAATTGCCAGTTGTTTCACAATTTTATGGAATTATTATTCAAATGTTTTTTGATGAAAATGGAAAACATCACGAAAAGCATATACATGTAAGGTATAATGAATTAGAAGCAGTATACGATTTAAGAGGAAACATCTTAGAAGGACAAATTCCATACAAAAAAAGGAAATTAGTAGAAGCTTGGATATCAATTCACCAAGAAGAACTAGAAAGTTTATGGGCGTTAATTCACGAACAAGGAGAATTTTTTAAAATAGATCCTTTAAAGTAAAGGGGGAGGATATGAATGTATATAGTGCCAAAACCAATTGAAATAAAAGTTTTAGAAAATTACAAATTGTGGTTAAAATTCGAAAATGGGGAAGAAAAAATATTTAGCATGGAAAAATATATTCATGAGAAATTTTATCAGAGATTAAAAAACAGAAAATATTTTGAAAATGTAAAAGTAGCAGGAAATACGATAGAATGGGAAAAAGGAGAAGATGTAGCACCAGAAAATCTATATTATGATAGTATATAGATTTAGTAACAATTAAAAAAATAAAGGGAGATATAGTATGAGTAAAATAGAGTTTATTAATAATGCTTATACGAAAGATAATTTACGACTTCCTATGGTTCATTTCAATAGTCATAAAAAAGATATATGTGTAATATTTATACATGGAATGTGTCAAAGCATACTAGACAATTATTTTTCTGTGGTATGTGGGAACATTTTATTGGAAAATAATATAGGTTTTCTTTATCAGCACAATCGAGGACATTCCATAGAAAATGATATACAAATGAGAGATGGTTCTTATACAAGGTGTGGTTGTATGTATGAAATTTTTGAGGATTGCATTTTAGATATTGATTTAGCTATTAACAAAGCAAAAGAATTAGGATATAAAAAATTTATTTTAATGGGTCATAGTTATGGATGTAACAAATTAATTTACTATTATTATAAAAAACAACCTAATATTTTGGGTCTAATTCTTGCTAGTGCTCCAGATATGGTAGGGCTTCAATTATATCGTCAAAAAGATTATAAAAAACTACTTAAGGAAGCAAAAGAAAATATCGATAATGGTAATTCAACTAAGCTTCTTAGTAATTTATTTGAAGAATATATGTATATAAGTTCCCAAACTTATTATAATTGGTTTAATAAAAACTCTAACCTAGATAATTTACCAATTATGGGGAATTCTGAAAATTGGTATCAATTTGAATCCATAAAAGTTCCCATATTAACTTTTTCTGGTTCCAATGAAACAGAGAATTATTTGCATTTAGACTTACTGAAAGAAAAAGCGAAAAATTGTAATGATTTTGAATATAAAATAATAAATAATACCAATCATTTTTATAGCAATAAAGAAGAACAAATAGGTAATATCATTTTAGATTGGATAAAAAAGAAATTTGAGTCAAATTAAGAAAAACCACTTGTAAAATCTTAGAAAATATGTTAAAATATAGAATAGTGATAAACAAAAACCAATTAAAAAGCAAAGTAGATAAATCATAAAATATGAAAAAGAGAAGATGATCGTGGCTGAAAATCATCTCATATGGATTTATTGAAATTTCACTTTTTAGGTCTTTTTCCGAAATAGAATGAAATGAGAAAAGTAAGAAAAAGCGGTCGAACCGTTAAAACGATAATGAGGTTAGTAAAAAACTAATAAATTTAGGTGGTACCACGAAAATTTGCCATTTCGTCCTATAAGAATAGGAGGAAGTGGCTTTTTAGATAGGAAATTGATAAGGTTAAATAATCATTTATGATTCAAACTACAAAGTAAAAAGGATGTTGAAAAGGATGTGTTAAAATGCAACCCAATAAAAATTTACAATGCTATTTAGATGCTAAGGTTTATAGTGGTGAAGAAGTGCAAAAAAGCATAGAAGAAACCAAAAAAGAATTCCCTAATAAAAAAGTAAAAGTTAGCATAGCATTAAATGAATTTGATATGTATATTATAACCTTTCAATTTGAAAATAAGAATAAATTTTTTCATACCATTATGATAAAAATTTGGAGAAAATTCAAAAAAATACGATTATTAGAAAATGGGAAGAAAGAAAAACTAGAGCGATATCCTAATAATCAAAAAAATTATGGACAATATAAACAAACAAAAACATATCGTCCCTATTAAAAAGCTTAGAAAGGAAAATGAAAGATTATGAAAGAACAAATTGCAAAAATCAAAGAAAATTCAGTAAAAGAAATCAACCAATGTAAAGAAGAAAAAGAACTAAATGAATTAAAAGTAAAATACTTAGGAAAAAAAGGGGAACTAACCGTAGTTTTAAGAGGAATGGGAAGTTTGAGCCCAGAAGAAAGACCCGTGATTGGAAGTTTAGTGAATCAAGTAAGAGATGAATTAGAACAGCTAATACAAGAAAAAGAAAAAGAATTTAAAAGAAAACAATTAGAAAAGAAATTAGAAACAGAAAATATAGATGTAACAGAACCAAGCAAAAAAATAAAAATAGGTTCTTTACATCCTATCACACAGATAATAGAAGAAGTAGAAGAAATATTTTTAGGAATGGGATACAAAATAGCAGATGGACCAGAAGTAGAAAAAGCAATCTATAACTTTGATAAATTAAATACACCCCCAGACCATCCAGCAAGAGACGTACAAGACACTTTTTACATAACCGATGATATTGTATTACGAAGTCAAACCTCTCCTGTACAAGCAAGAGTAATGGAGAACCAAAAACCACCTATAAAAATTATTTGTCCAGGTGCCGTATATCGTTCTGATAGCGTAGACGCTACTCATTCACCAGTATTCCATCAAATAGAGGGATTAGTCGTTGATAAAAATATAGCTATGACAGATTTAAAAGGAACACTTGAGATGTTTGCTAAAAAATGTTTAGGAGAAAACACTAAAATTAGGTTCAGACCACATCATTTTCCATTCACAGAACCAAGTGCAGAAGCAGATGTATCTTGTTTTGTATGTGGCGGAAAAGGATGTAGAGTATGTAAAGGCGAGGGATGGATCGAACTATTAGGATGTGGAATGGTACATCCTAACGTATTAAAAAATTGTGGAATCGATCCAGAAGAATATTCAGGATTTGCATTTGGATTTGGTGTAGAAAGAATTGCAATGGCAAAATTCGGAATTGAAGATATGAGATTATTATATGAAAATGATGCCAGATTTTTAAAGCAGTTTTAATATAGTAGTAAAAAATAAATTAATTAAAAATTTAGTTAATTGAGGAGTGTTAAAATATGGAAATAAAAAACTTATTTCACAGAAATGAAAGATCACAAAAAGGAAAACTTATTACCTTAGAACAAGCAAAAAAGTATGCACAAAGTGAAAAGTATAAAGATTGCATTTTTCCAGTAGAAGGAATCATAGGCGGAAAAGTAATGTGTAGAATTCAAAAAGTGCAAAGAAAAGAAGAAGGCTTGAACTTAAACAAAAATGAACAAGAAACCAGTTTTAAAAAATATGTTACAGGTGGCGGAAAATACAGAGGAATTAACGGAAAAGTCAAAGAAGAAAAAACAAATACATCAGATACGATCCAATATAATAATTGGCAATCCGCTAAAAGGTATAATCCAGAAGCATATACAAGATAAAGGAGAAGAATGTTATGAAAGCAAGTATAGAATGGTTAAAAGAATATAGTGATATAGATATCGATCCAGTCGAATTAGGCGACATATTAACAATGACAGGATCCAAAGTAGAGACGATAGACCAATTAGGAAATGATATTAAAAATGTAGTAGTTGGAAAAATATTGGAAATAGAAAAGCACCCAGATGCCGATAAATTAGTAGTAACCAAAGTAGATGTAGGAACAGAAAAGATACAAATTGTAACAGGAGCGAACAACATCAAAGTAGGTGATATGGTACCAATAGCAAAAGATGGGTCAGAATTACCAGGTGGTGTAAAAATAAAAAAGGGAATGTTAAGAGGGATTGAATCTTGTGGAATGATGTGTTCGGTTGGAGAATTAAATTTGGCACTAGCAGATTATCCAGGACAAATTGAACATGGGATTATGATATTAGATGAAAAATTTGAAAAAGAATTAGGAAAAGACATTGTGGAAGTACTAAATCTGAAAGAAGACATCATCGATTTTGAAATAACCTCTAATCGACCAGATTGTTTTTCTATCGAAGGATTGGGAAGAGAGACAGCAGCATCGCTAAACAAACCATTTAAAAATCCAAGAAAAAATATAGATGAAAAACAAGTAGAAACCAAACAGGAATTAGAAGGTCTAAAAGTTGATATTGAAGCACCAGACTTATGTTATCGATATGTAGCAAGAATGGTTAAAAATGTAAAAATTGGGCCATCACCAGATTGGATGATAAGAAGATTAAAAGCTTGTGGTATCAGAAGTATCAACAATATTGTAGATATTACAAACTATGTTATGTTAGAAATGGGTCAACCAATGCATGCTTTTGACATCAATTCAATAGCGGGAAAACATATTACGGTAAGACGTGCTAAAAAAGGAGAAGTCATTACAACACTGGATAAACAAGAAAGAGAGTTAGACGAAAACAATCTAGTTATAGCAGATGAGAAAAAAGCAGTAGCCATAGCAGGTGTTATGGGGGGATTAAATTCAGAAATAGAAACAGATACCCAAACAGTAGTATTTGAATCTGCTGTATTCTATGGGGGAAGTGTTAGAAAGACTGCCAAAAAAGTAGGATTACGAACCGAAAGTTCTTCTCGATTTGAAAAAGGATTGTCAGCAGAAAATGCCGTAAGAGCAGCCAATAGAGCAGTAGAATTAGTAGAATTATTAGGAGCAGGAGAAGCCGTAAACGGAAAAATTGATGTCTATCCAACAAAACAGAAAATGAATCAAATTCCATTGGATGTTGCCAAAATTAATGCTTTATTAGGAACTAATTTATCAAAGCAAGAAATGGTAGAAATATTAGAAAAACTAGAAATAAAAGTAGAAAAAGATATGGCAATGGCACCATATTTCAGAATGGATTTAGAATTTGTGGCTGACATAGCAGAAGAAATAGGCCGTTTTTATGGCTATGACAAATTAGATTCTACCCTAATTAAAGCAGATACTACCTTAGGTATTAGAAATAAAGAACAAACCATCAAAAAGAAAGTAAAAGAAGTATTAGTAAATCATGGACTTTCAGAAATCTATACTTATGGATTTGTAAGTGAAAAAGATTTGGAACAATCCAACATTAGTGAAGAAATCAAGAAATATGCGATTACCATACAAAATCCATTAAGTGATGAATATAAATTAATGCGACCATCTACCATACCAAGTATGATACAAACATTAGCAACCAATAACAACAAAAAAAATAAGCAAGTTAAATTGTTTGATGTATCAAGAAACTATAAAAACATAAAACAAGAAGTAGAAGAGGGAGAAGTCCCTTTACAAGAAGAAATATTAACCATTGGTATGTATGGTGAAGATGTTGATTTTTATTCTTTAAAAGGAATACTTGAAAATATATTAGAAGCTATTTATATTGCGCATTATGAAATAGAAAAAGAAAAACAAAATGCTTCTTACCATCCAGGTAGATGTGCTAATTTAAAAATTGGCACAGATGTTATTGCAACATTAGGAGAAGTTCATCCAGAGGTATTAGATCAGTATAGCATTTCTAAAAGAGCCTATTTAGCAGAAGTCAATATTACAAAACTGGTAAAATATGCGAAAGCTAACAAGAAATATATAGAAGTTCCAAAATTCCCAGCGGTGGAAAGAGATATTGCGGTAACGGTAGACGAAAATGTGGAAGTAGGACAAATCGAAAAAATCATTACGAAAAAGGCAAAGAAATTATTGGAGAGTATGCAACTATTTGATATTTATAGAAACGAAAAATTAGGAGAGAATAAGAAAAGTGTTGCTTATTCGCTTATCTTTAGAGATAAGAATAAAACATTGAGTGATGAGGAAATCAATACCATAATGGATGCTGTTATTTCTGAATTAGAGAAACAATTAGGAGCAATTTTGAGAAAATAATAACTAAAATATGACAATTATATTAAAAATTTGTTACAATGGTAAAAAATGTAGACAAAACGAAAAAAATGTAATATGATACCAACACAAGTAGTAATCTACAAAGGAGGAAATAGAGATGGAAGAAGAAGCAAAAGTAGTAGAAAAAAAGAGATTATCTCCAGATGCAACTGTATTACTTACCATAGGAGCATCAGCACTTGCTGTTGTATTATATAGAGTGATATATTTTATTATTACAGGTGCATAAAAATTAATAGCAAGAATGTAAAAAGGAAGTTTTAACGAGAGACTTTCTTTTTTTTGATGTATAATGAAAAGGCACACAATAGTAGTAGTTCTATTTTATAAAAAATAAGAAATTGGAATAAAAACCTTGACAAAATGAAAAAAATGATGTAAAGTATATTAGCATTACAAAATAAAAGAGGTAGTAACTATGGAAAAAAATGTAGAAATTAGTATGTTAAACGAAATTTACGGAAAGCTATTAACGCAAAAGCAATATGAAATCATAGACGACTACTATAACAACGACTTGTCCTTATCCGAAATAGCAGAAAATAACGAAATAACCAGGCAAGCTGTTAGAGACATTCTAAAAAAAGGGGAAAAAAAACTATTTGAATACGAAAAAAAATTAGAGTATTACAAAAAAACACGACAACAAGAAAAACAAATAAAAAAAGTCTTACAAGAATTAAAAGAAATTCCCCCAAAGCACATCAATAAAGAAATCACCACTATAATAGAAAAAATAGAAAAAGAGTTAAAAACTTTGATTTAAAGGAGTGAAATATATGGCTTTTGAAGGACTATCTTCTAGATTACAAGAAATAACAAGAAAAATCAGAGGAAAAGCAAGAATAACAGAATCTGACTTAAAAGAAATGTTAAGAGAAGTAAAACTTGCCCTTTTAGAAGCTGATGTAAACTATAAAATCGTAAAAGACTTCATAGGAATCATACAAGAAAAGGCACTAGGTCAAGACGTATTAAAATCACTAACGCCAGGACAACAAGTCATTAAAATTGTAAAAGACGAATTAGTAGAATTACTTCGGAGGAACCGAAAGCAAAATCAATTTCACACCCAATCCACCAACTGTCATCATGTTAGTAGGACTACAAGGATCTGGTAAAACAACCACAACAGGAAAGTTGGCTAATTTATTAAGAAAACAAGGTAAAAATCCATTGTTAGTAGCCTGCGATATCTATAGACCAGCAGCCATTCAGCAATTACAAGTAGTAGGAAAACAATTAAACATACCAGTATTTGCGAATGAAAACTCAAAAGATGTCGTTCACATAGCTAAACAAGCTATGTCGACAGCTATATCGAAACTAAATGATGTCATCATACTAGATACAGCAGGACGTTTACACATAGACGAAGCACTCATGGAAGAACTAAAAAATCTAAAAGCCAATATCAAACCACATGAAATACTATTAGTAGTAGATAGTATGACAGGTCAAGATGCTGTCAATGTAGCAGAAAAATTCAATGAAACCATTGGAATTGATGGTGTAGTACTAACCAAATTAGATGGTGACACAAGAGGGGGAGCGGCATTATCTGTTAAAAAAGTAACAGGAAAGCCAATCAAATTTGCAGCAACAGGAGAAAGACTAAGTGACATGGAAGTATTTCACCCAGAAAGAATGGCAGGAAGAATTTTAGGAATGGGAGACATCTTATCTGTCATAGAAAAAGCAGAAGAAGCCTTTGATTTAGAAGAAGCAGAAAAACTAGAAAAGCAATTCAAGAAAAAAGAATTAGACTTAGATGATTATTTAGCACAACTTAGACAAGTAAAAAAGATGGGGTCATTTTCTTCTCTTTTAAAAATGATACCAGGCATGAACCAAATAAAAGATTTAAAAGTAGACGACAAAGAATTTGAAAAAATAGAAGCTATCATTTGTTCCATGACTAAAAAAGAAAAAAGAGACACTAAGATTTTAAATGCGAGTCGAAGGCAACGTATAGCAAAAGGAAGTGGAACAACGGTACAAGACATTAACAAATTTATCAAATCCTTTGAAATGACACAAAAAATGATGAAACAAATGAAAAACAACAAAGGAGGCATGAAAAAGCTACTTAATGGAATGGACGAAAATGCCTTAAAAAACTTTAAATTTTAATTAAATATTGTTATTAACTTTTAAGTTAGCTGTTGGCGAAGAATAAAAAAATCGTTACAGATAACTTGTACAAAATCATAAAATGATTTTGTATACAATTATGATAGAGAAAAAAATTCGGAGGTGAAAAAAATGGTAAAAATCAGATTACAAAGACAAGGAAAGAAAAGAGCACCATTTTATCATATTGTAGTAGCGGACTCAAGAAGCCCAAGAGATGGTAAAATAATCGAGCAATTAGGAACTTACGATCCAATGACAGAACCAGCAACGATCCAATTAGACAAAGAAAAAGTAGAAAAATGGATCAAAAATGGGGCAAAACCAACAGATACTGTAAAAACTTTAATCGAAAAAGCATAAGTGGTATTTTTTGGGACAGGTACAATGTAGCCAAAAATGTATTTTTTGGGACAGGTACAAACTAGCTAAAAAATGGAGGAACTTTAAAGATGAAAGATATCTTAGAAATCATTATATTAAACTTAGTAGACAATAAAGAAGCAGTAGAAATCAAAGAACTAGAAGGTGAAAAGTCAATTGTTTTTGAAGTAAAAGTAGCAGATGGCGATATGGGGAAAATAATAGGAAAACAAGGAAGACTTGCTAAATCTATTAGAACGGTAATGAAAGCAGTAGCTATGAAAGAACAAAAAAGAGTTTCTGTTGAATTTATTGGATAATTGGAGTTTATAACTATGACAAAATATCTTGAAATAGGTCAAATTGTCAATACATTTGGAATCAAAGGGATGGTAAAAATCAGACCTTTTACAGATGATATTAGAAGATTTGACAAATTAGAAACCATATATATTGAAAACAAAAAAAGTAAAAAAGAATATGAAATTGAAGAAGTAAAATATCATAAAAATATGGTATTAATGAAACTAAAAGGGATTAATACTATCGAAGAAGCAGAATTATTACGCCAAAGCTATTTATTAGTAGACCGAGAAAAAGAAGAACCTTTAGAAGAAGGTGTTTACTACATAGTAGATTTGCTAGGCTTAGAAGTTTATACCGATGAGGGACAATTACTTGGAAAAGTGGAAGATATCTTTAATACTGGAAGTAACGATATATATGTTGTAAAAGATGAATTAGGAAAACAAGTTCTTTTGCCAGGAATACCAGATGTTTTAAAAAATGTGGATTTGGAAGAAGGAAAAATAACAGTTCATCTTATACCAGGTTTAATGTAAAGTTTGGCAAATAACAATTCTTTACCAAACGAATACGAATAGTAGGGAGTGAAGGGAAAAATGAAATTTGATGTTTTAACTCTTTTCCCAGAAATGTTTGAACCACTTAAAACGAGTGTGATAGGAAGAGCAGTAGAAAAAAAACGAATGGCTATTAATCTAATTAATATCAGAGATTTTTCAGAAGATAAACATAAAAAAGTGGATGATACTCCTTATGGTGGTGGCGCAGGAATGGTAATGAAGCCAGATGTAGTGTATAGAGCCTATCAATCCATACAAGAAAAAGAGGCTAAAGTGATTTATATGTCACCACAAGGAAAAACATTAAACCAAAAAATGGTCGAAGATTTAAGCAAAGAAAGTCATCTTGTGATACTTTGTGGACACTATGAGGGAATAGATCAAAGAGTATTAGATAAAATTGTAGATGAGGAAATATCAATCGGGGACTATGTATTAACAGGGGGAGAAATTCCAGCTATGGTTTTAATCGATAGTGTCAGTCGATATGTAGAAGGAGTTTTGAAGCAAGATTCGATTCAGGAAGAAAGTTTCTCAAATGGCCTTTTAGAATATCCTCAATATACAAGACCTGAAGTGTTTGAAGGAGAGACAGTTCCAGAAATATTATTATCAGGGCATCACGAAAAAATAGAAAGATGGCGTAAAGAAAAATCAATAGAAATGACCCAAAAGAAAAGACCAGATTTATTAAAAAAGAAGTAAGCGAAGTGCTAAATAAAAAGCACCGATCGTGAATTAAAAGAAGGAGGGAATTCAAAATGGATATTATTAAATCTATTGAACACGAACAATTAAAAAACAAAATACCAGAATTAAAAGTTGGTAATACCGTTAAAGTGCACGTAAGAATAAAAGAAGGAAATAAAGAAAGAATCCAAGTATTTGAAGGAATTATTATTAAAGTACAAGGTGGAGGCGTAAACCAAACATTTACTGTTAGAAAAATTTCTTATGGTGTAGGCGTAGAAAAAACTTTCTTAGTACACTCACCATTAGTTGAAAAAGTTGAATTAGTAAGAGTTGGTAAAGCAAGAAGAGCTAGATTATTCTATCTAAGAGATAGAGTAGGTAAAGCTGCTAAGACAAAAGAACAAGTAGGAGCAAGAATTGAAGACAGAGAAATTATTATCAAAGAAGATTTAGCAGAAGAACCAGCAACAGAAGAAAACGTAGAAAATGTTGCAACAGAAGCTACAGCAGAAGTTGTAGAAACTGCAGTTGAAACACCAGCAGTAGAAGAAGTTGCTGAAGCTCCAGTTGTAGAAGAAAAGGCAGAAGAAGTGAAAGCAGAAGCAGCTCCAGAAGAAGCACCAGCTGTAGAAACAGAAAATGTTACGGTTCAAGAAACAGTGGATACGGTGAAAGAAGAAACCGTTGAAGAAGTAAAGGAAGAACCAGTAGAAGAAGATAAAAAAGCAGAATAAGAATAATTAAAAAGCCAGAAAGAATAATAAAATCCTTCTGGCTTTTTTGTATTTATTTCTAACGATATCTAAATCGAACACATATCTTCCATGCTATACAAACCATTTGGCATAGTCACAAGAAACTTAGCAGCTTTCAAAGCCCCCTCAGCAAAAACATTGCGAGAGTAGGAAGTATGTTTTAATTCAAATGTTTCAAACTCACCAAAAAATTGAACAACATGTTCGCCAACAATATTCCCACCACGAATAGAATTCATGCCAATTTCATTTTTATCTCTTTTTTCACGTTTATCATGTCTATTATATTCACAATGAAGACGATTTCCAAGAGAAACATTAATCGAATCGGCAAGCATTTGAGCGGTTCCACTTGGGCTATCTATTTTTCGATTATGATGTGTTTCCGTTACTTCAATATCCGTATCTTTTAGTAAAGGAGCAAGCCATTGTACCAATTTTTTCATAATCATAATATCATAAGACATATTAGCAGATTTAAAAATAGGGATTTGCTTACTATAAGTTTCTATCTTTTCTTCTTCTTCATTTGAAAAACCAGTAGTAGCAATTACAATGGGTACATGATTTTTAGTAGCATATTCTAAGATTTTGAAAGTAGCGACAGGGACAGAAAAATCAATAATCACATCTGGTTTTTCTGTAATATCTTCTATTTTATTAAAGACAGGAAATGCAAATTCTCCAGTGACATCTCGATCGAAACCACATTTTAAAACTAAATCAGGATTTTGTTGTACTAAATCGCAAACGATTTGTCCCATTTTCCCACTACATCCATTTACCATTACTTCTAACATATTTTTTTACAATCCTTTCTACAATTAATTTTTATATACTAGGCTTTGTTATCTATTTTTGTAACTTCCTTAATTCAGAATTTAATACTTTTTCTTTTTCTTCGCTCATTTTAGTTAAAGGTAATCTAGGAATTCCAAAGCGATAACCTAAACTATTTAAAGCTGCTTTTACAGGAATCGGATTAACTTCACTAAATAATGCTTTAATTAAAGGAATCGCATCTAATTGCATTTGTGTTGCCAAATTTATATTTCCATCTAAGAAATTTTGAACCATGTTATGAGTATACTGTGGCATTACATTTGACAAAACAGAGATGACACCAATTCCACCAAGAGAAAGAACTGGTAAAATCTGATCGTCATTACCAGAATAAATCGATAAATTGTCACCACATAAATGGGCTATTTCAGCTACTTGCGATAGATTACCACTAGCTTCTTTAATAGCTACAATATTTTCTATTTTAGAAAGTGCAAAACAAGTCTTTGGTTCAATATTAACACCAGTTCTACTAGGTACACTATAAAGAATAATCGGTAAAGTAACATTTTTAGCAATTTCTTGATAATGTTGTATTAAGCCAGTTTGTGTGCATTTATTATAATATGGAGTAACAATTAGGAGACCATCTACACCCAAACTCTCAATTTTTTGGGAATATTCTATTACTTGTTTCGTATTATTTCCTCCTGTGCCAGCTATAATGGGAATTCTTCCATTAGAAATTTTAACAGCACATTCAATGGTTGCTATTTTTTCTTCCATTGTCATAGTAGAAGATTCACCAGTTGTTCCACAAACGATAATAGCATCTACTTTGTTTTGAATTTGATTTTCGATTAGTTTTTCAAATTCTTTTAAATTGACTCCATTTTCATCAAAAGGAGTACTAATGGCTGTACCACAGCCTTTGAATAAGATTTTTTTCATCTTTAAATCACCTCTAAAAAGAGTGTTGTCATAAAAATGTATTCACATTTTTATTATATAGAAATTATATTATAAAAAATAAAAAAAAGAAATAGAAATAGAAGAAACTTTAAAATTTATATAATATTACAAAAAAATACAAGTGATTTTAATAACAATGTTAATGATAGGAATGTAATTCAAACAGATGAGGTTTATTCTTGATTTTTATAGAGATTTTTAAGTTTATGGATAACTAATTTTATTTTTTTGAAGAAAGCGAAGTTAATGTAAATTAGTTGACAATAAAACAAAACATTGATAAAATCCCCATAATAGAAATCAAGAGAAAAATAGGAGGGACAAAAGACAAATGAAAATAGATAGGAGAAAAGTAATAAAACATAAAGAAAAAAATTATAATAGCAAAGGTATTACCTTGATAGCTTTAGTAATTACCATTATTGTATTATTGATTTTAGCAGCAGTAAGTATTGCCACATTAACAGGAGAAAATGGAATTTTAACAAAAGCACAAACAGCAAAAGAAGAAACACAAAAAGCGACAGCAAAAGAAAAAGTACAAGTAGCAGTAATGGGAAGTTACGATGAAGATAAAAATTTAGATTTAAAACAATTAAATGATAATATAAATAAGATAGAAGGAATTGATAGAAAAAATTTACCAATAAATGGATTGCCAGTAATTATAATGGTAGATAGTTATGAGATAAAGATTTTTGAAAATGGAAAGGTAGAGTTTATAAATGAGAGTGATGAAAATGGTGAGGAAATATTACCAGAACCACCAATAGAAGAGAATTTTGGAATATCAGCAAAAGATATATCAAATTGCGAAAATAAAAGTGAATATTATGGAAAAATTGTGACTGGATATGAATGTGAAAATAATGAAGGAATAGCAAATTGGAAAATATTTTATGCGGATAATAGTAATATATATTTGATAGCAAGTGACTATATTAAGGGAACATATTGTCCACCATCTGAAAATAATACAATAACATATTCTACTTATAAAGTAAATATGAGTAAAGTTATATTAGATTATACAGGGACAGTAAATATAGTAGATTCTAAAATACAAGCATTAAATAGTAGTTATTTTAATTATTTAACTGAAAATACGACTACAAGTATAAATAATAATATAAAAGCAACTGCTTATATGTTAGACACAAAAGTATGGAAACCATTTGTAGGAGATAAAGCAGAATATGCAATAGGAGGACCGACAATAGAGTTATTATTCAAATCATATAATGGAATATATGAAGAAAATTATCAAGCACAAGCAAGGGATGAAATAGGATATCAAATAAGTCAAGATGGAGGAATTAATTGGAGCAATAATGTAAAACTGCAAAAAAATGCTTTATATGTATTGGGAACATCGAAAACCAATGCTATGTGGATTGCTTCACCTTCAACATATGGTTCAGAACTTCTTTTTCATGTGGCTTATGACGGAACAGTAAGTGATAACCGAGCTTATAATTATACTCGTTACCGGTTTTCGACCAGTAGTATGTCTATCATCTAAGGTTCGATTAGAAAAAACAGAAGAAGAAAACTATAAAATAAGATAAGATATAAAAATTAAAATAAATATGTAATATAGAAAAAACTAAAAAACACTTGAAATTTATTCCAAAATATAGTATACTAGGTATGTCAAAAAAGACATACCTTTTACTTAGCTTTCAGCAAAGCACCTAGACTTTAAGCTCAGTTAAAGGGAAAACAAAAATAAAGGTGTATGTTTGATAAAATCAAACAGTTTTGAGCCTTGAGAAAGGAGAAAAAACTATGACAAAGGAAAGAAAGCAAGAAGTCATTAATACGCATAAAAGAGAAGAAAATGATACTGGTTCACCAGAAGTACAAATTGCTCTTTTAACAGAAAGAATTAATGAATTAACAGAACACTTAAAAATCCACAAAAAAGACAACCACTCAAGAAGAGGTCTTTTAAAAATGGTAGGAAAAAGAAGAAATCTTTTAAACTACTTAGCTAAAAAAGACATTAACAGATATAGAGAAATAGTTGAAAAATTAGGATTAAGAAAATAATTTTAAAAAGCCCGTAGCTTTTTAGCATGGGCTTTTTGTTAGTTATTTAGCACATTGTGGAAAATATTTTTGTTCTATGAGATTTTTCTAATAGGACAAGCAAAAACCAAGCAAGTATTAGGTAAGTAGCTTGTATAATGTGTTAGAAAGAGAGCTTTTGTTGTTTATCTATTAATATTTAGCAGTTAAGATTCTGATTGAGTGAAGTCCTAGCTATATTTTAACAATAAATAGTAATAGATAACCAATAAAAATTCGAATGCATTATAGAGGTTACAATCTAAACTTGCTTAAAAAATAAGGAATACAAATAAAGCCCATAGCTTTATTTGCATATTGATACTGTAAATACAAATATTAACAGTATCAACAAAGGAGGAAAAAAGATATGTTTAAAACTTATGAAACAGAATTAGCAGGAAGAAAACTTGTAATTGAAACAGGAAAAATGGCAGGTTTAGCAAATGGAAGCGTGCTAGTACGTTATGGAGATACTTGTGTATTAGTTAATGTAACAGCATCCAAAGAACCAAGAGAAGGAATCGATTTCTTTCCACTATCCGTTGATTTTGAAGAAAAATTATATTCGGTAGGAAAAATACCAGGAGGATTTTTAAAAAGAGAAGGGAAGCCAACCGACAAAGCGATTTTAACATCAAGAGCCATTGATAGACCATTAAGACCACTATTCCCAAAAGATTTCAGAAATGATGTAGTAGTAGTTGGAACTGTACTTTGTGTCGAACAAGACAATTCACCAGAAGTAGCTGCTATGATAGGAGCAGCATCAGCCTTAGCCATTTCAGACATACCATTTAATGGACCAACAGCTGCTGTCAATGTAGGATTGGTAGAGGGAAAAATCATCATAAATCCAACCGTAGAAGAAAGAGAAAAAAGTGATTTAACATTAACAGTAGCAGCAACAGAAAAGAAAATCACCATGATTGAAGCAGGAGCCAATGAAGTTCCAGACGATGTTATGTTAAAAGCCATTAAAGAAGCACATAAGGAAATCAAAAAAATCTGTAAATTTATCAACAAAATACAAAAAGATATTGGAAAACCAAAATTTGAATACAAATCCTTTGAAGTAGATCATGATGTATATGAATTTGTAGAAACTAATTTCAAAGAAGAGATGAAAGAAAAAGTGCAAGAAGAGCATAAAGAAGTAAGAGACAGAAATTTGGACGAATTAACAGAAAAAATCAAAGAAACCTATACCCAAAAATTTGGAGAAGAAGCTTTAGAAGAACATAAATCAGATATAGGAGAAGCTATCTACAAATTAGAAAAAAAATGTGTAAGAGAAATGATTTACTTTGAACATAAAAGAGTAGATGGAAGAAAATTAGATGAAATAAGACCATTATCATGTGAGGTAGGATTGTTACCAAGAGTACATGGTAGTGCTTTATTCACAAGAGGTCAAACACAAGTATTATCGATAACTACACTTGGTATGATAAGCGAAGAGCAAGTATTAGATGGAATTGATACAGAAGAATCAAAAAGATATATGCATCATTATAACTTCCCAAGTTATTCCGTAGGAGAAGCTAGACCTAGTAGAGGGCCAGGAAGAAGAGAAGTAGGACATGGGGCATTAGCAGAAAAAGCATTAGTACCAGTATTACCATCCAAAGAAGAATTCCCTTATGCCATTCGAGTGGTATCAGAAGTATTATCTTCCAATGGTTCTACCTCACAAGCTAGTATTTGTGGAAGTACCTTATCACTAATGCAAGCAGGAGTACCAATCAAAAGGCCAGTTGCAGGAATTTCAACAGGATTGGTAACCAATCCAGATAATGATGATGACTATGTAATGTTAGTAGATATACAAGGACTAGAAGATTTCTTCGGTGATATGGACTTTAAAGTTGGTGGAACCGAAAAAGGAATTACAGCCATTCAAGTAGATATCAAATGTGATGGTTTGACTTATGATATTATTAAAGAAGCTTTTGAAAGAACTAGAAAAGCTAGACAATATATTTTAGATGATGTTATGGCACCAGTTATCAATGAACCAAGTAAGGAAATTTCTCCTTATGCACCAAGAATTGTAAGTACACAAATAAAAGTAGACAAAATAAAAGACGTAATCGGACCTGGTGGAAAAATGATTAACAAAATCATTGAAGAAACAGGAGTAAAAATTGATATCGAAGAAGATGGACAAGTATTCATTTATTCAACAGATAATGAAAAAGCAATACAAGCATTAGAAATGGTAGAAGACATCGTAAGAGAAGTAGAAGTTGGTGGAATTTACTATGGAGAAGTTGTCCGTTTGATGAACTTTGGAGCTTTTGTTGACTTGGGTTGTGGAGGAAAAGAAGGTTTACTACACATTTCAAAAATATCAAAAGAAAGAATTAAAAATATTGAAGATGTACTTCATGTTGGTGACAAAGTTACGGTTAAAGTTATTAACATTGACGATCAAGATAGAATTAATTTGAGTATGAAAGATTTTAATGAAGTAAAATCAGAAGAATAATATAGCAGTTGGCGAGTTTCCATTTGGGGACTCGCTAAATTAAAGTTCATAAACGGCTAGTCTTGGGAAAAACCGAAACTTAAAAAAGCAATATATTGCCATTTAACAGAAAATCATATATAATAGAGTCTGGAGGTATCACATGGAATCAAACAAAAAAACGAAAAAAATAAGTTATTTCATCTCATTAGCCATATTACTTGTTATCTTATATTTTGCCTATCAATTTTACCAAAAAAACAACTTTAATAACTTTATAAGAAGCGAAACTAAAATATATACCTCACATTTTACAAGAGACGAAAAAGTAAAATATAGCAATCAGAAAAGCTATAAAATAGAAACCGAAGAATACAATGATGCCATGTTTTATAAAAAAATCAAAGTACAGAAAAATCAACCATATAAAGTAACCTGTATGGTAAAAACAAACAATGTACAACCGAAAGAAGAAGTATCAGGAGTAGGAGCACAAATAGCCATTGAAGGAACAACAGAAAGGTCAGTTGCCATAGCAGGAACGCAAGATTGGCAAAAAATAGAGTTGATATTTAATAGTAAAGATAGAGAAGAAGTACATGTAGGATTTAGATTAGGAGGCTATTTAGGAGAAGCAACTGGAGAAGCCTGGTTTTCTGATTTTACCATAGAGGAAGGAATTTCAGAACAAAATAATAATTGGAAATTTGCATGTTTTATCTTTAGAACAACGGATGTAACCATTAATCAAAAACAGATAAAGCTACAAGTAACAGGAAGTGATGTACGAGATATTACCAATACCATAAATTTATTTGAAACTTCTTGTAACAATTTGTCCAATGGAAAAATGACGGCAGATTGTGACATTTATCAAATAGATACCCCTTTATCCAGACTGTCCTATGACAATGAGTTTGGATATTTTGTAGGAGCTGAAGACATAGAAAATCAAATCAAGGACACCATAGCAGCACATGACTATGATCATATTTTTGCCATTGTTAGGCTTCGGAGATGAAGAACATGAAAACGATATTCAAGTAAACGATTGGATAGGACTTGGTTCGATGGATTATTATGGAATTGGATTTTCTAATATACGATTACCAAATGACTCAAAAAGTTATATTTATAAATATAATCCACGTATTAATACCTTTCCAGAAGAAGTATTTTTGCATGAATTTTTACATTCATTAGAAAGAAATGCGGAAGAATATGGATACGAAAGACCAGAATTACATGATTATCGCGTTTATGGCTATGAAGATGAAAGATTAATAGGACAAAAAAGATGGTATACTGACTATATGAACCAAAATATCAATTCAACAAAAGGAAAAATAGGATTACCACCAGAAATATATACATTAAAGCCAGCCAAAAATAGCAACTTTATCTATTCTTATAAAGTGGAAGGAATCTTTAATGAACCAGAAAATATAATAGAGGAAATATTAGAGCTATTTAGTAATATAGCCAATAAAATAAATGAGATTTTGGGGGCATTTATAACATAAAAGAGATGGGAAATTCTTTTTAGCTGTAGCGTTTTAAATGCGTACAGATTTTAGGTACATTTCTTAAAATCCCTAAAATTAAAAAGATAGGAGAAATCGTGAAAGTATCAGAATTTAATTATGAACTACCAGAAGAATTAATTGCACAGACACCAATAGAAAAAAGAGATACATCTAGATTAATGGTATTAAACAAACAAAAACAAACCATAGAACACAAAATATTTAAAGATATCATAGATTATCTAAAACCAGGCGATGTATTAGTCAGAAACAATACGAAAGTAATACCAGCGCGTTTATATGGAAATAAAGAAACAGGAGCTAAGGTTGAATTTTTGCTATTAAATAATATAGAAAAAGATATTTGGGAATGTATTGTTAGACCAGGAAATAAACTTCATATTGGAACCAATGTGATTTTTGGAGATGGTTTATTAAAGGCAGAAATATTAGAAGTAATGCCAGGCGGAACCAGGAAAGTAGAATTTCATTACGAAGGAATTTTCAATGAAATCTTAGATCAAATTGGTCTTATGCCATTACCGCCTTATATTCATGAAGAATTAAAAGAAAAAGACAGATATCAAACCATATATGCTAAATATAATGGATCAGCAGCAGCACCAACGGCAGGATTGCATTTCACAGAAGAATTATTGAAAAAATTGCAAGAAAAGGGTATTGTGATAGCAAATGTAACTTTGCACGTTGGAATTGGAACATTCCGACCAGTAAAAGAAGAGACCGTAGAAGCGCATCAGATGCATTCAGAGCATTTTTACATCAAACAGGAAGATGTGGATAAAATTAATCAAGCCAAGAAAAACGGTAAAAGAGTGATAGCAGTTGGGACAACTTCTTGTAGAGTACTAGAAACCATTGCAGATGAAAATGGCTATGTAAAAGCAACAGAAGGAGATACTCAAATATTTATCTATCCAGGTTATCAATTCAAAATACTAGATGGCTTAATCACGAATTTTCATTTACCACAATCCACCCTATTAATGTTAGTATCAGCATTAGCAGAAAAAGATTATATTATGAAAGCCTATGAAGAAGCCGTAAAACAGAAATATCGTTTTTTTAGTTTTGGAGATGCCATGTTTATAGAAAACTAATAGTAGTGAGTTTTAACCTGTCCCAAAAAACACCAAAATGGATAAGTTGTACCTGTCCCAAAACATACCAAAAGGGATAACTTGTGCCTGTCCCAAAACATACCAAAACATACCAAAAAAGGAGAAAAAGTAAAATGACGAAACCAGCAGTAACCTATGAATTAGTACATGAATGTAAACAAACAGGAGCAAGAAGAGGTGTTATTCATACACCACATGGAGACATACAAACACCAGTATTTATGCCAGTAGGAACACAAGCTACTGTAAAATCGATTACGCCAGAAGAATTAAAAGAAGAAATAAAAGCAGAGATTATATTATCCAACACATATCATTTATACCTAAGACCAGGTAGTAAGATTGTTAAAGAAGCAGGAGGATTACATGGCTTTATGAATTGGGATAGACCTATCTTGACAGATAGTGGAGGATTTCAAGTATTTAGTTTGGGAGAGTTAAGAACGATCTCAGAAGAAGGCGTAGAATTCAAATCTCATTTAGATGGGAGCAAGCATTTCTTTTCCCCAGAAAGTGTTATGGGAATAGAAGAAGATTTGGGAAGTGACATCATGATGGCATTTGACGAATGTGTAGAATATGGAGCCAGCTATGAATATACCAAACAATCAATGGAAAGAACCACCAGATGGGCTAAAAGATGTAAAGAAGCACATATAACAGTGGATAAGCAAGCATTATTTGGCATTATACAAGGAGGATTTTATAAAGACCTAAGAGAAAAAAGTCTACAAGACTTAATGGCATTAGATTTACCAGGATATGCCATTGGAGGAATTAGTGTGGGAGAACCAAAAGAAGAATTTTTAGAAATTTTAAGATATACTGCTCCCAAAATGCCAAAAGATAAACCAAGATATCTAATGGGCGTAGGAACACCAGATTATTTAATCGAAGCCGCTATAGCAGGAATTGACATGTGTGACTGTGTATTACCAACCAGAATCGCTAGAAATGGAACGGCTATGACATCACATGGAAAAGTAGTAGTTCGAAATGCAACCTATGAACGAGATTGGGGACCATTAGATCCAGAATGTGATTGCTATACTTGTAAAAATTATACAAGAGCCTATATTAGACATCTGGTAAAAACAAATGAAATTTTAGGAGATAGATTATTGTCTATTCATAATTTAAGATTCTTGACTAATTTGATGGAAAGGGTTAAAATAGAAATAGAGAATGATAATCTGGGGAATTTTCGAGATGAATTTTATCGAAAATATGGATATATCAAATAAATGGAGGTATACACAATGAATTTAATTGAGGAGAGCTTTCAAAATAAACAAGAAAATAAGAAAAAAAGAACAACTAAAATTATTTTAGCTGCTATTATTTTTGTAGTTATTATTATCATAGCAATCATATCTTATTTAGCATATATTCAAAGTACGATTATGAGATTAACAATGGATGGACAAGCCAATGAAAAGCTAAAAAACATGTTAGTATTTGAAGAGGATGGCACGATTTATGCACCAATTAAAGAAATTGCAACCTACTTTGGTTATGATAGCTTTAATGGGGAATATAGTGAAAAATCAGAGCAACAAAGTAAATGTTATGTGCAAAATGAAAATGAGATTGCCAATTTTGAATTAGGAGAAAATAAAATATATAAATTAGACTTGACGCAAAAAGATGCTGATTATGAATATGTCTATATAAAAAAGCCAGTAAAAGCGATTAATGGTGTATTATATGTATCAACAGAAGGATTAGAAAAAGCATTTAATATTAGCTTTAGTTATGAACAAGAATCAAATAGAATTACGATTTATACTATGCCATATTTATATGAATATTATGCAAGTAGAATATTAGATTATGGATATACAGAATTAGATAGTAATTTTGTAAATCAAAAAGCTATCTTAAATAATATGTTAATTGTATTAAAAGACAAAAAACAATATGGAGTAATAGGAGTCGATGGAAGCTCAATTTTAGAGCCTAAATATGACAGTATCATGTATCTTGTAAATACAGGAGATTTCTTAGTAGAGAATAATAAAAAAGTAGGAATCATGTCAGCGAATCGAGAAACGAAAATTCAAATTAGATATGATAGTATTGAATTGATGGACAGTGATTCAGGCTTATATGTAGTAACACAGGATAATAAATATGGTGTGATAGATATTAGAGGTAATACTAAAATTTATATAGAAAATGATGCGATCGGAATTGATATTTCAAAATTTTCGCAAAATAACATAAAGAATCGATATATACTAGCAGATGGTTTAATACCAGTTAGAAAAGACAAATATTGGAGTTTATATGATAAAAATGGAAATCAGCTAACAGAATATAAGTACGATAGTTTAGGATACATTGCCTCTAACAATAAAGATGCACTAAATTTATTGGTGATTCCAAATTACAATGTATTAGTAGCTTGTAAGGACAAAAAATATACACTAATTAATGGATCAGGTTCAGAATTATTTGCAATAGTAGCAGATGACATTTATATGGAAATTAGTGGAGGAGAAAAACATTATTATATTACCATAAACGATCAAAAAATTGATGCAGAAGATTGGATGGACTTAAATGGAATCACGGCAAAATCAGGAAACAACAATCAAACAAAAAACACAGAAAATTCTAACAATGCAAATGATAATAGAAGAAATAATAATAACAATAATAATAGTAATTCTGATTCTGATTCAGAAAATGAAAACCAAAATGAAAATAACAACGAAGAAGAAAGACAAGATAACGATAACAACAATGATAATGGCGACAATAACGATAATCATTATGAGAATGGAGATAATAGTGATAATAATAATGATAATGACGATAATAATGATAATCAAGAAGAACAATAACAGAAAATAAGGAAAATTACTAATCTAAAAAAGGATTTAAGGAATAAGAGCTTAAGTCCTTTTTTGTTGTATAGGAAAACTAAATAGTTTATTGAAAAATACATAAACTTATAAATTTAAAATAGATTCCCCCTGAATAATTGTTAAAAATATAAAGAAATTTCCAAAAAGCGTTTACAATTTAAAAAAAGTTGTATACAATATAGAAAAAGAAAAATGTCAAAAAACAAGAAGAACAAAAGAAAATAAGGAAGAAAGGAAGAAAAACCATGAAAATATTGATGCTAACATGGGAATATCCACCAAGAGTGGTAGGAGGAATTGCAAGAGTTGTATATGACTTGTCAAGAACATTATTAAAAGATGGTCATGATGTAACCGTTATAACCTATCGTGATGGTGAAGCACCTTATTTTGAAGATGACAAAGGAGTAAAAGTATATCGAGTAGACAATTATATGATAAATCCAAATAATTTTATTGATTGGGTCATGCAAATGAATTTTAGCATGCTGGCCAAAGCGAATGAAATCATAGCAGAGCAAGGGAAATTTGATGTCATTCATGCTCATGACTGGTTAGTAGCCTATAGTGCAAAAACACTTAAAAATTCATACAACATACCAATTGTATCTACCATTCATGCAACAGAAGCAGGAAGAAATAGTGGAATTCATGATGAACAACAAAGATATATTAATGATACAGAATGGATGTTAACTTATGAATCAGCAGAAGTAATTGTTAATAGTAATTTTATGAAAAATGAATTACAACGACTATTTGGACTTCCCTATGAAAAAATCAATGTTGTGCCAAATGGTGTAAACTTAAATTTGTTTAATGGAATCGAGAGAGATTATGACTTTAGAAGAAAATATGCAATGGACAATGAAAAAATCATATTATTTATGGGAAGATTAGTTTATGAAAAAGGAGTACAACATCTCATTTCGGCAATGCCTAAAATATTAGCAGGTTATCATGATGCCAAACTTGTCATTTGTGGAAAAGGTGGCATGATAGATGAATTAAAACAACAAGTAGAAGCAATGGGAATCGGAAATAAAGTATATTTTGCAGGATATATGAATGGAAAAGATGTACAAAAAATGTACAAAGCAGCCGATATATCAGTATTTCCAAGTACCTATGAACCATTTGGAATTGTAGCATTAGAAGCTATGTTATCGGAAAATCCGGTGGTTGTTTCAGACATTGGAGGATTAAACGAAATAGTAGATCATAAAGTAAATGGAATGAAGGCATATTGTGGAAATGCAAATTCATTAGCAGATTCTATACTAGAGTTGTTATATGATTATAAACTTTGTAGTGAAATAACAAAAAAAGCAAAAAATAAAGTAAGAAATCAATATAACTGGAGCAAAATTGCACAAGATACGCACTTTACTTATCAAAAAGCAATTTGTCAATCTATGGCAGAAAAACAAAAAAGAGAGTTGGAACAAGAAAGAGCAAGAAAAACGAAAAAAGCAAAAAATACAGAAAACGAAATTACCAATTTACTTAGCTTTAAAAAGCGTCAAGCTTATGCGTAACAATAAAATTGTCATAAAACGTCACCAATTATTAAAAATAAGAATTAGAACCATAAAAGCTAAAGCCCACGATGTGGGCTTTTTAGCATTCTTTATTTAAGTAAGTTTTGCTTTTTTATATTATAGGAAAATACTCCAAACACCTATAATATAAATACATTCCACACAAAATTACAAAGCAATTTTGGCGAGCGAACAAACCTGTCCCAAAAAACACCAAAATGGATAAGTTGTGCCTGTCCCAATTTATCCTAATTTATCTGCAAAATTGAAAATTTGATGTTTATCCCAGATTATTTAAATCAAGTTACAATGTTTTAATAGAAAAAAATTCGAAAAATTTTCAAATTTTACAAATTTAGCAAAAAAATAGTGTATAATAGAAAAGTAAGAATAGAAATGGCCAGTTTGTGCCTGTCCCAAAAAATACCAAAATGGATAAGCTGTACCTGTCCCAAAAAATACCAAAATGGATAAGTTGTACCTGTCCCAGAACATACCAAAATGGATAAGTTGTGCCTGTCCCAGATTAGCCAAGCAAAAAGGAGAAGAATAAATGTTTAAATCAGGATTTGTAACACTAATTGGAAGAACAAATGTAGGAAAGTCTACGTTATTAAATTTATTAGTGGGAGAAAAAGTGGCTGCTATTGCCAATAAAGTGCAAACAACGAGAACAGCGATTAAAGGAATTGTAAATAGAGAGAATAGTCAGATTGTTTTTACGGATACACCAGGTATTCATAAACCAAAAACTAAATTGAATGAAACGATGGTAGAGACTTCTTTTTCTAGTATTCCAGATAGTGATCTGGTTTTGTTTTTGATCGAAGCGACCAGTAAAGAGATAGGAAGAGGAGATGCTATTATATTAGAAAAAATAAAGGAAGCAAATAGGAAAACCATTTTAATTATTAATAAGATTGATTTGGTAAAAAGAGAGAGTCTTTTAAATTTGATTGCTATTTATAGCAAGGAATATGCTTTTGAAGCCGTAATTCCTATCTCTGCAACCAATCCTAAATATAAAGAAATTATATTAGATGAGATTGAAAAGAACTTAAAAACAGGTCCAGCATATTATGATATAGAGGAATATACCGATCAGACATTAAGACAATTAGCAGAAGAGACAATTCGAGAAAAAGCATTAAAAATGCTACAAGATGAAGTACCGCATGGAATTTATATAGAAGTAGAAAAAATGAAACAAAGAAAAAATAAACAAGGAGAAGAAATCTATGATATAGAGGCTATTATCTATTGTTTAAGAGAATCCCATAAAGGCATTATTATTGGAAAAAATGGCGAAATGTTAAAAAGAATTGGAAGAAGTGCTAGAATTGACATGGAGCAGAATTTTGGAATAAAAGTGAATTTAAAAACTTGGGTAAAAGTCAAGGAAGATTGGCAATCGAATGATTCTATCGTTAATAAGTTTAAATTAAAATAATTAGAAACGATGCTTATTATAGATAATTAATAACCAAAAATTGTATAAAAATTAGTAAAAGTGCAAAAGATAAAATTAAAGGTAAAACTTTAAATGAATGAAGGAAGTGAGCTTATGATTAAAAAAATAGCATGGGAAACCTTTAAAAATACAGGAGATATTAATACATTTATGGAATTGAAACAAATTGAAAATATCGAAAAGGGGATAGAGGGAGGTTCCTCAAAGTTCCTAAAAGAAGAAGGATTGGGAAACACTTTTATAACAGACAATAAATCTAATAACAATGAAAATAACAACTAATAGATATGATAATAATAGATGAACAAAAGGATAATAAAAAAGATAAATGAGAAGGATAATGAAAAATGGCAAATGTAAAAATAAATGGAATTGTATTGGCAGAAAGTAATATGGGAGATTTTGATAAAATGCTTACAATATTAACGCCCAATGTACGGCAAAATTTCTTGTGTAGCCAAAGGAGCGAGAAGACCGAAAAGTGCTCTTTTGGCTGGAACACAAATATTTTGTTTTGGAGAGTATTTGGTATTTAAAGGCTCTCAAACCTATCATATCAATTCAATAGAACCTATTGAAGTTTTTTATAATCTTAGAATTGATTTGGACAAATTAAAATATGCAGTACATATTAATAAGATTGTGCAAGATGTGACACATGAAAATCAAAATTGTTACAAAATATTACAATTATTATTGAATACGCTTTATACCATATCAGAAACGGACAAAAATTTGGATATGGTATTAGGAATATTTAAATTACGATTGTTATGCATTTTAGGTTTTACCCCGCAAGTTATAAGATGTACAGGTTGTAAGGAAGAAGAAAATTTAACTTATTTTAGTATAAGAGACAATGGGTTAAAATGTAAAATATGTGGAAAACAAGATACCAGTACGATTGCCATTAGCGAAAGTACATTAAATGCGATTAAGTATACAGTAACAGCTCCTCCTAAAAAATTGTATTCCTTTAATCTAAAAGATGAAGCTTTGCAAGAATTTAAATTAGTAACTAAACTTTATTTTAATGAGAAATTAGAAAAAGAATATAAATTAGAAGACTTGTTTTAAAAGTTGCCAATGTGCCAATGGGGACGGACCTTTTTGGCAACTGTAATGTTTAGTGTTATTTAGCTTGTATGGTATATAAAAATAAATGAAAGATTGCCAAAAAGGTCCGTCCCCATTGGCACATTGGCATTGGTAACTTTTCTTGACAACTAAAAAAATAATGTATATAATAAGACCATAAAAGAGAAGGGAGCGATTTTTATGAAAATAAAAATAACAGGAAAAGAGCTAAAAATAACAGAAGCAATCAATGATTATGTAGAAAGAAAATTAGACAGAATCGATAAATATTTTGAGGAAGCAGAAGCAGAAGTTACTTTAAAAACAGAAAAAAATGAGCAAGTTGCAGAAATTTATGTAATAGCAAATGGAGAAAAATATAGAGCAGTAACAGAAGACAAAGATATGTATGCTTCTATTGATAAAGATATTGACATACTAGAAGGACAAATTAGAAAAGCAAAAACAAAAAGAGAAAAAATGATGAAAGATGCTTCTATCAGAACGTTGGAAACAGTAACCGATCCAATTGCTGAAATTGCTGACGAAATAGTAAAAACATCTTATTATGAGATTAAACCTATGTTACCAGAAGATGCTGTTTTGAAATTAAAAGAAAAACCAAGTCATAATTTCTTAGTATTCATCAATGTAGAAACAGGTAAAGTAAATGCTATTCACAAATTAAAAGATGGAAAAAATTATGGTTTGGTGGAACCAGAAGCATAAAAATAGGAAAATATTTGACATCCAAATCGGATTTAAAGATAAAAAAATCTTTAAATCCGATTTTTTTGCAAAATTATGTAAAAAATATTATAATGAAAAATATAACACATTAGGAGGAAACGAAGATGAAACAACAGAAAAGGAAAAAGCGGATTATAGAAAGTGGATTTGTACTATTAAGTGCAATCACTCTAAGAATAGGACTGTATTCCAACAGTTCAAGCATACTGCTTAAACCCAAAGCAATGATAGCTGAAGTACAATTTGAAGCCATAAAAAACTACGACTTCATGCAAGTGAAAAATAGGTTAGAAGAGAGAAAAAGGGCAGACATTGTAATTTTGTTGAGTGGTTGTCAAATTTTGATGAGAAGCATGATCCAGAAGGAATCTATGAAAGAAATGCAGAATTCATTTGGGATTTATGCAAAGAATTAAATATCAATGAAATCTTTGTGTGCGGATTGATGGGAAACGAATCAGGATGGGGAGGAAATGTTGAGGAACAGATACAAAAACATAATTATGGGTCAATTATGATTCAAGACACCCAAATCCTTAAAACTTATGAAACAGATGAAGAAGGGATTAGAGCCTGTGTAGACTTGCTTTATAGGTGTTACATAAATCCAGAAGGCAAGTATTATAAAGGGGGGACTTTGATAGATATAGGACCTGTTTATTGCCCTCCAGATCCTAATTGGGCTAAGAAGGTTTATCATTGTATGGAAGAGGTAATGTTATTTCGCTAGACAACACTTGTTTCCAAAATGATAGAATCATATATCATAACGATTGAGAGGAGAACTAACATCAGTTCTCCTCTTAATCATTATCAGGTTTTCTATAAATGGTAATAGAAAAGGCAGGAAATCAAATCCTGCCTTTATGTATTTTAAAATAAAATAAATAAAAACAAAATTTAACTTCCTACCAAAATGAAGATTAGTAACTAATAAAAATGAAACTATTTCATTTGTTGTTCAGCTTGTTGTATCATTTTTCTAACCATGTTACCACCGATTCTACCAGCTTCTTTAGAAGTAAGATCTCCATTATATCCGTCTTTTAAATTAACTCCAACTTCACTAGCTACTTCATATTTGAATTTATCTAAAGCAGACATAGCTTCTGGAACTACTTTTTTTGAGTTTGCCATCGTTTTTTCACCTCCTGTAATATTACATATCAGAAAAAACCTTTGCTTTTTCTAATACTATCATTTGCCAAAAAGGATAAAAATAAACAAGTAATTTTTTCCAGTAATATAAAAATAAAAAATTGGGTTTTATATGTTTTAAATATGTAAATCGAATAAAAGAAGTTGTCAAAAAACTGAAACAAATATATTGCAAATTAAAATTTTTAAAGTTATAATAAAAAAGCAATCATGTAGCTTAGAAAGGAATGAAAATAGAAATGTATAAATTAGTAGCTATTGATTTAGACGGAACGATGTTAAATCAATATGGGGTTGTGACAGAAAACACCAAAGAAGTCATAAAAAAAACCATACAAAAAGGAACAGAAGTAATTATAGCATCAGGAAGACCAATTGATTCCATAAAAACCATAGCCAAAGAAATTGGAAGCGAAAACTATTTTATAGCAGGAAATGGGGCTCTTATTTATGATATCCAAAAAGATGAAATTATTTATGATAAATTTTTACCAAGACAAAAAGTATTAGAAATCATAAAAATATGTGAAGAAAATAGCATTTCTTATAATGTATATACAGACCAAACGATATTAGCAACCGCATTGAAATATAATGTTTTATACTATCAAAAAGAAAATTTAAAAAAAGAAGAAAGTAAACAAACTAAAATTAGTATTATCGAAAACATATATGAATATGTAAAAAATAAAAAAGAGCACAAATTTTTAAAAATAACTATTTGTGACGATAATCAGACCGTATTTCAATCCATTATTAGAAAGCTAAGAAAAATAGAAGGAATAGAAGTATTGGATGTTTCGCATATGTCAAGGAAAACGATAAGACAAGGCACAGAAGAAAAAACAATAGAATATTATTATACAGAAATAACCATGAAAAATGTTGATAAATGGGAAGCGATTCAATATTTAATGGAAAAGCTAAATATTGCAAGAGAAGAAGTGATCGCCATAGGAGACAATGTGAATGACAAAAAAATGATACAAGAAGCAGGATTAGGAATTATCATGGCGAAAAGTACACCAGAAGTGACGCAGATAGCCGATTATATAACCGATTCTAATAATGAAGAAGGAGTGGCAAAAGCATTAGAAAAATTTTGTTAAAGCCATTTTCATTATAAATGTTATAAGAAAAGGTTGTTATATAACTATTTTAAACAAAAAACTAATAGGAAGACCTGAAGTGACCCCAATTATGTTTTTTCGAAAAATAGTTATATAGCAACCTTATAACATTAGAAATTGGATAATTTTTACAGAAAATATTACAATAATATTACAACCATATTAACTTTCTATAACAACCATTCAATTTATTGATTTCGAAGTACATTTGCGTTAAAATAAAATAGATGGATATTTTGTGAAAAAATATAGAAAAATAAATATTAAGGGAGGAATTTGTCATGGCAACAAATCCAATGCAAAGAAAAGCAAGAAACTCATTTTTATTAGGAATGTTAGTAATGTTATTAATAGCGGGAATTATAATTGCATTATTATTTATGCAATTAATGAATAAAACCAAAAAGGAAAAAGAAGAATTAAAAGCAAGTGTAAATGCTTATGTTTTAAATCAAGATGTAAGTTCTGGACAAGTTATTACGACAGACATGTTAACCATACAAACTGTTAATAGAAATCTTGTACCAAGTAATGCAACCAGTGATATTAGTATTATTGAAAACTATGCATTACAAGACAAAGAAGGAAATGACATTTATACAAAATACGATAAAAACAATAATGCAACATTATATATAAAAAAAGACAAAGAATATGAAGTCAAAAAAGAAGAGGAAACAGACAACTATTATATTGAAAAAAACAACGATAAAGAATATTTAGAATTAAATACCGTTCCATTAGTAGCCAAAGTAACCATGAAGAAAAATACATTAATAACAACAGAATTAGTAACCAAGAGTGATAATCCTGTACAAAATGACATCCGAAAACAAGAATACAATATGATTGTATTACCAATGGACTTAGTAACAGGAGATTATATTGATATTAGAGTCATGTTACCATCTGGTCAAGATTATATTATAGTAGCCAAAAAAGAAGTAGAAATACCAAAAGTAAATGGAGTAGATTCAGACGATACCATTTGGATTAACTTATCAGAAGATGAAATCTTACATATGAGTTGTGCTATCATTGAAGCTTATCAAATTAGGGGATCAAAAATATATGCAACCAAGTACACCGAAGCAGGAATGCAAGAAGCAGCTATACCAACTTATCCATTAAATGAAAGTACATCTAAGTTATTACGATCCGATCCAAACATATTAGAAAGAGCAATGAATGCCATTGCCAACAGATATAATAATACCAATGCAGCAGACTTGAGAAATAATTATATCAATCCAGTTATTAGTAATCAAGGAGAACAAGCACAAAGTAATATAGAAACCAATATGCAAGAAAGCACTACTAATTCTAAAAACTCAAGAAAAGAATACTTAGATTCTTTAGCAGGAGTTGTAGAATAAAAAGCTTTCCTAAAATATAAAAAAGGAGAGGAACACTAATGAAAAAGATAGGGTTTATAGGAGCCTATGATAAAACCGATTTAATTGTATATGTAGCGAAGATATTAACAACATTAAACCAAAAAGTGTTAGTAATTGATGCTACTGTTAATCAAAAAGCTAGATACATTGTGCCAGCTATAAACCCTACTACAACCTATGTTACAGACTTTGAAGATATTGATATAGCAGTAGGGTTTTCGAATATAGAACACATAAAACAGTATCTAGGAATATCAGAGGGACAAGAATTAGAATATGATATTGTCTTGGTGGATACCGATAATTTAGCTGGATTTACAAACTTTGAATTAGACGTAGCACAAAAAAATTATTTCGTCACATCCTTTGATAACTATTCACTAAAAAAAGGACTAGAAATATTAATCGGCATACCAAATGTAGTAAGTCTAACAAAAGTTTTGTTTTCCAAAGAAATGTTAAAAGAAGAAGATGACTACTTAAATTTCTTGGCCTTAGGTCATAAGGTAGTATGGAATGAATATAGAATTTATTTCCCAATTGAAAATGGAGATTTAAGTGTTATTTATGAAAATCAAAGATTAGCTAAAATAAAATTAAAAAAATTAAGTGTGCAATATAAAGATGGACTAGCTTATTTAGCAGAAGAAATATTAGGAAATGTAAGTGAAGCCAATGTGAGAAAAGCAATCAAAGCCATTGAGAAAGCCACATGGATGTAAAAATAGATGTCATAATTAATTTATGCCATAGGAAGGAATGAATAAAATGTCAATTGTAACTTTTTGGAATAATGGAAGAGAACAAACTGGTAAAACATTATCGTTAGCAGCCATTTGTACCCATTTAGCCATAGAACACAATTATAGAATATTAGTTATTTCAACAGGATATCAAGATGAGAATTTGGACCATTGTTTTTGGCAACCCAAAAAGGTGAAAAAAAATATAGGACTATTTGGACCTAATACAAATGTAGCCATGCAAGAAGGAATATCTGGATTAACTAGAATCATGAAAAGTAATAAGCTATCTCCAGAACACATTACCAATTATACTAGAATTATTTTTAAAGATAGATTAGAAATATTACCAACTTTCAAAGGGGATAAAAACGAATATAATGAGATTAGAAGCTATTATCCAGAAATCATTACATTAGCCAATAGTTACTACGATTTAGTATTTGTGGATTTAGATAAACAAGTACAAGACGATATAGAAGATACTATTTTAGAAAATTCTCATTTAATTGTTGCTAATTTAAGTCAAAGACTAACCAGTATCAATACATTTATAGAATTAAGAGAAGAAAAACCAATTTTAAAAACCAAAAAAACATTGTTATTAATCGGACGATATGATAAATATTCAAAATATAATGTGAAAAATATTTCAAGATATTTAGGGGAAAGAAACAAAGTTTCCACCATTCCTTATAACACATTATTTTTTGAAGCATGTGAAGAAGCAAAAGTGCCAGATTTATTTTTAAGTCTTAGAAAGACTGGCGAAGATGATAGAAATGGATTCTTTTTAGCAGAAGTAAAAAGAACCGTAGATAATATTATATATCGATTAGAGGACTTACGATAGAGAGATAAGGAGGGAAAACTAAATGACAATAACCAACATCATATTAATAATAGTAGTACTAGCGATTGCAGCTTATGCCGTTTTTCATAACATACAAAAAAAGAAAAACGCAGAAGTAGAAGTTCAAGTTGATGTAGATGACAAAACGTATACCATTGAAAAAATGATAGAATTTGTCAAAAGAAGATTAGATGAGATCACAAAAATCAACTTATATGACATAGGACTTTCAGAAGAAGAATTAAAAAGAAGAAAAAATAAAAAGTACGAATTAAAAAAGGCATTAAAAGGATGTACTTATGGTGATGTAAATGATAAAAAATACGTAAAAGAATTAATTTATGATTTATTAGAAAAAGAATATGGTGTAACAGAAAGTAATATATCAAAAGCCATTCCATTTGATATCCCTTCTCTTCTAACAGCACAAGACAAATTTGATGTTTTAATTTATAGTTATAAAAAAGAATTTGGTTATGAAGCTTTAACCGAATTAATTAAAAAATATAATTTAGCAACTTTGAAATATGTAGAAGGAGAAACCAAGCCTTCTTATGTCATAACCAGTAATGAAATAGAAGAAATATACGAAAAAGAAAATATTGTTTTATCTTTTTCAGATAAATTATCAGTTGTGGTACAAAGAATTTACCAACATTATAAAGGATATAGTAGTATTGATGAAGTAAGAGACATGAACATAGATGGGGTATCAGGAGGTGTATCAGGGCTTCCAGAAAGTTTCTTAAGTCAAGTAGCACAAGCAGATGGTGACTATTTGGAACAAGTAACCGAACACAAAGTACCAAGAGCATGTGACAGTATATGGATTTTCTTTCAAGGTAAATCCATTCGTTTGGAATTTTTATCTTTTGGAACCGAAGCAGAACTAAAAAGAGTATGTCAAAATATTTATAAATATAACAATCCAGGACAATTATCAGATACGAATGGTTATAAAATTAATGAAATGAAAGACGGCTCTCGTGTCGTTGTAGTAAGACCAAGCTTCTCAGAAACATGGGCCTTCTTCGTAAGAAAATTTGACGTAAAACGTTCTACGCTAGAGCAATGGTTTAAAGGAGAACCAGGATGTGACGAATCCATTGAACTATTAAAATACCTAGTAAAAGGAGCTAGAATTATTTCTATTACAGGTGAGCAAGGTTGTGGTAAAACTACCATGCTTATGGGAATGATCGAAAACATTTACGAAACCATGAATATCCGTGTTCAGGAAACTGCTTTCGAGCTTCACTTAAGAAAAATTTATCCAACCAGAAACATTTTAACTTTTAGAGAAACAGAGACGATATCAGGACAAGAAGGTTTGGACGTTCAAAAGAAAACAGATGGTTCTGTTAATATCATTGGAGAGGTTGCAACTGACCCAGTAGCATCTTGGATGATACAAGCAGCCCAAGTTGCTTCTAAATTTACTTTATTTACACACCATGCAAAAACTTTTCCAAACTTAGTAACAGCACTTAGAAACTCTATGTTAAGAGCAGGAGTTTTCAAAAATGAAAAAACAGCAGAAGAACAAGTTGTACAAGTATTAAACTTTGATATTCACTTAACCAAAGATTTTAAAGGAAAAAGATATGTAGAAAGAATTACAGAGTGTATTCCAGTAGAAGAAAAAAATGAATATACCTTTGACCACAGAAAGGAAAAGACATTAGAAGGAAAATTTGATAAATTTTTTGACAATGCAACTCGTTATTTTGAAAAGATAACGGATAGACAATTATATACATACAGAAATATATTAGAATATGTAGATGGAGAATATATTATAACCAATCCAATTTCAGAGACAAATTTAAAAGACATGAGAATGAATATGGATGAAATGGACATGGAGAAATTTGACAAATTTGTGGAAAGACATTGGCGAAATAGCAATAGACAAACTGTACAAGTTAGTGGTACAGTAGAAACACCACAACCAAAAAGAAGAGGAAGAAAACCAAAAGAAGTTACAGAAGAAGAAGTGTAAAAACTGACAAGAAAAGAAAGGGGTGAATAACAAGTGAGTAATAATGTGATATTTTATATAATGGGTGGTTCAGCGGCAGCATTTGTGATTATTGTATTAGCCTATATGATGTTATCTAAAAAAATGCAAAAATCAGAATACAAAAAAATACAACAATTACAACAAGGAACCAAACAAAACAAGTTTTCAACAGAAGTATTGTTCCAAAAATTATATTTGACCTATATAAAGATACCATTTATAAAAAGATATGCTTTAAAAATAAGAAGAAGATTAGAGATTATAAATGTAGACGATGAATACAATACGAGAAAAGGAACTGCTAAAATATTGACAAAAGCACTTGTTATTGTAGTACCAATTCTTATTATGACCATGATAATTACTTCTTCTAACTATCTTCTAATGTGTATACTACTAATTTTTGAAATATTCATGGTAGATACTTTGATTGATGGTTCTGTTGATAAAATAGATAATAAAATTTTAAAAGAACAAATTGATTTCTTCTCAGAAATTAGACATGCTTATCATGAATTTAACATGGTAGAAGAAGCGATTTATCAAGTATCACAGGATGATGAAATGAGTGTATCCAGACAAGGAGAGAAAATATACGAAATATTAATTTCAAATGATCCAGAAACAGAGTTAGAAAAATATTACGATATTGCACCCAATAGTTTTTTGAAAGAATTTGCAGGAGTTTCGTATTTAACCAAAGAATTTGGTGATAGAAAAGTAAATGGAGCCTCTTTATATTTAAAAAATGTAAATAATATTACCCAAGAAATGCAATTGGAAATTTTAAAGAGGGACAAGTTAAATTATGTATTTCAAAGTTTATCTGTTATTTCTATTGCACCAGTTTTGTTATTAGAACCTTTGAAAAATTGGGCCATTAGTAATTTTTCATTTACAGCTAGTTGGTATCAAGGAAAACCTGGTATGATTGTACAAATTTTAATTTTAATTATTACGTTTGCTTCTTATGTATTAGTTAGAAAATTAAAAGACAATGGTTCCACTGGGATGAATATGAAAAATACAGAAAATCCTTGGCAAGCCAGATTATATAAGAAAAAACCAATTAAAAAAGTAGTAGATTTATTTATTCCCAAAGAGGGCTCAAAAGAATATAGAAAAGTACAACAATATTTAAAAGATGCAGCTTCTCATTTGAAAATGGAGTGGCTCTATATCAATCGAATTATGATGGCAATTGTAACTTGCATTGCTTCGATTGTAATATTTACACAATTACATATGATCGCTATTAATTACATCTATACAGAGCCAACCACTGATTATGACTTGATTGGTGGGCTATCCGAAAAGGATAAGAAAAAGGCAATGGAAATTACAGAACAAGATAATAAGGTACTAGATCAGTTTAAAGGAAAAACGAAAACAACGACAGCACAAATAAAATTAGCAGTACAAAGATTAAAATATTACCAAGACGCAGAAGAGGCTGAAATTGATAAAGCTGTTGAAAGAATTGATGGAAAACTAAAAATTATTAATAGTGAGTATATGCAATGGTTTGAGTTATTATTAGCTTTTGTATTTGCAGTAGTGGCTTATATGGCACCAATCTGGTTATTGATTTTCCAAGTGAAAATGAGACAATTGGAAATGGAAGACGAAATTATGCAATTCCAAACCATTATATTAATGCTGATGAGAATTGAAAGAGTAAATGTTGAAATTATATTAGAATGGCTGGAAAGATATTCGAATATTTTTAAAGCTCCTATTACCAAATGTGTGAATAATTATGAAGCTGGTGCGTGGGAAGCCTTAGAAGCTATGAAAGAAGAAGTAAGTTATACCCAGTTTATTCGTATTATTGAAAGTCTACAAGCGGCAGTTGAGAAGATTCCAATTACGGATGCTTTTGATGAATTAGATTCCGAAAGAGACTATTATCAGGAAAAAAGAAAAGAGTCAAATGAAAGATTGATTAAAAGAAAGGGTATGATTGGCAAGGCGATTGGTTTTGCTCCAATGGTATGTATGTTTGTAGGATATTTGATTATTCCGCTAGTATTTATTGGATTGACGAGTATGTCATCATCTTTCAGCTCAATGACAGCAGCAAAATAAATAAGGAGGCGAGTGCCAAATGGAGAATGCTTCTAAAGCTTTAATAATGGCAGCTAGTGTTTTGATTGCGTTGATGATAATTGGAGCTTTAATTCTAATGTTTAATGGATTGTCTAGTTATCAAGAGGTAGGTCAACAGAATACAAGAGAAGATCAAGTGATAGCTTTCAATAGTCAGTTTGAAACCTATAATAGAAAAAATGTAAGAGGTAGTGATTTATATTCTTTAATTAATAGAGTAGTTGATTATAATAGAAGAAAATCAACAGAAGGAAAAGGAACAAATGATGAAGGACAATACTTAGCTTATGAACCAATGACAATTAAATTTACGATTAGCTCTTTAGAAGGATTGACCGCAGATAATAAAACAAATCAATTAATAACACAGAAATCATATACCATTAGTAGTACAACAAATGATTTTAAAAAGGTATATAATAGCATTGAGAAGTTAGAAAAGGACTATGGTGGAAAACAAACAATGCAAAATTTATGTACAGCGATTAATAAAATTTTTATTACTTCAACAGATACAAAAGATAGAGTGCAAGCAATTATTAATTTTAATAGTGCTTATGGAAGTATAGAATATAGTATTGATAGTCTTGAAAATAATTATATTAAAGATCAATATCAAAAAATGGAAGCTAAATATAAAGGACCAGTTTATCAATATTATGAATATGTACAATTTAAAAGAGCAAGATTTGATTGTAAAAATACAGATTACAATGACAAAACAGGAAGAATTAAATTAATGGAATTTGAGTTTACTGGAAAATTTGAATAAATGATAGGAGTAAAGATATGGAAAATGCATCAAAAGCATTGCTTATGGCAGCAGGTGTACTAATAGGTATATTAACATTATCCTTAGCAGTATATTTATTTGTATCATTTGGTACTACTTCAGCAGAAATTTATAAAAAGAATGAGGAAAATCAATTAAACGAATTCAATACGAAATTTACTTCATATGTTGGAAGAAACGATCTTACGATTCATGATGTGATAAGTGTAGCAAACTTAGCAACAGAAAATAATATATTTTATGAACTTCCTAAAACAACGGCAACAGGAAAAGACAATTATATATCAGTACATTTAAAAGGAAAAGGAAGTATAGAATTTGGCTATCAAGAGGGAAGAAAGTCATCTGATATTAATTCTCAATATAATGAATATATCAAGGACGATATCATAAAAAATCAGACGCTACCCCAATATAAATGTACAGTTGAAATTAGTCCAACAACCAAAAGAGTTTTTCGAGTAGAATTTGAATAAAAGAGTTGAAATTTCGTGTATAAAAATATATAATAAGAAGGACAAGAAATGAAAAAGATAGCAATATTTTTCTTAATAATCATTATAATTATTGTAGGAATTTCCTATTTATACTTAAATTATAAAGCTAATTATTACACAGCCAAAAGAGAAAATCAGCAATTTGAAAGTTATGAAGGACAAGAAATTTATGGTACAGATGTAACAACAATTATCAATAAAGCAGTTGACAATAATCATAAAAATGATATAAAAAAAGATAATAAAGGAAAATATATTAATAATGATATTAATTCTATTCAAATAGAAGTAAAGATGTTAGACAATGAAAAAAGCTATTCTATGGAATCTTTGTATGGTGGTGGTATGGATAAGTTTGTACAATATTATGGTGAAATAAAATTTAAATGTACAAAAATAGACTATCATAAAACGACCAATCGAATAAAATATATGTTATTGGAACAAATAACACAATAAAAATGTTATTAATTTTACTAACTAATACGTTAGTGTATATAAAACAAAAGTAAAAATTCAAAGGAGGAAATTATTATGGAGAATGCATCAAAAGCATTAATTATAGCAGGAGCTATACTATTATCAATTTTAATTATTTCGTTAGGAATAATGATATTTAATCAAGCACAAGGAGTAGTAAATAATAATTCTATGAGTGAGGTGGAGATTTCTTCTTTTAACCAGAAATTTACACAATATGAAGGGTCAAATGTAAAGGGGTCACAAGTAAATGCTTTATTAAACCAAATTGTTCAAAATAATATAGCTAATACAGAAGACGTTAGTAAACAAGTTGCGGTTAAAGTAAAAGCAAGTAATTGGCAAAGTGGTACGAAACCAGATGGTAAAGTAAAACAAGCAGGAGCAAAAGCCTTAACAGGAAAAACATATAAAGTAACATGCACACCAGATGATAAAACAGGATTGATCTATTTAGTAGAAATAGAAGATCCTCAGTAATATGTATAGGTAAGGGGAGGAAGATACTATGGAAAATGTAGCAGAAGCATTAAAAATGGCAGCAGCAGTATTAATATTCGTAATGGCATTATCCATTAGTATCAATGCCTTTGGAGAAGCAAGACAATCTGCTCAGGTTATATTAGATAATAGTGATAGAGAATATGACTATACTTATATACAACCGATAGAAAAAAATGGAAAGATAATTACAGAAAGAACTGTAAGAGGTGAAGCTATAGTTCCAGCAATTTATAAAGCTTATAAAGAAAACTACAAAATAGTATTTAAAGATAAAAATGGAGATCCTATGAAATTATATGAAAAAAAAGGGCAAGCTGTAAGTTCCATTGATTTAGAAAATGAAGTTTGGGGACTTGATGAAAAAGAAAAATTTATAAGATTATTGTTAAAAACCAGAACTAACTTTACTACTGAGGATAAAAACGAGCAAAATAATTTTAAGAACAACAGAGGGATAGTGTTGCAAAATGAAGGTCTTTATGATATAATAAAGGGGAAGAGTTTTATTGAAAAATTAGGAGTATATTATCAAGAAGAAGTACAAGGAAAATCCGATACTCCTACTGCTAATAAAACCAAAAAAAGAGTTATAACGTATGAAGAAATTTAGTAAGAATTAAACCATTTTATATAGTATAAAGGAGGAAAAATATGAGTGACACATTAATGACAATTATTGCAATTTTATTAGTAGCAATTCTAATGTTTATATTTCCATTAATGACAGTATCAGATAGAGCAGATGATACAACCCAATTAGTAGTCGATACAGCAGTATCCGATTTAGTAAATACAGTAAGAACAACAGGAAAGCTAACAAGTGAACAATATGGTAAATTTATTGAAGAAATTTCTTCTACTGGAGTAGCTTATAATGTTGAAATAGAAATACAAGAAAGAGATGAAACACCAGGAAAGAAAACAACACAAGTAACAGCATCAGCTGTAAGTGATGCTAACGATGCTTATGTTACAAAGTATACGGCCCAAATATCTGAAGAACTAGATGCTAAGGGCGAAATCATATTAAAAGATGGAGATTTGATTAAAGTTAGAGCAGAAAGTAATAGTACAACAATATCTCAACAGATGAAAAACTTTTTATATTCTGTAACAGGAAACGATACTTATGCAATTGCAGCAGAGCATGCGGGGATTGTTACAACAAATGGAAAATAAAATAAACAGCTTGTAATATTAATTACAAGCTTATTTAATAGTACGAAGGAAAGAAAAAATATGAAAATACAAAATCTGGCAGTTATTTTTATTATTATAATATTGCCAATTTCGGTAATTTTAAGTGAATATACAAGAAGCCAAATACAAACATTAAGTTTGCAGATTTCATATGATGATAAATTAAATAATGCTACCTATGATGCCCTAAAAACATTTCAATTAAACACAATCAATAGTGCTACATCTGATTTAGCAAATTCGAAATTAAGTGATATTGAAGCATCGGTTAGTATCTTTTTTAGATCGATTGCAAGCAATTTCAATATGGCGGGGTATAATCAAGAGGTATTGAGAGAATATGTACCAGCATTAGTATATACGATGTATGATGGGTATTATATCTATTCACCTTATACAAATACATTAGACAATACAAATAAAATAGATGTAGTTATTGATGATGGCAATGGAAATTCACATATAGAGCAAAAATCAGATAAAGATATTCTTCATGCAGGTAGTACCGATGCAACCTATAAAGAGGGAGATAGACTTTCAGGATTAAAACCCTATATTCCGTATAGTTGTAGATATCAAAAAGGCGATGACGATTTTATAATTACTTATTCTTTAGATAATTACATCACAATACAAGGAATGATTGGTGGAGATTGGGTTTATAAGTATGGCTATTTAATTGATGAAAATAATATTCAAGGTACAGGAGATAATATCAAATATAGAAATGAAGAAATTTATTCAGATGAAACATTAGAAGAATTAGTATATAATCCAGATAATGACAAAATAGAAAAATACAAGTATATTAAGATAAATGGAGTAAAATATTATAAAGATACAGATGCAGATGGTAATGAAGTATGGTTTTCAATATTAGGTGAAAAAAGATATAATCAACCAGATAACTTTAGTGAGAAAAATAAAGCTGCAATATATTATTATAATGAAGCAAAAGAATTCACAGAATTTGTAAAAAGAAATTTAAGTACGATAACAGGAGCAGATGCTGTAGATGAAATTACAGGACAAACATTATATGAGAAAGATGAAGATGGAAAGCCTACAAGTAATTATTTGTTAGGAAATTATCCAATATTTAAACTAAATGAAAATGGAGTTAGTATTGAAGATCCAGAATCGAATTTTAATCAACAAAGATTAGCTGTTATTCGTTATACTATTGAAAAAAATTTATCAATAGCCATCAACAATTATAACAATTATACAAGTGGAACTACTAATTTTCAGATGCCTAAGTTAAAAGAAGATGAATGGGATAAAATAATTAACAATGTTTCAATTATAAGCTTTTTGCAAGGATTAAATATGGGAGGAAAAGTATATAATGGCTATTCTATTATTACAAACAATTTAAACAGAGAAGTAGTAAGTGAAGATTCTATTTATATTGTAACAAATGATAACCAATATCATAGAACGAATGATTTAGAGTTACAAGGCTCCACAGATATTAAAGGAGGTTTCTTAAATTTAGATTTTGAGATAAAATCTGTAGAAACAGATAGGGTTACTGGAAAAGTAACGTATATCCCACAGCGGAAATACTAGCGATACAGGCTCTCCAATTTTAGGATGTTATTCAAGTATTGTAAGTCAAACAAATGTAAAAGCAACAGATAATTTTTATAAATATATCGAAGATACAAATAATAAAACTTTGGCTTCAACATACTTTACAGCATTAGGAAGAGAACGATATAGCATGTATAAAACCAATAATGATTCAGAAGAATTAAAAGACAAATTTAAAAAACCATAGCTAAATTTGTGCCACTGGGGACGGACCTTTTTGGCAAATTTGTTAAAATGCTACTGCAAATTCTTTGTTTTTACTAAAACATCAAAATGAATAAAAAAATTTTTTAAGTAAATACTAATAATAGCAAAAAATGTAAGGAGTTTTTTATGAAAAAAACAATAACAAAGCTATTATTAGTATTTTTATTAATGGTAATCTATGCGTACACGTTAGCCATAGAAAGTATACCAAACAATATCGTTATATTTGAAGGAGAAAACATTGCCTTCAAAACGCTATTAGGAATGGAAATTAAAACAGACGTAGAAACAATGGAAACCATATCCAATTACAATACCAATACCATTAGTGAAAAATCAGGAAAGGCAACCATACAAGTGAGCTTATTTGATAACATTACCTTAAAAGACGTTAAGGTTGATATCCTGCCAAGAAGTAAAGTCATACCAGTGGGAAACATAGCAGGAGTCAAGTTATACACAAGTGGTGTATTAGTAGTTGGCATGTCAGAAATAGAAGGAATTGACAATAAGAAACACAAGCCTTATGAAAATACAGGTATAAAAGAAGGAGATACCATCACACAAATTAATAATAGAGAAATTAGCTCCACAGAAGAACTAATGGAAACCGTAAATCAAGCACAAGGAAAAGCAGTTACAATTAAATATATTCAATCAGAAGAAACAAAAGAATGTAGTATTGAGCCTGTCAAGACCACTAACAACGAATACAAACTTGGGTTATGGGTACGAGACAGTGCAGCTGGTGTAGGAACGGTAACATTTTATGAGCCATCCACTAAGACATTTGGAGCATTAGGACATGGAATTACAGATATAGATACAGAAGAGTTAATCAATATTGCATCAGGTGAATTTGTTACAACTAGAATTTTAAATATTACAAAAGGGGAAAGTGGTCAACCAGGTAAAATACAAGGAACGGTTGAAAATCAAAGAAATATTGGAAAAATCTATAAAAATAGTAAATTTGGAATTTATGGAACGGTGGAAAATTTAGCAAGTTTAAATATAGATACTTCAAAAGAAATGGAAGTTGCTCTAAGAGATGAAATACAATTAGGAAAAGCGAAAATTCTATGTAGTTTGGATAATCAAAAAGTAGAAGAATACGAAATAGAAATCGAAAAAATTTACAAAGAAAACAATTATGATAATAAAAGTATGCAAATAAAAATAACAGATGAAAGGCTATTAGAAAAAACAGGAGGAATTATACAAGGAATGTCTGGTTCACCAGTTATCCAAAATGGTAAATTCGTAGGAGCAGTAACCCATGTTTTAGTGAACAATCCACAAGAAGGATATGCTGTTTTTGGTGATATTATGCTAAAACAATCCAAAGAAATTCAATAATTCTTTTTGGAGTAAAGTCCTATATTTTTTCATTTGTCACCATTGACCTTTTAAGTAAAAATTTACAGAAAATATGCAAAAACTATTGCATATTTTTTTACTTTGTCATATAATTCAACTAATCAATTCCGTTACCACAAAAAATTTGAAAAGGAGGTACATAAGAATGGAAACAGAAATACTAAATAAGATATTAACACAAGTAGAAAAAATTGGCACAGACTTGACAGAATTTAAGGAAGATATGTATAAGTTTAGAAATGAAGTAAACGAAAGATTTGATAAAAACGAAAGAGAATTTTCAGAGTTTAGAAATGAGATGTACAAATTTAGAGACGAAGTAAATGCGAGATTTGACAAAAACGAAAAAGAATTTGCACAATTTAAAAACGAAATGTATGAGTTCAGAGATGAAATGCACGACTTCAAAAACGAAATGTATGAGTTCAGAGATGAAATGCACGACTTCAAAAACGAAATGT
>CAOJRU010000013.1 GCA_948442365.1 uncultured Clostridium sp.
CAAGAACAAGAAGAAAGAAGTGAAGCACAAGAAGGAAATAGCCAAGAACAAGAAGAAAGAAGTCAAGAGCAAGAAGAGAAAAATAGACAAGAATCAAAAGAGCTGTTTGATAGAATATCTCAACAATCTAATAAAAATAATTATAATAACATAGGAAAACAAATGAAGGATTTTGATGAAAAAAAAATACCAGATAGCATTATAAATATGCTAATTGATAAATTCTTTAATCAGACTTTTTCCAAAAGTATAAATTTAAATACAAAACAAGATTCATATCAAGAAGAACAAGGCGATTTAATATGGAATGTTACAGATATAGTAAAACATAAACTAGCTAAAAATTTAAATCAAATACGATTTGATAAACATGGATTTAAAAAAGAAAGTGGAAATGGAGATAAGATTCCTTTATCATTTTATTTTGATTTATCTGGAAGTATGAATGAATATATAGGAATTCTTTCAGTTATGGCTTTAAGGATATTAAAAAAAGGGGTAAGAATAATAGTTGGGTTTAACCAAAATGCATATTTACAAATTAATAAAATAAATTCAAATTGTTCAATTGAACAGTTTAAATTCATTATGTCAAATTTACAAGAAATAGTAAATCACAAGGCAACGATGGAATACTACAAAGGAAAGGAAAGGGAATGTGAAAAAGAACAGAGAGAACGAAAGATAGATATACATAAGAGTATATTATCTAAGATCAAAAATTTAGAATTTGAAATATTAGAAGGAGTAGAAATTGATAGATATCTAATCGATAAACAAGCAGAGAAAACAGTGGTATTTAGTGATTTTGATCCTAAAATAGAAGTAGAAAACTTATCAACTAAATGTGAAGTATATTGGTTTTGTTTTAGAGAATGGTGGAGACCAAATGATTTACAAAACTTTAGAGGAAAGTTTTTTAAAACATTATCTGAAAAAGATATAATGAGTCATTTACTAAATATTGATAGAAAAATATATGAAAAAAAACAACGAGAATCTAATGAATATGAAACATTATATAGTAATAGTTATGGATTAGGAGATGAATATGAAATATAATCATACAAGAAAAATTAAAGATGAGAATTTAAGAAAATTAATTATACAGTGTACATATAATATAAAAGGATTAACTAAAAGAAACGAAATAGAGCAATTATTACCTATAAGAATTAATAATATAGCAATAAAAATAAAAGATGATATTTTGATATTTGAAAGAGAAAATGAAAAGATAGCTGAAGTATGGCTTGATGCTAATTGCTATTCAAATTTGGAAATACTAAAGAATATAACTCCGTTGTTTGGAATTGAATATACAGGAGAGGAAATTTTAGAACTAATGAAATATAGAAGTAAAATATTAGTAATTTTATTATAAGAAAGGAAAAAAATATCAATTATGGAAAAAGTTGTAGACATACAATATATACAAGATCAGATGGAAAGATTTCGGATATTATCCAACACGTATGTTAATATTACAGACAGCATTAGGAGTTGAGTCGATGAAAAATGATGGACAAGTAGGGCAAGGAATTTATTCAATATGTCTTTCAGGACCACCAGGTGCTGGTAAAAGTTTTTATGCAAAAACACACAAAAAAGTATTAGAGAAACTAATGGGTAAAGAAATTTGTCTAGTAAAATATACATGTAATACATCAACAGGGAAAGCGGATTTATATGAAGAAATCAATATAACAGAAGCTGTTGTACAAAATGCAGATAAAGACAAGGTAATTTTACCAGGAGTAGTAACAAAAGCAATTGATTTAGTTAATGAAGGTAAAAACGTATTATTATTTTTAGATGAATATGATAAAGCAAGAGAAGAAACTGATACCTTTTTATTAGATTTTTTACAAGATGGAGAAATAAATACAACACAAAGAGGAAGAATAAAAATAAAAGAAGAGTTTTTAAAAAATTTGCAAGTAATTATATGCAAAAATGATTATAGGGAAGAGTTAACAGGGCCATTAACAAGAAGGTTGAAATTTATACCATTAGATTATATGAAACCAGATATGCTTTGCAGAGTTATAAATAACTCTTTAGAAAGTATAAATCAAGCTATTAGAGATTCAGTAATAATGCTATATGCAAGTATTTATGAAAGAAAGGAGCTGTTTGAAAGAGTACCTTCTTGTTCTGAATGTATGCAAGCAATAAAAGATTCAGAAACATTAATGAAAATCGGAGCTAATAAATCAGATATTGTTTCAACAGCTATTATAGCAAATTTATTTAAAACACAAAATGATATAGATACTTTTGAAAGTTTAGTACAACAAAAAGATAATGAGTTAATTGAATGGTATGATAGTATAATAGATGCAGTAGGAGGAAAAGATACATATACTATAGATAACCTAAAGACTGAAATGGCAAGAAGTTTTTATCCACAACAATTAAAAGATTCAACTAAAGATTTAGAAGAACAAAAAATAAAACTAGAAGCAGAAATAGAAAGAATGGGCAAAGAAAGTAGTGAATATGAAAAAAAAATTAGGGAAATTGAAGAAGAAAGGAAAAAATTGAAAGAAAGAGAAAAAGAATTAGAACAAAGGGAAGAAGAAACTCAAAGACTGCGAAAGAATGCTACAAAAGATGCGAAAGAAATAGCTGATAGTCAATTAGAAGAAGAAAGGAAACAATTGAGTGAAGCGTTTGAAGAAAGAGAAAAAGAATTAAAACAAAGGGAAGAAGAAACTCAAAGACTACGAAAGAATGCTACAAAAGATGCGAAAGAAATAGCTGATAGTCAATTAGAAGAAGAAAGGAAACAATTGAGTGAAGCGTTTGAAGAAAGAGAAAAAAGATTAAACGAAAAAGTAAAAAGTCAAATAGATGAAGCAAATGCACAAATAGAAGAAATGAACATTGCAGTAGACACAAAGATTACGGATTACAATTTTATAAAAGCAAAAAAACAAGAGCTTGAAGAACTATTAACAGAAAAAGAAAAAGAATTAATGGAAGTAAAAAGACAGCTAGAAAAATTTTTGGGAAGAGAAATTGTTGAAAGTGATTTTAACACTGCTCAAGTAGAAGATGAAGAAAATCAACTAAAAATAAGCGGAAATAAAGGTTTCGTTATGCAATACCAAGAAAATGGAGAAATTCAAAAAATAGAAACTGAAAACAGTCGAAGTGTATTTGATTATTCTGATGGTCAGAATTGGAGTATAATAGGTGAAATAGTTTTGGAAAGGAATGAAGATCAATCTAAATTTAACTTTACAACGGAATGTACAAAAAAGATGGGAAAAATATTAACAGGAAAAAATTATGATAATCAAAAAACAGTATTATGTGATGATGGAATAGTACTTTATCAAGGAACTAATAATAGAACGATTGCAGTAAGAATAATAGAAAAAGAAGGAAAAATATATAAAAATTTATACAGATTTTATTCTAATTCAATGGTAACACCAATTCAAGCATTCAAAATGATAATTAATTTAGTATTAAATACAAATGCTTGTGGTACTAATATAATAACAAAAGATATCGTAGAAATGAGATTAAAATCTTTAATATGTAGTAATAAGAAACATACAAGTAATGATATGTGTGAATTTGAACAAATAGAAGAAGGAATATATTATTTAAAATATGAAAACACTACAGAAAAAAGTCCAAGTGTAATAGCTAAAAAGCTCATAGGAGAAGAAGGGTTAAATTGTAGTACAAAAGGAATACAAGAGGAAGAACTAAGAATGATAGAGGAAAAGGCTTTTATCAAACATAGTGAAATTATAAATGGAGAAGAAATGGAAAAAATAGATAAAATAAAAGAAATTAAAGAAATTCGAATGGGAGCAATAGAAGGAGAACGATAAATAAGTAAAGAATAATAATTAAAATCATAATTATAATAATAATAAAACTATTAAGAAAGGAGTCATATATGTTTAAAAATACAGAGTCTGAACGACAATATAAAAAATTAAAAAGTAATGAAGAAATAATAGAACAATTGATAAATCAAATTATAAAACATAGTAATAATATGAAAGATGTAATTGATTTAATGGACAGAGTAAGAGGGTATAGAGAAAAAATTTATGCAGTACAACTTGAGTTAAGAAATGAGTTAAGTGATATTTTTAGTGAAAGAGATATTCAAGAGTTAGAAGACATAAGAAAACAAATAGAAACAGAAGAGGAAGGAGTAGCGGATATTGGTGATTGGATTTTTGATCCAAAAGATGTAAAAAAAATTTGTATTGAAGCACAAAATAGAAATGTATACCCTACTACTATTGTGATTGAAAAATTAAGAAGATTAGTAGAAGATGAAAAAATACAACTACTATGTAGAAAAAGAGTCTATGAATATGAAGAAAAAAACAGACAATTTGATGTTTTTTATATTTCAGCAGATAAAACAATAGGTTATACAGTTGGGTTTTGTGGAGAAGTATTTGAAGTATCAAAAGAAAAAGCCCAAAAAAATAATGATATATATGTATATATTACAAGCGGAAATTTAGAAAAATTGGCAAAAGGGCAATGTAATATTTCTAGAAGTTATGGAGAACTGGATAGAGGGAACATGAAAATAATAAAAAAGATAGAAAGTGATTGTATAAATGCAATTAATGCAAATAAAGTAGCTCAAGTATTACAGTATTATGAACGAGAATTATTATATTGGCAAGAAATTAAGATGAAAGCAGAATCAGAAAAAGGAGATACAGAACAGTATTTGGACTAAAATAATTAAGATAATAAAAAAATAAGGCACCAGGAGGTTAATTATAAATGGAGAAGAAAATAGAAAATAAAAAAAATATTAAAAGAATTTTTGAAATGGCTAATAATTTAATAAAACTATCACCATACATAAAAAATAAAGAAATTATAGTGTGGATTAAAGAAGATATAAGAGAAATTTATTTAATACATAAAGAATTACAATTAAAAAAACAATTAAAAATTGCATATGAAATTAAAGATATAACTATGATAGAAATAGAAGAAAATGAAAACATAGAAAAGAAAATATTAAAAGTTTATAATATAATCAATAAAGAATTAAATAATTGGAGAAAAGTCAATATAGAAATTAACATTTAGTAACTTATTTCAATTGATTTTCTTGAATGATTCAATTTACTTTTTTAATTGAAGGTATTATTCTATTAAGAAACTTAAATAAAAAAGCTTGCAATTTTGTAAAAAGTATGTCATAATAGAAACATAGTTAAAAACAAGAAAAAAGAGGAGTACATTTACACTTACTAAACAGAGAAAGGAAGTCATAGGCTGAAAACTTCTTAAGAAAAAGATAAATGGAAAGTAGCTTTTTTAGTTGATATTCTGAGAAATTAAAATAGGAATATCCGTCTAAGCCACGTTAAAAGCTAACTAAGATATAGTCTATAAAAGATTATAATTAAGGTGGTACCGTGAGAAATATGCTCGCCCTTATGTTATAGGGTGAGTTTTTTGATTTCAAACGGATAAAGGGAAATATAGCTTCTTAGGGAAAAGTGGGCTAAAAAAATTCCTAAATCACAGAAATTAGAAAAAGGAAGGAAGAAAAGAAGATGAATGATTTTAAAAAGAAATTAACATTATATGGAAGAGTGAAAGAAGATGTTGAACAAGGGAAAACACAAAAAACAGAAAGACGAGTGGAATTAACAGAAGAAGAGAAAAAGAGAAATGAAGCAGTAAGATTAATTATGGCATTTCTCAATCGAAAATTAACAAAAGAAGACGAAGAAAAATTATTAGCGATCGAAGAAGAAAATATACCAGATAGTATGTTTATTCTATTATTTCAAATGGCGAAAGAATATATAAAAACTGGAGAAATAAAAGAAGAAAATTTGAAGATGAAAGCAAAAGAACTTTCATTAAGTCAAGTAAAAGATGAATGGAAAAAAGATCCAAAAGAATGGGGAAAAAAGGAGAGAAAAGAAAATGCAAGGTAACTATAATCCAAAAGATTTTGAAGAAAGATTATACAAACATTGGGAAGAAGAGGGATATTTTAAACCAAGTATGGACAAAAGCAAAGAAAGTTATTGCATTATGATGCCACCACCAAATGTAACAGGAAAACTGCATATGGGTCATGCCTTAGATGATACCATACAAGATATATTGATTCGTTTTAAAAGAATGCAAGGTTATAACACTTTGTGGCTTCCAGGAAGTGACCATGCTTCTATTTCAACAGAAATGAAAGTGGTACAAAAATTAAAAGCAGAAGGAAAAACAAAACAAGACTTAGGAAGAGAAAAATTTATTGAAGAAGCATGGGATTGGACTCACCTTTATGGGGGAACCATTCAAGAACAACAAAGGAAGTTAGGCTGTTCTTGTGATTGGGAAAGAAGAAGATTTACATTAGACGAAGGATTATCAGATGCTGTTTTAGAGCAATTTGTAAATTTATATAACAAAGGATTCATTTACAAAGGGAAAAGAATGGTTAATTGGTGTACCAATTGTAATACATCTATATCAGATGCGGAAGTAGAATATCATGAAGAAAATTCACATTTGTGGCATATACGTTATCCTGTAAAAGGAGAAGACAAATATATTATAGTAGCAACTACAAGACCAGAAACGATGCTTGGTGATACAGCCATTGCGGTTCATCCAGAAGACGAAAGATACAAAGATTTGGTAGGAAAAACCTGTATCTTACCAATTATGAATAAAGAAATACCAATTATAGCAGATACCTTTGTAGAAAAAGAATTTGGAACAGGAGCTGTAAAAATAACACCAGCCCATGACATGAATGATTATCAAGCTGGATTAAGGCATGATTTAGAAGTAATACAAGTATTTGACGAAAGCTTTAAAATGGGAAATTTAGTACCCGAATATAAGGGGATGGAACTACTAGAAGCAAGGAAAAAAATAGTAGAAACACTAAAAGAAATAGGAGCATTGGTAAAAGAAGAAGAATACACACATAATGTAGGAAAATGTGAGAGATGTAAAAATACGATTGAACCTAAAATTTCAGAGCAATGGTTTGTAAAAATGAAAGAATTAGCAGAACCAGCCATCCAAGCAGTTAGAAAAGATGATGTGAAATTTGTACCAAAAAGATACGAAAAAACCTATTTTAATTGGATGGAAAACATCCAAGATTGGTGTATTTCAAGACAATTGTGGTGGGGTCATCCAATACCAGCCTATTATTGTAAAGAATGTGGACATATCCATGTAGCCAAAATTAAACCAGAACAATGCGAGAAATGTAATTCAAATCAATTAGAGCAAGATCCAGATACTTTAGATACTTGGTTTAGTTCTGCCTTATGGCCATTTTCAACACTTGGTTGGCCAAACAAAGAAGCAGAAGACTTAAAAACTTTCTATCCAACCAATGTATTAGTAACAGGCTATGACATTATATTTTTCTGGGTAGCCAGAATGGTATTTTCTGGACTAGAATCGATGGGAGAAAAACCGTTTAGTGATGTTTTAATTCATGGTATTGTAAGAGATAGTCAAGGAAGAAAGATGTCAAAAACCTTAGGAAATGGAGTAGATCCAATCGAAGTCATTGAACAATATGGCGCCGATGCTTTGCGATTTTCTGTATTATCTGGTACCACAATGGGAAATGATATTCGTTATATGCCAGAAAAATTAGAGCAGGCTTCTAATTTTGCCAATAAAATTTGGAATGCGGCTAAGTTTATTACGATGAATATGGCATCCAAAGAAGAAATTTTTGCTTTTGATGAATCCATAAAAGATAAAGAAACGGGAAAATATAAAGCAGAAGGCTTAAAAATAGAAGATAGGTGGATTTTAAATAAATTAGATAATTTAATTGAAACCGTAACAAGAAATATCGAAGAATATGACTTAGGAATCGCTTTAGATAACATTTATAGTTTTATTTGGAATGAATTTTGTGATTGGTATATTGAAATGGTAAAAACGAGATTATACAGTGAAAATAGAGAAGATAAAATACAAGTAAGTTTTGTTTTAAATTATGTCTTTGGTGATAGTTTGAAATTGTTGCACCCATTTATGCCTTTTGTAACTTCTGAAATTTATTCAGAATTGATTAATTATAATGACAAAGAATTGATGATGACCCATTGGCCACAAATAAAACAAAGAGTAGATTATGATGAAAATAATGATGTCATAGAAGCTTTAAAAGAAATGATTGTAGAAATACGTAATATAAGAGCTAGTAAAAATATTCATCCATCCAAAAAAGCAGATTTGATATTTGTTACTAAAAAGTATCAAGAGGAAATAGAAGAAGCAAAAGAATTTTTATTGAAATTAGGATTTGGTAAGGAGATAAAGGTTTTAAAAGACAAAAAAGAAATCCCAACCGATTGTATGCAAATCATAACAGAAGGAATGGAATTATATATGCCATTGGAAGGCCTAATTGATAAAGAACAAGAGAAGAAAAGACAAGAAGAGGAAAAAGCAAAATTACAACAAGAAATAGCAAGATGTGAAAAAATGCTTTCTAATCCAGGCTTTATTAATAAAGCTCCTCAAAGTAAAATTGATGAAGAAAGAGCTAAGTTAGAAAAATATAAAACTATGCTTGATAAAATTGAAAGATAAACAAGAAAAAGAAGTGTCGAAAGATACTTCTTTTATGTTACGAGCTTGTATTATTTGTGTTACAGTTGTGTAACAATTATTGACAATGTTAATTATTATGTTATCATTAAATCAAATCATTATTTTAGAACAATTAGGAGGAAAGTATGAAAAGTAACACCAAAACACTTATAATCGATGGAAAACTAATAGATTTAGATAAGACACCTATTGAAGATTTAAAAAAAATACAAAAAGATTTAATGGAAAGAGAAAAAGAAATTAGACGACAAATAGAAGAAGAATTAGAAAATTATGGCTAAATTAACAATAGGAAGGAGATAGAAAAATGAGTGATAAAGGAACAAACGAAAAGCAAAATGGTAAGTTGCAAGAGATAAAGAAGGAAATAGAATCAACAAGAAGAATCTTGTCTTTAATCAAACAGTTATCAGAGATTCAAATTAGTAAAGCAATAGTAACTACTAAAATATTTGCAACACAGCAAATTCCTATGGCAACAGAGAAAATGAAAAACACTATCAGAGAAAAAGCAAAACCATATGGCAAAAAAGCAGAAGCCATAGCGGAAGAATATATGAATAATAAGCAAGAAAATAAAAATGTTATTCAGCAATATAAGGAAAGTTTGGAAGCAATTGAAAAAGAATATCAAGAAAGAGTAGGATTCGTTATTACTAATAGAAGAAAATTTGAAGAAGCTGAACAAGAATCAGCAGCAAAAGAGAAGAATTTAAGACAAGATAGACAAAAAATAGCAGCTAGTACAGAATATACAAGGCATCTTCAAGAAGAAGAGGAAGCACTTAAGAAACTAGATGAAGCACTTAGGCAAAACGATATGGATGTAATCTTGGCTAGAAAAGACGAATATGAAGCACTAAAACAACAAAATCCAATCACTAGATGTAGTCAGGCAATAAGAGATGAAAGAGAAAGAAGACAAAAAATTCAAGATGTACTTACCATGTGTGATGAAGTAATAGTAAAATGTGAAGAAGATAGAACCAATACTATAAATGAAGCAACAAGTGATAAAAATAATAAATTAGCTGTTATAGAAAAACAGCCTATAATGAAAAGAATAGTAGGAAATATTTTTTATAGAATAAATGGAGCCAAAAAATTCACTAAGGATGTAATTGAAAGAGTGCAAGAAACGAATTATCACATCAATGATGAAGTATTGCCTGCAATGCAAGAAAGAATGTCAGAGGGGATTGATAAAGCAATTGATACAATAAATGAAAAAGGAAGACCGTTAGTAGAAAGAGGTATGGATAAAGCAAAAGAAGTAGGAAGAAAGGCTTGGGATAAGACAAAAGAAACAGGAATTCAATTTGCACAGAACAGAAAAGAAGATTGGGAGTATATAAAAGAAGCAAAAGAACAAATGATGCAAAAATTAGAAGCAAACTTACTAGAAGCAATAGAAAGTGGAAAAGAATTAAATTCACAGCGTTCATTAGCTTATGAAGAAATGAAAGCGGTTCAACCAGAACGTTCAATGGCATATGATGATAGCATTTATGAAGGAACAGATAGATAATTTAATAAAAAGAAAGAAAAAACTCTTAAATAATAAGTAAAAAACTTACTGTTTAAGAGTTTTTTGTTGTTATATACAATATTTTCACATATAAATAGTCAATGCGAACAAATCATAAAACAAAAGCTCAAAAGTCAAATCATATTATTGTTGTTCTTGTCGAAAAGTTCTAACAAATCGACAAAACTTCTAAAGTTTTACTCTTGGAAAAAACTGGAATTCATATTATAATAGCAAAGGAAAACAAAAGAGGAAGGAAAATTTAAAAAATAATATTAACACAATTCTTTTTTAAATTGAAGAAGTCCCAGAAAGGAGTAAAAATGGAATCAAAATTTTATGAAGAGGACAAGCTTCTCATTTTCAAAATCACCGATGAAATTGATGATTGTAGTGTACAAAAGATAAGGAGGAAAGCAGATTATGAGATTGAAAGATATATGCCTAAAAGAGTTATATTTGATTTTGATTGTGTCACTTTCATGGATAGTGCAGGAATAGGAATGATAATTGGAAGATACAAATTTGCTAATATGATAGGAGCAAGATTAGAAGTTAGTAATTTAAGTGCCAGTGTAAAAAGAATCTTTGAAATGAGTGGAATATTAAAATTAATTCCACAAGCACAAGACATGCAGAAAGCATAAAATATGTGACAGACCTGTCCCAAAAAACACCAAAATGGATAAGTTGTGCCTGTCCCAGAACATACCAAAAGGGATAAATTGTGCCTGTCCCAAAAAGTACCAAAAAGAAAGGATAAAAGAAAAATGAAGGATGATTTAAAAAATGAAATGAAATTAGAGTTTATTAGCAAAGCGAAAAACGAAGCTTTTGCGAGAATTACGGTAGCAGCTTTTGTTTCGCAGTTAGATCCTACCATTGAAGAGTTAGCTGATATTAAAACAGCAGTTTCAGAGGCAGTAACCAATTGTATTATTCATGGTTATGAAGATAAACAAGGAATTGTAAAAATAGTAGGGCGTTTAAAAGAAAACGAAATTATACTGGAGATTTCTGACAAGGGAAAAGGAATTGAAAATATTGATATTGCCAAAGAGCCTTTGTATACAACTAGACCAAACTTAGAAAGATCTGGTATGGGATTTACCATTATGGAAAGTTTTATGGATCAAATAGAAATAGAATCCATTGTTGGATTAGGAACTAAAATAACCATGAGCAAAAAAATAAAACCTAAAATAGAAACAGAAGAAGAGGATTTTCAAATGATGATAAAAGATTAAAATAGAGGGGTTAATTATGTGCGAAAATGATATAGAGCAAATAAAAAAAGCCCAAACACGGAGATAAATTAGAATTGGAAAAATTAATAGAAAAAAATAATGGATTAATATGGAGTATTGTTAAAAGATTTAATGGAAGAGGATATGAAATAGAAGATTTATACCAAATTGGATGTTTGGGGTTTATTAAGTCAATTCAACGATTTGATGTAAGCTTTGATGTAAAATTATCAACCTATGCTGTGCCTTATATGATTGGTGAAATTAAAAGACATATAAGAGATGATGGACCAGTGAAAGTTAGTAGAAGCATTAAAGAATTAAGTATCAAAATAAAAGAATTGCAAAAAGAATATTTTTATAAAAAAGGAGAAGAAATAACTATAAAGCAAATAGCAAAAGAGCTGAAAGTTTCGCAAGAAGATATTGTTCTAGCAATGGAATCAAGCAATTCAGTAGAATCTATCGAAGGTAGTACCTATACCAATCAAAAAGATGGAAATAGTATTAGTTTACTAGAAACATTGTCCAGTCATAAAAATGAGGAAGAAATGATAGCAAACAAATTAACGGTTACCCAGTTAATCGAAAATTTAGAGGCACGAGATAAAGAAATCATTTTATTGAGATATTATAAAGAAAAAACACAAGCACAAGTAGCAAAGATTTTAGGAATTACACAAGTACAAGTTTCAAGGATTGAACGAAAAATTTTAGGCAATATGAAGAACAAATTAAAAGAAGCATAAAACCGTAATTTCATCCTTAAAAATTGTCAAAGAGGAGGGAAGTAACTTGTGAAAAAATTTTTGTTATATTTTTTGGGGTTTATTTTTATTTGTTTTCTAATGCCAGCTATACTTACCAAACGAGATAAACCAGCAAATGTCAATGGAACAGAAGAAGGGAATACAGCAAGCCAAGAAGGGGCAAGTAAGAATTATGAATATAAAAATTATGGAACCATCCAATTATTACATAAAAAAACAGGAGAAGTAGAAGAGGTAGAATTAGACCAGTATCTATGTCATGTAGTATCAGCAGAAATGCCAGCAGATTATGAATTAGAAGCCTTGAAAGCACAAGCAGTAGTAGCAAGAACTTATACTATTTATAAAGTAAACCATAAAAAACATGATAATGCCGATATTTGTGATGATTCTACTTGTTGTCAAGCATGGGTTTCCAAAGAAGATAGATTGGCTAGATGGGAAGAGAGTAAAAGAGAAAGTAATTGGCAGAAAATTGAACAGTGTGTTAAGGAAACCAAAGGGAAAATTATTACCTATCAGAATGAGCCAATTAATGCCTTTTTTCATGCAAATAGTGGTGGGAAAACAGAACTTCCTGTTAATGTCTGGGGTGGAAGCGATTTGCCCTATTTGCAAGTTGTAGAAACGGCAGGAGAAGAAGGATATAGCCAATATGCGTCAGAAATAGAATTTTCGAATGAAGAGCTAATTAATAAACTAAAAGAAAAATATGAGGATATTCAAATTGATTTTGCCAATGGGGAAGAGATTAAAATATTAGAATATACAGATGGAAGTCGTGTAAAAACCATTCGATTTGGAAATCATGAAATTTCAGGAGTAGAAGCAAGAACGCTATTTGGTTTAAAATCTACAAATTTTGAAATAATAAAAGAAGCAGATAAAATAAAATTTACCGTAAAAGGTTATGGACATGGTGTTGGCATGAGCCAAACAGGTAGTGATACAATGGCAAAACAAGGCAGTAATTACGAAGAAATTATCCATCATTTTTACGCAAATGTGGAAATAAAAGAAATAAATTCCTTATAAATGTATAATCTTCTAAAAATAGGAAATACTTGTAATAACAAAAATATTTAAGGAGGATTATATGAGAAGAGAAAATAGAAGAAAAAATTTGCAAGGAAAAACATCAATGGATAAGATTATTTTGTATGCTGGTATTGGAGTAGCTGTTTTAGCTGTGATTGTATTTGCTTTATTTATGTATAGCAAAAATTTAAGTGATGATGTAAAAAATGGTACCATGAGTTTAGAAAAAATGGCAAATATGGCTGGAAATAATACACAAAATACAGAAAGTGCTAGTACAGAAATAGGAAAAACAGTGGAAGAATCTGCCAATGAATTAAATATAACCAATAATACAGGAAATACAACAAAAACAGATAACACCATCAATCAAACCAAAGCCAATACTACTACCAATACAACCAAAACCACCAAATCAACTAACACAGCTAATGTTGCTACTAATACCGAAGCAACACAGCCAGAACCTAAAAAAGAATTAAGTTTTGAAAGACCAGTAGAAGGTGAAATAGTAAGAGAATATGCGAAGGACAATTTGATTTATTCAGCTACACTAGAAGAATGGACAACTCATATGGGAGTAGACATCAAAGCAGATAAAACTACGGTTGTTAAAGCAGCCGAAGCAGGAACTGTAAAATCGATTAAAAATGATCCAAGATTTGGCTTAACCATTGTAATTGAACATGAAGACAATTTCCAAACAGTATATGCTAATTTATTGACTTCAGAGTTTGTAGTAGAAGGGGAAAAAGTAGAAAAAGGGCAATCAATTGGAACGGTTGGTAATACAGCAGTTTTTGAAATTGCCGATGAACCACATCTTCATTTTGAAATGTTAAAAGATTCTTTACCAGTAGATCCAAGCATTTATATAAAATAGAAAGTTAAAAAATGTCAAAAATATGTTTGACATTTTTTTGTTTGTATGATATGATGGCAAAAAATAAGAGAAAGGAAGTAGAATCAAATGCCAAGAAAAAGAGGAGAATTAAATAAAAGAGAAAAAGCCATACTAAAATTCATTGAAAAACAAATCATGACACAAGGATATCCGCCATCTGTAAGAGAAATTGGAAAAGCTGTAGGCTTAAGTTCAACAGCAACGGTACATGGCTATTTAGCAAAATTGGACGAAAAAGGATATATCAAAAAACAAGACAAAAAAGGAAGAACCTTACGACTATTAAAAGGAGGATCTGGAGAAGTAAAGAAAACATCAAGTAAAGACTTCTATACCCAAAAAGAATTAGTAGAAGTACCAATTATAGGTAGAATTACGGCAGGAGAGCCAATCTTAGCAGTAGAAAATGTAACAGACACATTTCCTATTCCAGTCGACTTTGTTGGGAACTCTGAAAGTTTCATGCTTACCGTTAGAGGAGAAAGTATGATAGAAGCAGGAATATTAGATGGAGACTATATATTAGTAAAAAAACAAAATACAGCAAACAATGGAGAAATTGTAGTAGCCTTAATTGGAGAAGAAGCAACGGTAAAAACTTTCTATAAAGAAAAAGACCATATCCGATTACAACCAGAAAACTCTAGTATGGATCCAATTATTGTACCAACTTGTGAAATATTAGGAAAAGTTGGTGGCGTATTTAGAAAAATGTAATCACCATAATTCACAAAAAATTCACAAGGAAAACATTGACAAAGGGCACTGTGTCACATATACTGAGATACAGTGTTATTTGTTGCATTGGAGACGTTTCTGTTCCGACATTTTTGTTATTTTTGGGACACGTCTTTATGATACTCAGGAAAGGAGAAAAAATGCTAAAAGTATTAAAGAATTTAAAAAAATCATTTTGTGAAGTTGTAATAATTGTCATATTACTATGTATACAAGCCTCAACAGATTTAGCATTACCAGACTATACATCTAAAATAGTAAATATAGGAATTCAGGCAGGAGGAATAGAAACGGCAGTACCAGATATTATTTCGAAGCAAGATATGGAAAATCTTTTTATTTTTACGGATCAGGAGGCTAAAATCTTAGAACATTATACATTATTTGGAGATAATCCAACAAAACAAGAAGAGAAGATAATTAGCAAATATATAGGAAACGACAAACAGATCGAAAAGGGTACAGTGTATATAGTAAAGGAAATAGACGAAGAGGAAAAGGACATATTATCTAAAATAATGGCAACACCATTAATGGAAATGACAACATTAGAAAAAGAAGAAACAGCGAATCAAATCAAACAACAGTTGATGAATCATATGGCAGAAGAGCAAAAACAATATATACAAGCACAAAATTTGATGGAATTAATCAAAAGTATGCCAGAAGAAGAGCGTAAACAAGTATTGTCACAATTTACGAATAAAATCGATGAAATGCAAGATTCCATCAAAGAGCAAGCGGCTGTTAGTTGTATAAAAGAAATGTATAAAAAATTAGGTGTGAATACAGATAAACTTCAAAATGAGTATATTTTAGTAGCCGGACTTCAAATGTTGGGAATAGCTTTCATTACTATGATTTCAGCAGTAACGATTATGTTATTGTCATCCAGAGTGGCAGCTAAATTAGGAAAAACGCTAAGAGATAAAGTATTTAAAAAAGTGATTCATTTTTCGAATAAGGAATTGTCAGAATTTTCAACGGCTTCTCTTATTACACGTAGCACCAATGACATTCAACAAATACAACAATTAATCACGATGTTATTTAGAGTGGTAGTATATGCACCAATTATTGGAATTGGAGGTTTTGTTAAGGTATTAACGAAGAGTGACAATCAAATGGCTTGGATTGTAGGTGTAGCCATATTAGCCATTTTATTTGTTGTGGGAACTTTATTCGTTATAGTCATGCCAAAATTTAAGAAATTGCAAGATTTAGTGGATAAATTAAATCTGGTAGCAAGAGAGATATTAACAGGATTGCCAGTTATTAGAGCCTTCCATAAAGAGGAAAAAGAAGAAGCAAGATTTAATGAAGCCAATACAGATTTAATGAAGGCCAATATTTTTGTTAATAGGGCTATGTCAATGATGATGCCACTACTTATGTTTATTATGAATTCTATTATGATTTTAATTGTATGGGTAGGTGGTCATGGTGTAGAACAAGGAATTATGCAAGTAGGAGATATGATGGCATTTATCCAATACACGATGCAAATTGTAATGGCATTTTTAATGATATCTATGATATCGATTATGCTACCTAGAGCGGCAGTTTCAGCAAGACGTATTAATGAAGTATTAGAAACAGAACCAAGTATAAAAGAGAATGTAGAAGTGAAAAAATGGGATGAGACTAAAAAAGGATTGGTAGAATTTAAAAATGTATCTTTCCATTATCCAGATGCTGATACAGAAATATTATCTGATATTAATTTTACAGCCAAGCCAGGAGAGACAACAGCCATTATTGGAAGTACAGGAAGTGGTAAATCAACCATTGTCAATTTATTACCAAGATTTTATGATGTTACAGGCGGGGAACTTCTAATAGATGGTGTCAATGTAAAAGAAGTTTCACAAAAAGAATTAAGAGATAGAATTGGTTTTGTGCCACAAAAAGGAATTTTATTTTCTGGAACAATCGAATCGAATATTAAATATGCAGATGAAAACATGTCAGATGAGCAGATGAAAGAAGCAGCTAAAATTGCACAAGCTACGGAATTTATTGAAGAGAAAGAGAAAAAATATCAAGAACCAATCGCACAAGGAGGAAGCAATGTTTCAGGAGGACAAAAGCAACGTTTATCCATTGCAAGAGCCATCGCAAAAAATCCAGAAATTTTTGTGTTTGACGATAGTTTTTCTGCGTTAGATTTTAAAACAGATAGTAAGTTAAGAGAAGCCTTATCAGCCAAAACAAAAAATAAGACAGTTATCATTGTAGCACAAAGAATTAGTACCATTATGAATGCAGAAAAAATTATTGTACTAGAAGAAGGAAAAGTGATGGGAATAGGAACCCATCAAGAATTGATGAAAAATAATGAGACTTATCGACAAATTGCATTATCACAACTATCAGAAGAAGAATTAGAGAAGGGAGGAGAATAGTATGCCAGGACCAATGGGAAAAGGGCCAGTGGGGCCAGGAGGAAAACCAATGTCAGAAAAAGCCAAAGACTTTAAAAGTACCACGAAAAAATTAATGAATGGTTATTTAGCTAAATATAGAATTGCTTTGATTGTAGTATTTATATTTGCAATTGGAAGTACCTTTTTTACCATTATAGGACCTAAGATATTAGGAAATGCAACAACAGAAATATTTAATGGATTAGTAAATAAATTGTCTGGTGGCACTGGAATTGACTTTGGAAAAATAGGCAGAATTGCGATTACCTTACTAATTTTGTATGTAATTAGTGCTGTATTCTCCTTTGTTCAAGGATTTACTATGACAAATGTTTCACAAAAACTAACGTATCAATTAAGAAATGATATTGCAAAAAAAATCAATAACTTACCTATGAAGTATTTTGATACCAAAACAAATGGAGAGGTATTATCCATTATAACAAATGATATAGATACATTAAGCATGAACTTAAATCAAAGTATTACACAAATTATTATGTCTATTTGTACCATTATAGGAATTTTAATTATGATGTTTTCTATTAGTTGGCAGATGACGTTCATTTCTTTGATTATCCTTCCCATCGCAGGAATTTTAGTAAAAAATATAGTAGGAAGATCACAAAAATATTTTGAAAGACAACAAGCCTATCTAGCAGATGTCAATGGCCAAGTAGAAGAAATATATGGAGGATTAAACATAGTAAAAGTATTTAATGGAGAAGAAAAAGTAACCAAAGAATTTGAAAGAGCCAATGGCGAGTTATATCATTCTGGTTGGAAATCACAATTTTTGTCAGGATTAATGTTTCCTGTTATGAATTTTATTTCTAATGTAGGATATGTAGGAGTAGCTGTGGCAGGTGGTTATTTAGCCATTAATGGAACCATTACGGTTGGAAATATACAAAGTTTTATTCAATATAATAAGCAATTTACCCAGCCAATCAATCAAATTGCTCAAATTTCTGCAATGCTACAATCTATGATAGCAGCAGCAGAAAGGATTTTTGAATTTTTAGAAGAAACAGAAGAAATAGAGACTCAAAAAGGAAGCATAGATACTTCAAAAATAAAAGGAAATGTAAAATTTGAACACGTGAAATTTGGCTATGATTCAGAGAATATCATTATTCACGATTTTAATGCAAAAGTTCAACAAGGACAGAAAATTGCCATAGTAGGTCCAACAGGAGCAGGGAAAACTACAATGGTAAAACTATTGATGCGTTTTTATGATGTGACAGAGGGAGTTATAACAATAGATAGCTACAATATAAAGGATTTTAAACGAGGAGAACTTCGTAAAATGTTTGGAATGGTTCTACAAGATACATGGCTATTTGGTGGAACGGTTAAAGACAATATTAAATATGGGAAAGAAGAGGCTACAGACGCTCAAGTAATTGAAGCAGCAAAAGCAGCACATGTACACCATTTTATAAAAACATTACCACAAGGCTATAATTCTGTTATTAACGAAGAATCTAGTAATATATCAGCAGGTCAAAAACAATTGATGACGATTGCCAGAGTTATTTTAGCAGATCCTAAGATATTAATTTTAGATGAGGCAACTAGCTCAATTGATACTAGAACAGAAATACAAATTCAAGATGCGATGGATCATTTAATGAAGGGAAGAACTAGCTTTATTATTGCTCATAGATTATCGACAATTAAAAATGCAGATTTGATTTTAGTTATGAATCATGGCGATATTGTAGAACAAGGTACACATGATGAATTGCTTGCTAAAGACGGATTTTATGCAGAACTTTATAATAGTCAGTTTGAAGAAGGGGAAGAATAAGTGCTTAGGCTTATTCTTTTTCTATATTCAAGGAAAGTTCAATTAAAAGAAGAAAACTTTTTGTAGAAGAACGTTAATCAGTTTTTTCTAGAGTTGATAAAAGTAAAGTATTATTGTATAATATTACAAAAATAGGGAATTAAATGGGGGAATTTTAAAAGATGAACGAAAAAGAAAAAATGTTAGCAGGAGAACTATATGATGGCATTAATGAAGAATTAGTAAAAGATTTATATAAAGTAAAAGATTTATGTTACGAATATAATCATATCAAACCTTCCCAAATAGAAAAAAGAAAAGAAGTAATGAAAAAAATTTTAGGGAAACACAAAGAAAAATTTTTAATAGAGCAACCATTTATGTGTGACTTACGGTTATAATATAGAAATAGGAGAAAATTTTTATGCCAACCATAATTTAATTATTTTAGATGGAAACAAAGTGAAATTTGGTGACAATGTATTTGTTGCTCCCAATTGTGGATTTTATACAGCAGGTCATCCTTTAGATGTCGAACAAAGAAATAAAGGATTAGAATATGCTAAACCAATCGAAGTTGGCAATAATGTTTGGATCGGTGGGAACGTAGTAGTATTACCAGGTGTAAAGATAGGAAATAATTGTGTAATTGGCGCAGGAAGTGTTGTAGTAAAGGACATTCCAGATAATAGCCTAGCAGTAGGAAACCCATGCAAAGCAATTAGAACCATTGAAGTCCAAAAATAAGCATAAAAGAAACGAAAGAAGAGGCAAGTTAATAGAAGTAAAGATAGATAAAATGACAAATTAAAAAGAAATAAAAGGAAGAAGAAAAAATGAAAAAGAATGTAAAACAAAAAATAGTAATAAGTATAGTAGCAATCATAAGTATAGCAATCTTAGCAATAGGAATTTCTTATATGCTATTTATAAATACCAATCATGAATATTATATTAGCGAAAAGAATATTAATATTCCCATATTTGTATATCATGACATTGTAGAAGAAATGACAGGAGAAGAGTATATGCAAACGACGAAGGAGAATTTTGAAAAGCAAATTTTAGGATTAAGAGAAATAGGGTATCAAATTATTACTTATGACGATTTAATTGCTTATCATAAAGGCGAAAAAAAGATAAACGAAAAATCTTTTCTAATAACATTTGATGATGGAATAGAGGGAAATTATAAAGTAATGTTTCCCATTATAAAAAAACACAATATTCCAGTTGCCATTAATATTGTTGACAATAATGTCGGAACAGTAGGTGCCTTAACATGGGAACAAATAAAGGAAATGAGTGATAGTGGATTAGTTGATATTTATACACATAGCCGATACCATAAAGATGCTAATATGGTATCGACTGAAAAATATGTTGAAGATATTAAATATGCGCATAATCATATTGAAGAAAAATTAGGAAAAAAAGTGACAAAAGTATTTACCTATCCCTATGGATTAAATGGAGAAGAAAAGATAGAAGCATTAAAGAAAGAAGGATTTATACAAAACTTAACAGATAATAAAGTAAATAAAAGTAAAACATTGGATTTATCAAGATTACATAGAGAATATCCGTTAAATGATTCAGTTTCAAAAATTTTGCTAAAAACGTTCTATCGAAGTATTCGTTATCATTGATTTATTTTTATTAATTAAGGTTATGTTGTATTTTTAAGTATGTAGAATTAAAGGAGATATTGTATGGGAGAAGTAAAATGGACAAAGGAGCAGCAAGATGCCATTTATGAAAAAGAATCCAACATATTAGTGGCAGCGGCAGCAGGAAGTGGAAAAACGGCAGTATTAGTAGAAAGAATTATTCATAAAATTATACAAGACAAAGTTGACATCGACAAATTATTAGTAGTAACCTTTACCAATAGTGCAGCAGCTGAAATGAGAGAAAGAGTATTAAACGCTATCTACCAAAAGTTAGAAGAAAATCCAGAAGACGAAAACTTGCAAAGACAAATAACCTTGTTAAACAAAGCTAGTATTTGTACCATAGATTCTTTTTGTTTAGAAGTTGTAAGAAACCATTTTTTTGAATTAGAAAATGTATCTCCTAACTTTAGAATTGCTGACACAACGGAAATGGAACTATTAAAACAAGAAGTAATCGAAGACATTTTCGAAGAAAAATACGAAACCGAAGATTTAGATTTTACTAAATTAATTAATGTGTATACCAGTTATAGAGATGATACGCCACTAAAAGATTTAGTTTTAAAAATACATTCTTACATACAAAGCAATCCTTTTCCGCAAAAATGGTTAGAAGAAAAAATAGAAATGTTTAACTTAGAAGATAGGATAAAGGAAGATTTTAGTCAAACCATATGGGGAGAAATTTTATTAGAAGAAGTAAAAGAAGAATTGATCGATGACATTTCTGTGTTAGAAAAGGTAGAAGAAGAGTTATCCTATGAGCCAGAATTAGAAAAATTTTATCAAACCATAAGAAGTGATATTGAACAGTTGGAAATGATAAAAAGCAGTTTAAAAAATTGGGATAAGGCTTACGAAATAGCTCGGGCAATTTAAGTTTGTAACTTGGCCAAGACAAAAAGTGGAATCAGAGAGCAAGGAAAAAGCCAAAGAAATAAGAGATGAAGTAAAGAAAAAATTAACAAAAGTATTAGATAAAATATTAATTGGTAATTCACAAGAAGCCAACCAAGACATTCAAGACATGTACCATATTTTGTTAAAATTACAAGATTTAATTCTTACTTTTGAAAAAGAATTTTCAAAACGAAAAAGAGAAAAAAATATGGTAGATTTTAGTGATGTAGAGCATTTTGCCCTAACGATTTTATTAAATGCCAAAGAAGTAGCAACCAAGTATCAAAATAAATTTGAAGAAATAGCCATTGACGAATATCAGGATAGCAACTTAGTACAAGAATACATATTAACCGCTATATCCAGAAACCATAATATTTTTATGGTAGGAGATGTAAAACAAAGTATTTATAAATTTAGACAAGCCATGCCAGAACTATTTTTGAGTAAATATGAAAGCTATCAGAAAAAAGAAAATAAAAAGCAAGGAGAAGACTTAAAAATTCAATTATTCAAGAACTTCCGAAGTAAGCAAAATATTTTACAATTTACCAATATGGTTTTTGAAGACATTATGAGTAAAGAACTAGGAGACATTCAATATAATCAAGAAGAATTTTTAAATTTGGGAGCTAGTTATCCAGAAAGCAACCAAAATGAGAAAATTGAAATTCATCTAATTGATTCAGTAGCAATAGAAGATAATGAAAAAACAGAAGACATAACAGAAGTAGGAGAAATAGAGGAAGAAGAAAATATAGCAGATGTAGAATTAGAAGCAAAATTTGTAGCGAATCAAATAAAAAAAATAGTAGAAAACAAATTTCAGGTATGGGATAAAAAGCAAGAAACTTATAGAGATATACAATATAGGGATATGGTTATCTTACTAAGAAGTACTAGCAAAGTAGCACCTATCTATGAACAAGAATTATTAAATTTGCAAATGCCAGTATTTTCAGACAGTTCACAAGAATATTTGGACTCCATTGAAATAGAAACCGTTATGAGTTTGTTAAAAATCATTGATAATCCAATACAAGACATTCCATTGGTAACCGTTATGAGATCCAATATTGGAAAATTTACGGATGATGAATTAATTGAGATTCGTTTAGTAGACAAACAAGATAATTTTTATATTTGCTTGCAAAAAGCAAAACTTTCGGTAGATAGTAACTTAAAACAAAAAATAGAAGACTTTTTAGAAAGTTTAAAAAGCTGGAGAAAAGAGCAAGAATACTTAGCCTTAGATGAACTAATATGGAAGATATATTCGGATACAGGATATTATAATTATGTTGGACTTATGCCAAATGGAAAAATGAGACAAGCCAATTTAAGGATGTTATTTGAAAGAGCCAAACAATATGAAACAGCAAGTTTTAAAGGTTTATACAATTTCATTCATTTTATCGAAAAATTAAGATTAAGTAGTGGGGATATGGGAGCTGCTAAAATCATAGGAGAAAATGATAATGTAATTAGAATTATGAGTATTCATAAAAGTAAAGGGCTAGAATTTCCAGTGGTATTTTTAGCAAGTACAGGCAAACAATTTAATTTAATGGATTTAAACCAAAACCTATTGTTACATCAAGAATTAGGAATTGGTGTGAAATATATTGATTATGAAAAACAAGTTCAATATGATACCTTAACGAAGGCAGCTATACGAAATAAAACGTTATTAGAAACTTTATCCGAAGAAATGAGAATTTTATATGTGGCACTAACCAGAGCAAAAGAAAAGTTAATCATAACAGGGATTAAGAAAGATTATGAGAAGCAAAAAGAAAGACTATTACAACAAATCGAACAATATCCAAAACAAAATAATAAAATAAATCCTATTTTACTTAAGAAATATATCAAATATATCGATTGGATTTTATTAGTTTATTTTTATGAATTACCAGAAATCCAATCTATAGTAGAATTGAAAATGTATACGAAAAAAGATGTTTTAAATTTCTGTCAAAAGATAGATAAGGAAAACCTAGATATAATAGAGATATTAGAAAAAGAAGAGAAAAACACAGAAGAAGTTAACAAAATAGCCAAAGAATTAAATATTCCCTATTTACACGAATTAGCCACTAAAATTCCTACTAAATCTTCGGTAACGAAAATAAAACAAGGAGAACAACAGGAAAAAATAGAAGTTAGTTTTCCAGTTCCCAAATTTATACGGAAAAGAAGAAAGCAAGCTAACAGGAAGTCAAAAAGGAACATTACTACATCTATGTATGCAAAAATTAGAGGAAGGAAAAACGTATGACATAGGAAGTGTAAAAGAATTAATTGCTAACTTAGTAGAAAAAGAAATTATTACACCCAAAGAAGCAGAAAATATTAATCCAATGTCTATTTTAAAATTTACACAATCTAAGATCTGGCAAGATATGAAACAAGCAAAAGAGATACAAAAAGAGAAACCATTTTATATTACGATACCAGCAAAAGAACTTTATCAAGAAGAGGTATCAGAAGATATTTTGGTACAAGGAATTATGGATTTATACTATATTAACCAAAAGGATGAATTGGTTTTGGTAGATTATAAAACAGATTTTGTTGAAACAGAGGTAGATTTAATGAATCAATATCAAAAACAGCTAAGTTTGTATAAAAAGGCACTAGAAGAAGCTTTGCAAAGAAAGGTAAATTATGTGTATATTTATTCGACTTTTTTGGGAAAAGAGTTAGAAGTATTGAAATGATAGGAAAAATTTGCTATAATAGAATTGTCGAAAAAAAGAGTTTGAAAAATAATTACTATTTTCCAAACTAAGGGGGATTGTAAAATGAGTACTATGCAAAAAATAATAGCTTGGATCTTAATTTTAGTTGGAGTTTTTGTACTTTCTGATTTTTTAATTACTGTAGGAATCAATTCAGCTTATAAAGATATTCAAAGAGAAGATAGCAACTCAGAAGTTGTTGTTTATCAAGCAGATGCAACCTATGTAAATGGAAGAATGAGAGGTTTGATAAAAGATACAGAGAAAATAACAGGAAAATATTTGAAGATAGAATTATATACCAAAAGAGATGTTTTGGTGGGAAAAAGCTACATAGAGATAGAAAAGGCACGAAAAGAGGAAACACAACCTTTTGAATTGTTTTTTAGGGCAGAAGATGTGGCTTGCTATAAAATAGAAACGGTAAATGAAAAAGAACCAGGAAAGGAATTGGAAATTTTACCAAAAGAATTAACAAAATCAGAAATTCTATTGGCAACCGCTATCACTTTTTTGATTTTCTGGGGATAAAGTAAAGTGCAACCGTGTTTCTCCGATGGAGAGACACGGTCTTTTCTTTTTTATTTTAGAATAAAATAATCTTAATAAATTTACTTTCTTGGTGTTACATATAAAGTTCTGTTATTATTATAAATTACCATACCTGGTTTTGCACCATTTGGTTTTTTTACATATTTAACCTCGCAAACATCAACAGGCACATTAGAAGAATGTTTTGCTTTACTATGATAAGCAACAATTTCGGCACTTCGAATCAAAATGGTATCATCGGCTAATGGTTCAGAATTAAGTTGCAAAACAGCATGGCTACCATGAATATCTTTTGTATGTAACCATAAATCGGTTTTTTTAGCATATTTTAAAGTTAAATAATCATTTTCTTTATTGTTTCTTCCTACTAATAGTGTATAGCCATCTATGGTATATTTTAAAGGATTAAAAGATACATTCTTATTTTTAGTAAGAGATGATTTTTTAACTTTTGTTTTTTTCTTCTTTTGATAGGGCTCCGTTTTTTCTTTAAAAATCACATTTTCGGAGATTTCTTCAAATATTTCAGAGACTTCTTCTATCGTAGAGCAATTTTCTAATTCGTATACAATACTTTCGATATAAGTAAGTTCTTTTAAAGTGTCTTCTTTTTGTATACTTACAATTTCTAATGTGTTTTTTAATTTCTGATATTTTTTAAAGAAACGTTTTGCATTGATAGAAGGGGAATAGCGATCATCTAAAGGAATCGTGATTTTTTGATTAGTATAATAATTATCAAGTGTAATTTCTGCTACATTTTGATTTTTTATCTGATATAAGTTGGCTGTAATCAATTCACCATATAATTGGTATTTGTCCATATCTTCACAACTATTTAACTTTTCATCAATATGAAAAAGACGTTTCTTATATTTTTTTAATAAATCCAAAATCATTTTTAAAATGGTATTGCGATAGGTTTTAAATTCTTCGGAATTTTCTTTTTGATGGTAAAAATCATCTATAAAAAAGTTTAAAGAAAAGGGATTGGTGCTAGCATGGGTGTTGATTAAAAAATAATCTTTTTTCTTATTTTCTATGATTTGAAAACCTAATGTGTCACTATCTGTTTTGCTAATGATTTCTTTTAAATAATGAAAAAGCGTTTTTAAAGTAGTTTCATTTAATACATCTATTCCAAGATGCGCAATAGACGCATCGATAAAGGATTTACTAATACCATTAAATGCATCATAAATAGTATGGTTCGGAAGAAGTTTTTGGTAGAAATCTTGGAAATCGGAACAGTCCAAAAAATTATATTTGGTGGTACTAGGGTAGACATATTTAACATGAGGAACAACATTTCTATTACTATCTTCGTTATGAATATGCCTTAGACTATCGATGATAATATTTTGCTCATCTACTAAAATAATGTTACAGTGTTTTCCCATTAATTCAATAATTAGTCTTTTAGAAATAATATCATCCACATCATCAAAACCTTCGAAGTCAATCATAATTAATCTTTCTAAGTTGTTGGTAATGATGTTTTTTATATGAAGTCCTAATAAATGTTTACGAAGGACCATACAAAAATTAGGTGCTATTTTAGGGTTTGATTTTGGATGTGTTGTTAAATGAATTCGATAGTTTTGAGAGTCTATACATAGATTCAATAAATAATTAGTTCCCTCTAAATAAAAACCTAATAAAACCGTATTTTTGTTAGGTTGAAATATTTTATCAATTCTTGCTCCAGATAGCTGTTGCAATTCGGAAGCAATTGCTTTGGTTACAATTCCATCAAATGCCATAGTTTTTCTCCTTTTATAAGAGATATTATAGCACATTGTTGAGAAAATAGAAACATTGTGATAGAATATTTTTTAAGTAGAAGATGAATTAAGAAAATTTGGGAGTTTTTTGGGGATGGAATATAGAGTAGAAAAATTAAGAGAATTAAGCCAATATATAGCAAGAGGAATAACGCCAAAATACACAGAAGATTTGAATGGTATTTTTGTAGCAAACCAAAAATGTATTAGGAATTATAAGCTAAGTTTGGAGAATGCAAGAATACATGATATAAACCAAAAAGGAATTACAAGTGAGAAAATCGTACAAAGGTATGATATTTTAATAAATTCAACGGGAGTTGGTACAGCAGGAAGAGTGGCTCAAAATTTTGAAGATAAAAAATTTACAATAGATAGTCATATAACGATAGTAAGACCAGATTCAACAAAAATAGATCCAATTTATTTAGGATATGCATTAAAAAATCAACAGATGCATATTGAAAGATTAGCAGAAGGAACAACTGGTCAGACTGAAATAAGTAGACAAAGATTAGGAGAGGAAATTATTATAAAGTATCCTCAAAGTATAGAGATTCAGAAAAGAATATCAGATATTTTACTAAGATTAGATCAAAAGATAGAATTAAATAATCAAATGAATGATAAGTTGTTAAAAATAATAAAAATACAATATTTTAACATGATGAATGAAATAACAAATTATAATAATGTGAAATTAAAAGATATAGCAATTATTAGTTCAGGAAAAAGACCTAGAAATAAAGGTACTGAATTTAATATTCCATTAATAGGTGCAAGTGGAATGATGAATTATACAGAAACTTATAACCATAATAAAGATATTATAATTATAGGTCGAGTTGGTACACTAGGTGTAATTCAAAGATATTTTGATAAAATATGGGCTTCAGACAACACATTGACAATAAAAACAAATTTTCCCAATATAGTAGAGAATTATATGAGCACAATAGATTATAATTCCTTAAATAGAGGTTCTACACAACCTTTAATAACACAAACAGATATTAGTAATTTAGATATAAAATACAATAAAGAATCATTTGAAAAATTTGAAAGTAATATTAAAAATATGAGAGAAAAAGTAAGAATAAATCAGATTCAAAATAATATATTACAAGATTTGAGAGATACTCTTTTACCAAGACTAATAAATGGTGAAATTAAGTTATGCAATGATGAGTAGTTAGAAAAACAAATAAAGTCACATAAAAAGAAGGAAGTTACTTGCTTAAAAAAGGCCAAAAGGATATAATAAAAAAGAAAATAAAAAAGGGAGGAAATCAGTGAAAAAAACAATCATTTATTTCATTATAGGAATCTTAGCGATAGTAGCTATGAGTGGACAAGTAGAAGCCACATCTAGTGATTTAGAACTAAACCATTTAGCATTTGAGGCACGAATTAATACAGACGGAAGTATGGATGTAACAGAAAAATGGAATATAAGAATAGAAGACACCAACACTTTATATAAAACATTTCAAACAGACCAATCAAAGTATTCTGACATAACAAATGTAGAAGTAACAGAAGTAACCAATGGAAGGAATCAGTTGTTACGACAACAAAATCAATGGAATTATCATATGCCAAAAGGAAATTACTTTGGAGGAATGAATGAACATAATGAATTTGAAATTGCTTGGGGAGTAGGTTTAGAAAACAGCTCTGCTACCAAAGTATATCATATTTCGTATCAAGTAAAAGATGCCATAGCCAAATACAGTGATTATGCAGAATTATATTGGCAATTTATAGGAGAAGAATTTGCAGTAGATGCTAAAAATATAACAGGAACCATTCTTTTACCAGTACATGTCAATAATATAGATGAAATTAAGGTTTGGGGACATACAGAAGATATGAATGGTGAAATTTATGCAACCAATACCAATAAAATTGAATTTAACATAAATCAATTTCGCTCTGGAAGATATGTAGAAATAAGAAGTTTATTCCCAACACAAATGATAACCAGTAGCAAAAGAGGCAGTAATACACCCAGATTAGAAAAGGTAATCCAAGAGGAAACAACTTGGGCGAATCAAGCAAATCAAAGAAGAAAAATGAGAGAAAATAGCAGAAAGATAATTGTAATTGCCATTAATATAATTGCTATCATTTTAACTATTTTCATAATAAAATCAATCATTAAGAATATAAAAAAAATCAAAAACCATAAAAAATTGCTACCAAGTCAAGAAATAAAATATTATAGGGAAATACCAAGAGAGAATGCAACACCAGCAGAAGCACTAACTTTATTTAACGAACAAGTAAGAGGATTGAACAATAGTAGTTATTTAGGAAAAATATTTTCTGCTACTTTGCTAGATTTAAGTTTGAAAAAAATCATAGATTTTGAAATACAAAATGAAAAAGATATTACCATAAAAATACTAAAAGATAAGCCAGAAGAATTAGAAAGTATAAAAGATGAAAAAGTGATTTTTAAATTTTTAAAGAACAGCTGTGGAAATAAAAACGATCAAATTACAATCAAAGAGTTACAAAAGTATATAAAAAAATCACCACAGAAAGTTCTTACATTAGCTCAAAATATAAGTAAAAGTACAGAAAAAGCATTATATGAAAAACAACTAGCGGATTCAGAAAAGGTTGATAAAAAAGTAAAAATAGACACTTATAGTGTATTATCAATAATAGCTATGATATTTGTTTTTATGGGGTGTATCATAGTGATGTTTTCTTCGATAAATATAATGGCTGTAATACCACTTTTCATAGTTGGAATCATTCAATTCATTGTATTTACTGTTTTATCTAGTAGAATGAGTCAATTAACACAAGAAGGAATTGATGAAAAAGAAAAATGGAAAGGTTTAAAAAAATATATGGAAGACTTTTCTATGCTTGATAAAAGAGAAATTCCAGAAATCGTAATATGGGAAAAATTTTTAGTGTATGCGACAGTATTTGGAATAGCTGATAAAGTATTAAAACAATTAAAAATGGTATATCCTAATATGAGTGAAGAACTAACTATGAATAATTATGCTTACATGTATTTAATGATGAATACCAATTTTTCGAATAGCTTTTCCAATAGCATTAGTAGTTCTATGTCTACTGCCTATTCTTCTGCCATAGGAGGCGGAGGAGGATTTTCTGGTGGTGGACGGAGGCCGGGCGGTGGACGGCGGAGGTGGAGGCGGAAGATAGTACCGCTTCTTTAAACAAAAGATAGAAAGGAATGAGATTAAGTATGAATCAAGAACAATTATACGAATTGATTAATAACATACCCATAACACCTGAAAATGAAGACATCATTAAAGAGATCAAAATAGATTTAGAGAGAAAAGATTATACAGCAGTTTTACAAAAAATAGAAATGCTAAGAGCTCAAAAGGTAAAAAATCCATCCAAAGAAGAAGCAGAAGAATATGATGAATATGACGAAAATGAGGAAGAAGACGAAGAAAATGTAACAGGTATATTTCCAAAAGAGTTACGAGATACAAAATTAGAAAGAAAATATATAGGACTATTATTAAACGATCCTAGATATATTATTAAATATTTCTATTTACAAGAAGAATGTTGTTTTGAAGATCCAGAATTATTAAACATTTATAAAAGTATTATTTTTACAGAAGGAGGAGCCTATACCTCAGAATTAGCCAAAAAAGGTTTCAATTTTGCAAGAGATGATGAAAGATCTTATGAATTAAAAGGTAGATTAAAAAAAGAAGTAAGAGATCAAGATTATGACATGGAAGAAATTTATATTAATTTAAAAAAGTTATTTGTACTAAGAAAGAATTATTTAGCCATACCAATTCAGAATATTCAAGAAAAAGTAGTAGAAATAAAAGAATATGAATTATACGATAAGATGTCAGTAGAAGAAGTAGAAAATGCTGTTATTCAAGTAAATGATACAGAAAAATTTAAAAGGGCAGTATTAAATGAAGGATTAACTAGCTTTTTACAATTAGGGGATAATAATCTAACCAATGGCTTACCATTACCGTTTCCTATTTTAACTCAAGTATTTAAAGGAATTCGAAAGGGAGAAACAATGGCTTTTGCTATGCCTTCGAATGCAGGGAAAAGTAGGTTTACCATAGATATTGCAGCACATACTGCATTAGTACATCAGAAAAAAGTATTAATTATATCCAATGAAATGTCAGAAGAAAAAATGAGATTATGTTTAATTACTACTATTTTAAATAATAAGGAAATTCAAAAAATGCATGGAATTGAAATCTCAAAAACAGAAGGAGAGTTATTGGAATTTCAATATAGGCCAGAGCCAGGCAAAAAAGTAAAAACCGACAAAGAAGGTTTTGTCATAAGAGAGGAAAAAGAAAAACAAAAAGATTTTGTAAAAAGATTGCTAGAGGTTTCAAAAGAATTCCGAGATGTAATAACCGTTACAAATTGGGTAAATAAGCAAATTAAGAATTCTATGTATTTTATTAATATTACCGATCATACCAATGATGAGTTAAAAAAGGTAATTATGAATTACTATTATAAAGAAAAAATAGAATATGTATTTTATGATACCTTAAAAACTGATACCGCCAATATTGGAATCGGAGAAGAATTAAAGAAAACAGCAACCATACTTTCCAATATCGCTCAAAATTTTGGAATTTATATCTGTTCGACGTTACAATTAGCAGAAAGTAATACATTACCAGTTAATTTGACGGTAAATGATTTGGCAGTTAGTAGAACGGTAAAAGAAGTATTAGATACGTTAGCTCTTATCAAACAAATTCATCGAGATACTTTGGATGATTATGAGTATTCTTTTAATGAGGTGGATACCAAGTTTTATAATTTGCAGAAATTTGATGATCCAGATGTTAGATATTATGCTTGCGTAGTAGATAAAAATAGAGCTGGGGCTAAGCCTACTTTAGTTTTTCGTTTGAATCTGGCTTATAATGTTTGGGAGGAACTTGGCTATTTACGATTAAAGGCAAAAAGAAATTCTTAATACCAATCAAGAAAAATATTTTCATAGTGTAGTGATTCGATAAATAATATACAAAAAAGGAGTAAAAAATGGTAAAAGTAGAGAATGTAAAAAAGAAATTCACAAAATACAAAAACAAAAAAGAAAAAGAAGAATTTTATGCCAACAATGGGATTAGTTTAGAAGCAAAAGAAGGAGAAATTATAGGCATACTAGGGCCAAATGGAGCAGGGAAAACCACACTTTTAAGAATGATGGCAGGAATATTAGAACCAAGCGAAGGAAAAATTGAATTTAATGGCTTAAACTATAAAGAAAATGAAATTGAAATTAAGCAACAAATAGCTTATCTTTCTGGCAACACAAAATTATACGATACCTTATCCACTTACGAACTATTAAAAATGTGTAGTGAGATTTATAATGTGCCAGAGCAAAAAGCAGAAGAAAGAATTAAGGAATTAGCCCAAATTTTAAGTTTAGAAAGTTTTTTATATAATAAAATTGGAAATTTATCAACAGGGCAAACACAAAGGGTCAATATTGCAAGATGTCTAATTCATAATCCTAACTATTACATATTAGATGAAGCAACTACAGGCTTAGACATTATCTCAAGCCAAGTTATATTAAACTTTATGAAACAAGAAAAAGAAAAGGGAAAAACGGTATTATATTCTACTCACTATATGGAAGAAGCAGAAAATATATGTGATAAAGTAATTATGATAAATAAAGGAATCGTAATTAAAACAGGAACACCAGACCAAATCAAAAAAGATACAAATACAACTAATTTAAGAGAAGCATTCTTTGCTATGATAGGAGGTGTTTCAGATGAAGAATAATTTGTGGCATATATTAAGAAAAGAATTAAGAGAATTATTTCGAGATAAAAAATCGTTAGCCATGATGTTAATTATCCCAATTTTTATTCCACTATTAATAATCGGAATGTCAGCTTTATTTGAAATGCAAATGAATAAAAATATAGAAGAATACAATAAAATTGGAATCACCTATGAAATGACAGAAGAAGAAAAAGCACTAGCAGAGGAAATGAAGATTAAATGGGTACAAGGAACAGAAGAAGAATTAAAACAAAAATATGAGCAAGAGGAAATCAATTTATATATAACAAAACAGGACAAACATTACACCATTTATTCAAATGCTTCAGAAAATAGTACTTATGCGAAAGAATTGGTTGAAACATATTTAAATACTTATAAACAATATTTACAACAACAATATTTGCAAGAAAACCAAATGGATCCAAATGAACTATTTGATAGGATAACAATAGAGGAAGAAGTAGAAGAAAAAGATAATTTTTTTGTAAATTATATTAAAAATTATGGCTTCTTATTTATCATAATGGCGATTACTGTTTCAGCTACTTATCCTTCTACTGATACAACAGCGGGAGAAAAGGAAAGAGGAACATTAGAAACATTACTAACTTTTCCAATAAGAAGCAAGGATATTATTTTGGGTAAGTTTTTGGGTGTTTCCATTTCTTCTATTATTACTGGTATGATTAGTTTGATTTTATCGGCTATATCACTGGTAATAGCACAAAATAAATTCACCATTTATGAAGGGATAAACATTATGTATAATCCAGAATCTCTTGTTTTTGCAGTAGTAGTTATTTTGGCTTATTCCTTCTTTATTAGTGGATTATGTATTGCCATAGCAAGTACATCAAAAACGTTTAAAGAAGCACAAAGTGCACTAACACCATTAACGTTTATATCTTTTTTTCCGGGAATGGTAGCTTTTATGGTAGATATTTCTACAACACCATTACTTTCTATTGTGCCATTTCTTAATTTTACTATGATATTTACAGATATCACTAATGGAAAGATAGATTTTGTAAATATTGTGCTAATGTTAGTTTCAACAGTTGTCTATATTGCTATTGTGCTTACTCTTATTATGAAACAATATAAATCAGAAAATATTTTGTTTTCGAAGTAAAAGGAGTAAAAATGATATTCAGTGTTTTAGCTTTTATAGCATTAGTTTTAAGTATATGTATTAAAGAAAGAAAAAAATCATTAGGGATACAATCTCTAAATTGTCTTTTTGAGGCAATCTATTCTTTTATCATTCAAGCATTTACAGGTGCATTTTTAAGTATTATTAATTTTATAAGAACTTTTATTTTTATGCAAAGTGAGAAGATTAGTAAGAAAGTATATATTTTAATACTTTTGCTATTTGAGGGAATTATTATAGCTAATTGTGTTTATACTTGGAATGGGTTTATTTCTATTTTACCAACGATAGGATCGATTATTCGAACCTACTGCTTATGGCAAAGTAACATGAAAGTAGTAAGAATATCAGGAATTACAACAGGCATTTTGTATGGCTTATATTATTGGTATTATCAAAGTTGGTTTATTGTGATGGGCGATATAATTTTATTGATAACAAGTATGATAAGTATTTACAAAAATGATGTTAAAAAAGAAATTTTAGAATAAAAATCCAAACTTTATAATTCACATAAAATTCACAAACCAAAAATTGACAAAGAAGATAAATTATGTTAGAATGAATAATGCGCTGTATAAGCGAGCTAAAAAGCCAACACAGATCTAGTGTTGTCTTTTTAAGTCATAAGAAAACTTTATAAATTAAAAGTTGTAGTCTTAACCCAAACTCACAACCATCAATTTTAAAGTAAAAATACAGAAAGAAAAAGGAGGAAGAAAAAATGGAAAAAGAAGAAAATATACTAGGAACTGAAAAAATAGGAAAACTAATCAAGAAATTTTCGATTCCTTGTATTATATCATTATTAGTAAATTCATTATACAATATTGTAGATCAAATCTTTATAGGGCAAGGAGTTGGATATTTAGGAAATGGAGCAACCAATGTAGTGTTTCCATTAGTTATGATATGTCTAGCATTTTCATTAATGTTAGGAGATGGATCCTCTAGTTACTTAAGTTTAAAATTGGGAGAAAAGAAAAAAGAAGAAGCAGCAAAAGGAGTAGGAAATGGAATTTTACTATCGGTAATCGTAGCCATTCTTTTGTGTGTTGTTAGTTTACTATTTTTACCACAATTATTAAATTTATTTGGTTGTACTGATAACTTGAGAGAATATGCAATGCAATATGGAAAGATTATTGCCATTGGTTTACCATTTATGATGATAGGAACAGCTTTAAACTCTATTATTAGAGCAGATGGAAGTCCGAAATATGCTATGCTAAGCATGGTTTTAGGAGCTATTTTAAATACCATATTAGATCCTATTTTCATTTTTATCTTTAAAATGGGAGTAGAAGGAGCAGCCATTGCGACCATATTTAGTCAATTTGTTACATTTATGATTAATGTATGGTATATCAAAAAATTTAAATCGATAAAAATTGAGAAAGAATCTTTTAAATTAGATTTCAATATAGGAAAAAAAGTATCAGCTTTAGGAATTAGTAGCTTTATTACACAAATGAGTTTTGTTGTAGTAATGGCATTTGAGAATAACTTATTAGGAAAATATGGAGCAGAATCCAAATTTGGTTCAGAAGTTCCAATTACAGTACTTGGAATTGTTATGAAGATCAGTCAAATATTAAATAGTATTATTATTGGTATTGCAGCAGGTTCACAACCAATATTTGGCTATAACTATGGAGCAAGAAAATTTGATAGAGTCAAGTCAGCTTTAAAAATGGTATTAGGTTCAAGCCTTATCATAAGTACGATTGCTTTTATCCTATTCCAAACCATACCAGACAAATTAATTGCTATTTTTGGTAGTGGAGATGAAAACTATATGGAATTTGCTTGCTTAGCATTTAGAACCTATCTTTTATTATGTATTTGTAATGGAGTACAAATACCAGCAAGTATCTTTTTTCAAGCCATTGGAAAAGGTATTAAAAGTGCGATTTTATCTTTATCAAGACAAATCTTATTCTTAATACCAGCCTTAGTAACTTTAGGAAATATATTTGGAATTATGGGAGTTTTATATGCTGGTCCAGTGGCAGATGGCTTAGCTTTTGTAGTAGCAGCTATTTTACTACTATTAGAAGTAAAATATCTAAAACAAGGAAATAGTAATAGCCAAGCCTTAGTCAATGAAGCCAAAACAGAAAATCAATTAGATAAGCAAATTGTTATTACGATTGCAAGAGAATATGGTTCAGGTGGACGATATATAGGAAAATTAGTCGCAAATAAATTGGGAATTAAATTTTATGATAAAGAATTTATTGCAGAAGTAGCAAAAGAAACAGGATTATCAGAAGAATATATTGAAAATAATGAACAAAAAAGAGATACTTTGGCAGGAATGAATAATGGCTATTATGTCGGTCTAAATAATGCAGATGAATTATTTATAAAAGAATCAGAATTAATTAAGAGAGTAGCTAATCAAGAATCTTGTGTCATTATTGGTAGATGTGCCGATTTTATTTTACAAGATAAACCAAATGTACTTAAAATATTTGTTTATGGTGATATAAAAGATAAAATAAAAAGAGCTACAGAAATTTATGGCTTGAGTAAAAGTAAAGTAGAGAAAGAAATTAAAAGGATTGATAAATTAAGAGCCAATCACTACAAACATTATACAGATAAAGAATGGAGCAACCATGCTAATTATGACATTTGTATCAATAGTGATACTTTAGGAGTAGAAAAATCAGCAGATTTGATCTGCCAAATGGTGAAAAATAAATGTAACACAATTGTAACATAAATGAAATAAAAACAATTTTCCTTGAAAGAGTAAGGTTATAAAAACCTTACTCTTATTTTGTTGCAATTGCAACAAAAAGTTTTCTTTTTTGTGATATAATTTCTCTATCAAAAGATGAAAAAACGAAAGGGGAAAAATAGAAAAATGAAAATTATCAAAAGAGATGGAACAATTGTAGACTACGATCCAGAAAAAATAAGAGTTGCTGTACAAAAAGCAAATGAAGAAGTAAAAGGAAGAGAAAAAATATCAAAAGAACAAATAAAAGAAATTATAACCTACATAGAAGAACTTCAAAAACCAAGAATTTTAGTAGAAGACATACAAGATATCATAGAAGAAAAATTAATGGAATTTGGAAAATATCTACTTGCCAAAAAATATATTACCTATCGTTATACGAGAGAATTAATTAGAAAAGCCAATACAACCGATCAATCTATTAAAGAATTAATTGAAGGAGAAAGTGAATATTGGAACAACGAAAATTCTAACAAAAATGCAAAAGTAGTTACGACCCAAAGAGATTATTTAGCAGGAATTACGAGTACGGATATAACAAGAAGATTTTTGTTATCCGATGATATTGTAAAAGCACATGATGAAGGAATTATTCATTTTCACGATGCCGATTATTTTGCACAAAATGCTTTGCACAATTGTGAATTAATCAATTTAGAAGACATGTTACAAAATGGAACAATCATCAATGGTGTTATGATAGAAAAACCGCATCGTTTCGCTACAGCAGCAACCATTGCCACACAAATTATACTAGCAGTAACAAGTTCTAGCTATGGTGGAGCAACCATAACCTTAAGTCATTTAGCACCTTTTGTTAGAGATAGCTTTAAAAAATATGAAAAACGATATCAAGAAAGAGGATTAGACAAGGAAACTTGCAAAAAGTATGCTGAGCAAGATACGAGAAAAGAAATAGCAGATGGGGTACAAACTTTTAATTATCAAGTAAATTCCATGACAAATACCAATGGACAAGCTCCTTTCTTATCGGTTTGTATGTATTTGGGAGAAACGGAAGAATACAAAGAAGAATTAGCCATGATTATAGAAGAATTCTTAAATCAAAGAATTCTAGGATTCAAAAATGAAAAGGGAGTTTATGTAACACCAGCTTTTCCAAAACTTCTTTATGTATTAGAAGAAGATAACATACAAAAGGACGGTAAATATTGGTATTTAACAGAATTAGCAGCAAAATGTACCGCTAAAAGAATGGTACCAGACTACATTTCTGAAAAGAAAATGAAAGAATTGAAAAAAGATAAATATGGTAATGGGAATTGTTATCCTTGTATGGGATGTCGTTCTTTCCTAACACCTTGGACCACAGAAGGGAATCCTTCGAAAGCAAAGAACTATAAAGAAGGAGAATCTAAATATTATGGAAGATTTAATCAAGGTGTTGTAACCATTAATTTAGTAGATGTTGCCTTATCTTCCGATCAAGACGAGGAATTATTCTGGAAAATTTATGAAGATAGATTGGAATTATGTCACAAAGCATTACAAGCTAGACATCAAAGATTAAGTAAAGCAACAAGTGATATTGCGCCAATTTTATGGCAACATGGAGCATTAGCAAGATTGGAAAAAGGGGAAAGTATTCACAAATTGTTACATGATGGCTATTCTACCATTTCTTTGGGATACGCTGGTTTATATGAATGTGTAAAATATATGACTGGCCGTAGTCATACCGATAATGGCAAAGGAAAAGAATTCGCTTTAAAAGTAATGCAAAAATTAAATGATAAATGTAAGCAATGGAAACAGGCAGAAAATATGGATTATAGCGTTTATGGAACACCGATTGAATCTACTACTTACAAATTTGCAAAATGCTTAAAAGAAAGATTTGGAGTCATTGAAGGGATTACGGATAAGGATTATATTACTAATTCTTACCATGTGCCAGTATTTGAAGAAATTGACGCATTTTCTAAATTAAAATTAGAAAGTGAGTTCCAACAATTAAGTCCTGGTGGCGCGATTTCTTACATAGAGACACCAAACTTACAAAATAATATAGAAGCCGTTTTGGAAGTAATCCAGTTTATTTATGACAATATTATGTATGCAGAACTAAATACAAAGTCTGATTATTGCCAAGAATGTGGATATGAAGGAGAAATCTTGATCGATGATAATTTGGAATGGTATTGCCCAAATTGTAATAATAGAAATCACGATACTTTGAATGTGGCAAGAAGAACTTGTGGCTATATTGGTAGCAATTTTTGGAATAAGGGAAGAACACAAGAGATCAAGGAAAGAGTGCTTCATATTGATAATAAAGATGATTAGTTAAGAAAATAATTATCGACTAAGAAAAGAGGCGAGTAAATTGAGATATAATAAGATTAGAAAAATGGACATTTCAGATGGACCAGGTGTAAGAGTATCTATTTTTATGCAAGGTTGTACGTTTAATTGTAAAGAATGCTTTAACCCAGATACACACGATTTTAATGGCGGAAAAGAATTTACAGAAGATACGATTAATAGAATTTTAGAATTAGGCGAAAATGAAAATATACAAGGTTTATCTATTTTAGGTGGTGAACCAATGCACCCTAAAAATATAGAGGGAACAACAAAATTAGCAAAGGCTTTTAAAGAGAAATTCCCTAATAAAACAGTTTGGTCTTGGACAGGATTTTCCTTTGATCAAGATTTGAAAGATAAAGAAGTTTCAAAATATATTGATGTTTTAGTAGATGGACAATATGTCGATGAATTGCGAAATCCCAAACTTAAATATTGTGGTTCTTCCAATCAAAGAGTAATTGACGTACAAAAAAGCTTAAAACAAGATAGCGTGGTTTTAGTAGATTAAAATATAAATTTTACAGAAGTAGAAGATATATTGGGCATTGAGTGCAGTATGTAAACAATGAAATACATACTGCCTATTTTTATTTTAATTATGTTGAAAAAATTAAAAAAGGCTGTTATAATTACTTATATAAAAGGGGGAAAAAGAATGATATTAGATAAAATAGACAATCCTAGTGCTCTAAAGACATTATCATTAGAAGAAATGAATCAATTGGCAGAAGAGATAAGAAAGGCCATTTTAAATCGAGTAAGTAAAGTAGGAGGTCATGTAGGGCCAAACTTAGGAATAGTAGAAACAACTATTGCAATGCATTATGTATTTAATTCTCCAATCGATAAAATTGTATTTGATGTTTCTCATCAATGTTATCCTCATAAAATTCTTACAGGAAGAAAAAGAGGTTTTTTAGAGGAAGAAGAATTTGGTAATATTTCAGGATATACCAATCCAGATGAAAGTGAGCATGATATTTTTAGAGTAGGACATACTTCAACTTCTATTAGTTTAGCATGTGGATTAGCAAAAGCAAGAGATTTAAAAAAGGAAAAAGGCAATATAATAGCATTAATAGGAGATGGTTCTCTTTCAGGAGGAGAAGCATTTGAAGGATTGGATAATGCAGCAGAATTAAATAGCAATTTTATTGTTATAGTAAATGATAATGACATGAGTATAGCTCCTAATTATGGTGGATTATATAAAAATTTAAAACAATTAAGAGAAGCAGAAGGAAAAGCAGAATGTAATTTTTTTAAGGCCTTAGGATTTGACTATTGTTATGTAAAAGATGGAAATAATATACAAGAGCTAATACGCACTTTTAAGAAGGTAAAAGATATTGACCATCCAATAGTAGTTCACATACAAACCTTAAAAGGTAAAGGTCTGGAATATGCAGAAAACAATAAAGAAGCTTGGCATTGGAGTATTCCTTTTGAAATAGAAAAAGGTAAGAAAAAAATAGATAAAAATACGAATACTCAAACTTATCCAGAGATAACAGCGAAATATTTAGTAAAAAAAGCAAAAGAAGATGAAAAAGTAATGGTAATAACACCTGCTACACCAGGAGTTTGCGGATTTACTCCCGAAATTAGAAAAGAACTTGGCAAACAATTTATAGATGTTGGAATTGCAGAAGAACATGCTATTGCCTACAGTTCAGGTTTAGCAAAAAATGGAGCGAAGTCTATTGTTGCCATTAGTAGTTCATTTATACAAAGAACTTATGACCAATTATCACAAGATTTAGCAATGAATCCTAGTGGAGCTGTAATTTTAGTTTATCGAAGTGGTATTTCGGACACTGATATGACACATCTTGGAGGATTTGATATTCCTTTGATTAGTAATATACCAAATATTGTTTATTTAGCCCCAACCTGTCAAGAAGAGTATTTGTCCATGTTAGAATGGGGCATTGAGCAAAATAAACATTCAGTTGCTATTCGTGTACCTAATGATATAGTAATACAAAGAAATTTACCAGTCCAGAAAGAATATTGTAATATCAATGAATATAAAATAGAAGAACAAGGAGAAAAAGTGGCAATTATAGCACTTGGCAATTTCTATTCACTTGGAAAAACAGTAAAAGAAAAATTAAAAGAGAAAGTAGCTATTAATGCAACATTAATTAATCCAAGATATATAACAGGAATCGATACAAAAATATTAGAAGAACTAAAAAAGGAACATGAATTAGTTATTACACTTGAAGATGGAATTTTAGATGGAGGATTTGGAGAAAAAATAACAAGATTCTACGGTAATTCGAATATAAAAGTTTTGAATTTTGGAGCCAAAAAAGAATTTACAGATAGAGTTCCATTACAAGAATTATATCAAAAATATCATTTAACAGAGGATTTGATTGTTTCAGATATTATAGATGTTATGAAATAGAATAAGAAAAAGGAAAACACTTAGGAAACAAGCTAGTGTTTTTCTTTTTGAAATTATTTAGAAAAAAATCTAAATAGTTATTGACAAGGTAAAATAAAAATAGTATAATCTATTTAGAAATATTTCTAAATACTAACTAAGGAAGTGATAAAAGTGGGAATGTCAGAAACATTAAAAGCGATAGCCGATCCAGTAAGACGAGATATATTAGAAATGTTAAAAGTAGAAAAAAAGTCGGCTGGAGAAATAGGAGAAAAATTCAATTTAACAGGAGCAACAGTTTCGTATCACTTATCGCAACTAAAAAAGGCAAATTTAATTACAGAAAACAAGTACAAAAATTTTATCTATTATGAATTAAATACATCTGTCTTTGAAGATGTATTAACTTGGATTTACAAGTTAGGAGGAAAAGCCTGAAAATAGGAGGACTTTCCTTAAATCAAATTAAATAAGAGGGGAAGGATATAAAATGAAAAGAATTAATTGGAAAATTTTAATCATAACCAGTATCATTTGTTTATTACCAATCGTAATGGGAGTTGTATTTTATCAACAATTGCCAGAGCAAATGCCAGTACATTTTAATTTCAATAACGAACCAGATAATTATGCCTCTAAAAATTTTGCTTTATTTGGTATACCAATCATTTTAACACTATTACAAATTATGTGTTGTGTAGTCAGCGATATCAATAAAAATAAAATGACAAAAGAGCCAAGATTTATTACTATTATAAAATGGTTTATACCAATTTTAACGATTGTGGTATCTACGATTATAATTGAAATACCATTAGGTAGTACAGTAGATGTTAGGAAAAGTATTTGTCTTGTTATGGGGATATTATTTATTTTAACAGGAAATTATTTTCCAAAAATGAGCTATGAATTTTCGAAAGGGAAAATTCATCCAATACCTAAAAATGAAGAAATGTATCGAAAAATGACTAGAATGTGGGGATATACTTTTGTTGTAGGCGGTATTGCCTTACTATTTAGCATTTTATTTCAACCGATTTATACGGTTGCCGTAATGGCGATTCTAATAATTGCTATACTAATAGAAGGACTATATTGTTTTATTAAATAAAGATAGATAGTATGCTTAGATGATAGGCATACTATTTTTTTGACATAAACGATATTCACATAAAAAGAAAAAAACATTGACAAGTGTTATATAGTGTTATATACTGTTATATAGTTAAGAGGTGAAACATGAATTTTATTATCAGTAATAGTAGTGAAATACCAATCTATGAGCAAATCAAAAAAGAAATCAAAAAAGCAATTCATAATAATGAATTAAAAGAAAATAGTCTATTACCCTCGATTAGGAGTCTAGCGAAAGACTTACGAATTAGTATTTTAACTGTCAAAAAAGCTTATGACGAATTAGAAGAAGAGGGTTACTTAAAAACAGTACAAGGAAAAGGAAGTTTTGTCAAACCAAGAAAAGAAGAATTAGTAAGAGAAGAACAAATCAAGAAAATAGAAGAACATATCAACGAAATCATTGAAATTGCAAAAATAACAAAAATCAACAAATCAGAGCTAATGGAATTAATAGATTATTTATATGAAGAAGAATAAAAGTAACAAAATAAAAAAGGAAGAAAGGAATTTTACAGAATGGAAAATATATTAGAAATCAAGAATTTAAGAAAAACCTATGAAGGATTTATTTTAAAAAATATTAATCTGGAATTACCAAAAGGAACCATTATGGGATTAATAGGAGAAAATCGGAGCAGGAAAATCCACTACCATAAAAGCAATATTAAATATTCTTAATCGAGAAGAGGGAGAAATAAAAATATTTGGGTTAGACAATCAAAAAGCGGAAAAAGAAATAAAAGAAAATATAGGAGTTGTCTTAGATGATAGCTTTTTATCAGAATATTTGAATCCAACAGATATCAATAAGATTATGAAAAATTTTTATGAAAATTGGGACGAAAAATTATATTTTGAATATATCGAAAGATTCAAGCTACCAAAAGACAAAATAGCCAAAGAATATTCTAGTGGAATGAAAATGAAATTAAAAATAGTAACAGCCATATCACATCATCCAAAATTATTAATATTAGATGAACCTACATCAGGATTAGATCCTGTTGCTAGAAATGAAATATTAGACATTTTTCAAGAATTTATTCAAGAGGAGGAAAATTCTATATTAGTATCTAGCCATATAACATCTGACTTAGAACATATTGCAGATTATATTACTTTTATGAAAGAAGGAGAGATAGTCTTTACCAAAACAAGAGATGAATTACTAGAAAATTATGGTATTGTAAAATGTAATGAAGAAGAATTTAACAAAATAGACGAAAAAGATTTTCTAAAATTTAAGAAAAACAGATATGAATACGAAGTATTGGTAGAAAGTAAAGTAGAATTCAGAAAAAAATATGATATTGAAATAATTGATAAACCTACCATAGAAGATATTATGCTAATTTATATTAAAGGAAAATAAATATTCAAAAATAAAAAGGAAGGGAAGATAGAAAAATGAAAATCATGAAAGGATTGATCTTAAAAGATTTATTACAATTAAAAACCTATAAGAGAACACTGATTGTATTTATGGGAGTATTTATAGCGACTTCGATTACCCAAGAGAATACAAGAAATATATTAGTCGTTATGATGACACTTGGATTAGGAATGTTTAGTATAGCCACTTTTAGTTATGATGAGATGGCAAAAGCTGATAGATTCTTATTAACTTTACCATTAACCAAAAAAGAAGTAATACAATCAAAATATACACTGGTAATAACAGCAACCATATTAGGAGCTATATTGGGAATGTTAATAAGTATCATCTTATCCCTAGCTATCCAGAAAGAGTTACCAAATGTTCAAGAACTACTTACTTTAGCTATTGGAGGAATATTTGGAATAGGTATGGTAGAGGCCATTCAAATACCTTGTATTTATAAATATGGAGCTGAAAAAGGTAGAATACAAATTTTTATTTTTATGGCTATCATAGCATTTGTAATAGGTGGATTTATTTTAATAGGAGAAAAAATGAGCATTAACTTTCTAACGAACGATTGGATTAATAATTTTATCAATTTTTTACCAATTCTCTTAGTAATATTAACAGCAGTAATTTATTTTATTTCGTATAAAATATCCTATTGTATTTATAGTAAGAAAGAAATATGATTTGAAATTGCCATTGGGGACGGACCTTTTTGGCAATTTTTATTTGTTAGAAGGCTTGGTCGATTTATTGACAAAGTAAATATAAAGTGCTAATCTAGTATTTAATACTAGATTAGGAGGTAAGAAATGAAAGGTATAAAAATAGGAGATAAGCAATCTCAATATCCTATTATACAAGGAGGAATGGGAGTTGGTGTTTCTCTTCATAAGTTAGCAGGAGCTGTCAGTAAAGAAGGTGGAATTGGTGTTATTTCAACAGCAGATATTGGTTATCAAGAAGAAGATTTTAATACAAATCCGATGAAAGCCAACTTAAGAGCTATTGGAAAAGAAATAAAAATGGCAAGAGAAATTGCAGGAGAAGACAAAATATTAGGGGTTAATATTATGGTGGCCTTAAACAATTATAAAGAAATTGTAAAAGAATGTGTTAAAAATAAAATTGACTTGATTATTTCAGGGGCTGGGATTCCGAAAGAATTGCCAGAATACATCAAAGGATCGAATACTAGGATAGCACCTATTGTATCTTCTCTTAGGTGTTGTAAGTTAATTGTAAAACATTGGATAAAAAAATATAATTATGTTCCAGATATGATTATAATTGAGGGACCAGAAGCAGGAGGACATTTAGGATTTAAAAAAGAAGAATTACAAGAAGATAAGAAACCAAGATTAGAGGAAATTACCAAAGAAGTAGTTGAATATGTAAAAGAAGTACAAAAAGAAACCAATAAAGAAATACCTGTAATTGCAGCAGGAGGCATTTGGGATAATAAGGATATACAAAGATTTTTGAATTTAGGAGCAACAGGAGTTCAAATGGCAACCAGATTTGTTACGACTTATGAATGTGATGCTTCCAATGAATTTAAAGAAGCCTATATAAAGGCCAAGAAAGAAGATATAAAAATCATTAATAGTCCAGTAGGAATGCCAGGAAGGGCAGTTTATAATAATTTTATCAAAGAAACAGAAAAAGAAACATGCAAAATAAAAAAATGTTATCAATGTATAAAGACTTGTAATATTCTAGATACGCCTTACTGTATAACAAAGGCTTTAATAAATGCTGTTAAGGGGAATATGCAAGAGGCGTTAGTATTTTGTGGTAGTAATGTAGAGAAAGTAAAAGAGATTATTTCGGTTCATCAATTAATACAAGAACTTACAAAATGAGGTTTTAAAATAGAAAGAAAGGTGATATAATACAAAAGAGGAGAGTGCTAACTATGAAAAAAATATATATTGTATTAACCCATACAGGAACTAACTTATCGAAATTAATAAAGAGTTATACAAAAGATGAATTTTCGCATGTATCCATAGCCTTAGACTCAGAATTAAAGCACATGTATAGTTTTGGAAGATTACATCCATACAATCCTTTTTGGGCAGGATTTGTACATGAATATATTGATGAAGGAACCTTTAAAAGATTTTATTTGACTAAAACCAAAGTATATACTTTAGAAATAACAGAACAACAATATGAAAGTGTAGAAAATACTATTAAGCAAATGGAACAAGAAAAAGAACAGTATACTTTTAATATATTAGGCCTATTTGCCGCAGGATTTCGTAAAAAAATTACCAGAGAAAAATCATTTTATTGTGCTGAATTTGTGAAGCATATATTAGAAAAAGCAGATATTAATACTGGATTACCAGAAGTAGCCAAGCCAGAAGATTTTAAGAAAATAGAAAATTTACAACAAATATATAATGGATTTCTAAAAAAATATAACTGTGAAAATCTTACAGAAATGTAAGGTTTTTTTCTAACATATGTGTTATAATAAAGCAAAAAGATAGAAAGGGAACTTAAAATGTCAAAAATACTAATTGTAGAAGATGACCAAAAGTTAAGAAACGAATTAGAAATCTTTTTGAGAAATAATGGTTATCAAGTGCAATCATTAAAAAAGTTTGATGATACCATACAAGACATATTAGAGCAAAATCCAGACCTAATCCTATTAGACATCAATCTACCGAATGCAGATGGACAATATATTTGCAAAGAAATTAGAAAACAATCCAATATGCCAATTATTATTATTACCAGTAGAGATAATGAAATTGATGAATTATTAAGTATTAATTATGGAGCCGATTATTATATTACCAAACCATTTAATCTTCAAATTTTACTTGCCAAAATAACGTCGTTACTAAGAAGAAGTAATAAAATGATAAATCAGCAAGAAAAAATAGATTGTAAAGAATTTGTTTTAAATACTTCAAAATATACCATAGAAAAAGACAAAAAAGAAATAGAATTGACCAAAAATGAATTTAAAATTTTAAAATACTTAGTACAGAATCGAGAAAAAATAGTAGCAAGAGAAGAAATTATGGAATCATTATGGGACAACGAAAGTTTTATAGATGACAATACATTAACGGTAAATATAACAAGATTAAGAAATAAATTAGAAGAATTGAATTTGAAAGAATTATTAGAAACCAAAAGAGGACAAGGCTATATACTAAAATAGAAAGAGGAAAGGGAATGTCAATAAAAGATTTTTTAAAAGATAAATTGTTAACCATTAATTTGTTAATATTTGCTATGATTACTATAGAAATATTCTTGGCAATTTATCCAATAGGAGCTTTTGTTAAAATATATATTCCAATCGTTATATTGGGTGTTTATTTTGTTAGTATTACGATAGAATATATTACTAAAAGAAAGTTTTATCAAAAAATATTTGATACCTTAAATGAATTAGAGGAAAAATATCTACTAACAGAATTGATAAAAACTCCTACTTTTACAGAAGGTGAAATATTAAAACAAATTTTAGAGCAAACTGACAAATCTATGTTAGAAAAAGTAAATCAATATAAATATTTAACAGAAGATTATAAGGAATATGTTGAACTATGGATTCATGAGATTAAACTTCCAATAGCAACCAGTAAATTAGTTATAGAAAATAATAAAAATATGACGACTAAGAGCATAGAAGAAGAATTAGAAAAAGTAGAAAATTATATAGAACAAGCTCTGTTTTATGCAAGAAGTAATACTGTTGAAAAAGATTATTATATTAAAAAAAGTTTATTAAAAGATATTGTAAATGAATGTATGAAAAGAAATAAAAATATACTGATTCAAGAGAAGGTGGGGATTAATTTACATGATTTAGAGGTAGTAGTTAACACAGATAGTAAATGGATTATTTTTATTTTAAATCAGTTAATACAAAATAGTGTGAAGTATAGAAAACAGGGAAAAGATTTAGAAATTGAAATATATGCTAAAACAGGAAAAGAAAATAGTATTTTATATCTTAAAGACAACGGAATGGGAATTAAAAAGGGAGAGATTACAAGAGTTTTTGAAAAAGGCTTTACAGGTACAAATGGTAGATTGTTAAATAAAAAGTCAACAGGTATAGGCCTATATTTGTGTAAAAAGTTATGCAATAAAATAGGAATTGCCATTGAATTAAATTCTGTTCAAGATGAAGGAACAGAGGTTAGATTAGTTTTTCCACAAAATAGTTATTTATTGATATAATATAGAAAAAAGTGAGGGAAGCAATGAATAAAATAGTGAACTATAAAAGCAAAGATGGAACTAAATTAATAGGTATAGTAAATGCTAATGCGATTTCTAACAAAGGTTGTATTATTATGTGTCATGGCTTAAAAACAGATAAAGAGGAATATGGTGATTTTAAGAAATTATCAGAATTACTATTAGAAAATTATGATAGTTTTAGATTTGACTTTAGGGGACATGGACAAAGTGAAGGTAAAGATATAGATATAACAATGCAAGGACTAAAAGAAGATTTAGAAAGTAGCATTATCTTTATTCAAAATCAAGGATATGAAGAAATCTATATACTGGGAGCAAGCTTTGGAGCAAGTATTTTGAGTTTAATTAATTATGAAAGATTTCCAAAAGTAAAAAAGTTAATTATGTGGTCTGGCTCAATTGATTTTGATAAAGGAAATCCAAGAGGTTCTTTAGGATATTATAATTATAAAAAAGCGATAGAAGAAGGTAGCGTAGAGGTAAAAAGTAAAACAACAGATAAAGTCATGAAACTCAGTAGAACTTTTATGGAGGAAACAAGAAGTTCAAAAGCAGAAGAAAAAATAAAAGAGATAGATGTTCCGATTTTATTCATACATGGAACAGAAGATGAAACAACGCCCTATCAGGTTAATCGACAAATGGCTAAAACTGTAAAAAAATCTTATTTTGCAACTATTCAAGGTGCAAGTCATGGCTTTCATGAAGAAAAATATATTATAATGGCTAGTAAGTATATAGAAAGCTTTTTAAATATAAAATTACCAGACAAGACAATAGAAATAGAAGAGGAAGGAGAAAGATAAGGGAGAAGAAATGCAAAAATTAGAGGAAAAAATAGGAAATAATATTAATTTAGAAGAAATAAGTCAATTACTTTGCAAAAACTATGGATTAGGAAAATATAAGAAACATATAGAAATAGAAACAGGAATAGAAGATTTTAATTATTGTTTAGTAACAGAACAGAAAAAATATCTTATAAAAATATTTAATAAAAACCGTAAAAAAGAAGAACAAATAGACTATGTTAAAAAATATCAACTATTAGAAGAAAATAAAATAACAACTCCTAGAATAATAGGAATACACAAAGAAGAAAATAGATTTGTGGTAATAATGGAATATATCGAAGGAGAAGATTTATATACTTCTAATGAAACTATAACACAAGAACAAGTAAAAAAATTGATGGAAATGATGAATGAAGTCCATGAGATTTCTAGTAAAATAGCATGTATCTATGATGATTATCATATCAGTAATTTTAATAGAACCTATAATTTATGTATTCCATATTTAGATGAACAATGGAAGATTATAGGAGAAGAACTAAAAAAGAGATACAATAAAATAGACTTTTCCAAAATGCCAAAAAGTTTTATACATGGAGATTTGCACAAAGGAAATATTATGAAAGATAAAGAAAATAAACTATATTTAATCGATTTTGCTTCTTGTGGGTATTCCTATCATATCATAGATATCGTCCAATTTATTAATAACACTTTATTTGATTATAGGGAAGTAGAAGAATCAAAAAAAAGAATAGATTATTTTATAAAACATTACCAATTAACAGATTATGAAAAACAAAACTTAAAAGTTCTAATGAAATGTTTTGCTTTTATCAGTTTTGCTTTGAAGCAATATGATTTTTGCCATGCTAAAAATCAGACAGAAGAAAGTAAATATTGGATGCAAAATAATATAGTAATTATAAAACATTTAAAAATAGAGGAGATAATAAAATGATAAGACAAGCTGAAATAGAAGATATAGAAGAATAATCCCATTGCTAGAAAATTATATACTAATTTTGGATTTTTTGATAACAAAAATGCAATGAAAAAATCATAAAAGCTAATTATTACCAAAAAGGGGTATATGATTGGCTTTTTCTAAATCTTACAAAAATGTAAGAAGAATGTAATATAAATCGATGGCAAAGGGAAGAAAGTAAGGCTATACTTAAAATATAGGAGGGAATTAAAATGAGTAAAGTATTAGAAGTAAAAAACATTGAAAAATACTATGGAAACAAAGCAAACTTAACAAAAGCAATTGACAACATTAGCTTTGAGGTAAGTAAAGGAGAATTTATAGGTATTATGGGAGCATCTGGTTCAGGAAAAACAACATTATTAAACTGTATTTCTACCATAGATAAAGTAACAGCAGGTCATATCATAATCAATGAACAAGACATAACAAGATTAAAAGGAAACTATCTAAATAAATTTAGAAGAGAAGAATTAGGATTTATCTTTCAAGACTTTAACTTATTAGACACACTAACAGCTTATGAAAATATAGCATTGGCATTAACGATACAAAAAATAAATGCCAAAGAAATAGACAAACGAGTAAAAAACATAGCACAAAAATTAGGAATTCAAGAAATTCTAAAAAAATATCCCTATCAAGTATCGGGAGGGCAAAAGCAAAGAATTGCGTCAGCAAGAGCCATTATTAGCAATCCCAAGCTAATTTTAGCAGACGAACCAACAGGAGCGTTAGATTCTAAATCAGCTAGGCAATTATTAGAAAATTTTGAAACCTTAAATCAAAAAATGGAAGCAACCATTTTAATGGTTACCCATGATGCTTTTACTGCTTCTTATGCTAGCCGAATTTTATTCATTAAAGATGGTAAAATTTTTAATGAATTAGTAAAAGGAAACGATAGCAGAAAGCAATTTTTTGAAAAAATAATCGAGGTACAAACACTTCTTGGAGGTGATTTAAACGATGTTATTTAAATTATCTTTTGAAAACATGAAAAAAAGCTTCAAAGACTATGCCATCTATTTTTTGACTTTGGTGTTAGGAGTAGCTATTTTCTATATGTTTAATTCCTTAGACACTCAAGAAGCAATGCTTTCCGTATCACAATCTACAAGAGAGCTAATCAAATTAATGATAAATATGCTTGGAATGGTATCTGTATTTGTAGCTGTAATTTTAGGTCTACTAATTGTATATGCCAATAATTTCTTAATCAATCGAAGAAAAAAAGAATTTGGAATTTATATGACACTTCGGAATGGGAAGAAGGCAAATATCTAAAATTATATTGATAGAAACAATCTTAGTAGGAGTTATATCTCTTGTAGTCGGTATTGTAATAGGGATATTTGCTTCTCAATTCATGTCCATTTTAATTTCTAAACTATTTGAAGCAGATATGAGTGAATTTACATTTGTATTTTCTAAAAATGCTTGTATAAAAACTTGTTTCTATTTTGCTATTATGTATGTGGCAGTGGCTATATTTAATACCATTACGATTTCAAGATATAAACTAATCAATTTATTAACAGCCTTGAAGAAAAATGAAACAGTAAAAATTAAAAATCCATTTTTATGTGTCATTATCTTTATAATAGCAAGTGCTATACTTGGGTATGCTTATTGGAAAGTAACAGGAGGAATACAGACAATGGATACTGCCGAAAAAATGTTGCCAGTTATCTTAATGGGAATTGTTTCGACTATTTTAATTTTCTGGTCTTTATCTGGATTTATCTTATATGTAATTAGATCCATGAAGAAAGTGTATTTAAAAGACACTAATATGTTTGTATTGAGACAAATCAACAATAAAATTAACACAATGGTAGTAAGTATCAGTGTGATTTGTTTAATGTTATTTATGACAATTTCTATTTTGTCTTCTAGCCTATCCTTAAGAAACACAATGCAAAAAGATCTAAACGAAATGACACCAGTTGATATTAATTTATATAAAACAGCTAATTTACCAGAAAAAACGATAAATGCTAATGGAAAAGAGATTACTTATACAAAAGAAGAAAGAGAAGATTCAAAAATAACAATACAAGAAACACTAAAAAATGTTGGAATGGATTCTAATATTTTAAAAGATGTTGTAGAGATAGCAATTTATGTTAGCCCCAATTTGACAATGGAAAAATTCTTTGGTGAGTCGATTGATACAGTAAAAGCACAATTTTCTATGCTTGCCTATGATACACCAGAAATGATTGTAAAAATATCCGATTATAATAAAATAGCTAATCTTTATGGAATTAAACAATATGACTTAAAAGAAAATGAATATATTATGCTTTGTGATTTTGACAATATGGCTGAAATAAGGAATCAAGCATTAGAGAAAGAAAATGTGCTTACAATTGCAGGGAAACAATACAAATCAAAATATACACAATGTCAAGAAGGATTTATTATCATGTCAACCAGTCATACGAATTCAGGAATTATTTTAGTACCAGACAATTGTCCACTAACAGACGAAGAGAAAGAAAGAACTTTGTTAGCTGCTAATTATAATGTAACAACAAAGGAGGAAAAGGAAAATATGGAAAGTATGTTTTCCAATAGGAATGCTTCTAGTTTTATACAAAAATTACAAGAACAAGGAATTACCATTGATGGTATGAGTAAGATAAGCATTGTGGAATCAAGTGTAGGATTGGCAACCATTATAACTTTTATTGCTATCTATTTAGGGATTATTTTCTTAATTGCGAGTTCAGCTATTTTAGCACTAAAACAACTAACTGAAAGTTCTGATAATAGACAAAGATATATTATCTTAAGAAAAATAGGGTGTGACGAAAAAATGATAAATAGAGCTTTATTTAGACAAATTGGAATATTCTTTGCTTTGCCACTTATATTAGCCATTATTCATTCCATTTTTGGTATTCAGTTTGTGTTAAGTATGATGGTTGGTCTTGCTAGGTCAGAAGATTTATTACCATCTATTGTGACGACCGTTTGTGTTATTGGAGCTATTTATGGAGCTTATTTCTTGGCAACTTATTTAGGAAGCAAAAATATTATTAGAGAAGAATAGTAGATTTTAAAGAAAGAGGAAAACCTAATTATAGTTTTCCTCTTTTTATAGGCTGTGAAAGTTCGACATATAACAGTAACATTTTTCTACAAATTTTATATGATATAGAAAGAAAACAAAAAGACTAACTATTAAAAGTCAATAGTTTTTCGAAAAAAATTAAAAAAAATTA
>CAOJRU010000014.1 GCA_948442365.1 uncultured Clostridium sp.
TATTATATAATTCTCCAATCGATGAATATAAATTGACTGTGATTTTTTCAATGGTCAAATTATCTTGTTTGTTCCACCAACCTTCATTTTTTTCTAAAATATAATAAGATGGCTCTACTTCTACAATTTTATATTTTCCAGTTGTTGTTGGTTTATTGTTTTTTTCTGTATTTACAAAGTCTTCATTTTCATAATAATCTTTTGATAAAATAGGAAATGTTAATTGGTATTCATAAAAAGGGATTTCTCTGTCTAAATTAATCTTTACCGTATAATCATCTACAATATCTACTCCTATTACATATTGTACGTTATAAGAATAAATAGAAGTTATCTCTTTTAAACGATCTATGGTAAATCTAACATCTTCAGCTGTAAATCTTTGCCCTTCTGTCCATTTAGCATTTTCTCTTAATTTTATCAAATAAGAATTGTCACTTTGCTTCGCCCATTCGGTTGCTAAGCAAGGTTTTGCTTGATAGTCTGCCGTTAAAGTAACTAATGGTTCATAAATCAATTTTGAAATGTCTTGTACATTTTTATTATTGCTAAGAATAGGATTAATTGTGTCTAATCCGTGCAATTCCTAATGTTAATTCTGTGATTTTTTCTTGCGAACTACTTATGTGTTCTAGCTCTTGTTGTTTTTCTTCTTCGTCTTTCCTAATTTTAAAAATAGCAAATAGTAAGATAATTACGATAAAAATAATAAAAATATATTTGATCCAATTTGATTTCATATTCCACCTCTATTCTTTTGCTATCATACCCTAAATGGAAGTATTTTTCAAGTAATTTATTACAATTTTTGCAATTTATAATCAACAATGATTTTGGAGATGTCCTTAACTATGTGAGTATTAAGTGAGTTTACAGAACCACAATCTCTTTAAGCACATAGTTCAAAAAATCATTACCATTATGCAAAAAGGAGCAAAAGGATATTTTCCTAATTGCTCCACTTATTTATCTTTCATTTTAAGCTCTTGACTCTACTATTAATTTAATACCAGTTCTATCTTCTCCTTCCACTTCTACTTCTGCAAATGCTGGTATACAAACTAGATCCACGCCTGCTGGTGCAACAAATCCTCGTGCGATTGCCACTGCTTTTACTGCCTGATTTAATGCTCCTGCTCCAATTGCTTGCATTTCTGCTTTATTTGATTCTTTTACTAACCCAGCAATAGCTCCTGCCACTGAATTAGGGTTTGATTTGGATGAAATTTTTAAAACTTCCATTTTTCTTTTGCCTCCTATAATTTTTATTTTTGTTGCAACTTTTACGATAGTTATTTTACAATATATGGAAATCTTTGTAAAGTCTTTTTTATAATTTTTCTCAAAATTTCATCGCAATATTTTTTTCGTTTCGACATCAAACGACGAATAACTTATAGGTATAATCTTTTTATACTTTTTACTTTATTATTAGTATCTTCTACCTCAAAAATGACACCATTTAAGATACATTCACCGATTGGCAATTTTATATCTTTCTGGTAAAGTTGTTTCAAATCTTTTTAAAGAAGCTGCTATATCCATTCCAATAACAGAATGTTTTGGACCAGTCATACCAATGTCTGTTATATATCCTGTTCCCTTTGGCAAAACTTTTTCATCTGCTGTTTGCACATGTGTATGGGTACCAAAAATACCTGTTACTGTTCCATCTAAGAAATGTCCCATTGCTATTTTTTCGGCTGTTGCTTCCGCATGAAAATCAACAAAAATCATATCTACTTCATTGGCTATTTTTTCTACTATATCTTTAGCAATAATAAAAGGATTTTCAGAAAGTATATTAATGTCTACTCTACCAATTAAATTGATAACTGCTATTTTTTTGTTCTGGCAGGTATAAATGTTATAACCTTTTCCAACTACTCCTTTGGGATAATTGGCTGGTCTAATTAATTTGGGATGGTCAATAAATTTGAAAATGTCCTTTTTCCCCCAAGTATGGTTCCCCATCGTGATAACATCTACCTTTAAATCCAAAATTTCATTAAAGTTCTGTTCTGTGATTCCCATTCCTTCTGCTGCATTTTCTCCATTTACAATTACAAAGTCAATTGCTTCTGTCTGTTTGATTTTATCTAATTGTTTCTTTAATTCTTTTATGCCACTTGAACCAATTAAGTCCCCTACTGCTAAGATTTTCATATTCCCAATTCCCTCTTTCTTTTTTCCTATCATACTACAATTAAATAAATAAAGCAAGAATAATTCTTGCTTTTACTTACTTTATTTGATAACTTCCATCTTCCTTTTTCTCTAATTGAACTTCAGAAGATAAGCAAACTAGCGGACGGAATCCATAACTATTATAGTAATAGTTGTAATGATCTACACTACCATTGCTATAGACACTTAACACATAGTTCGTATTATTCATGGATGGAGAAGCAAGCCACATACCATTAGCTTTGCTCATATCACTTATTACATATAAACTATCGTTCGCATCTATAATTTCATAATAATGATTTGTCCAATTTTCCCCTCCATCTGTACTTAATTCATATCCTACTGCATCTTTTGCTCTTGCTCTATAATCTACCTTATATTTTTCGCTATAGGATTTCATTAACATTTCTACTGTCGCCCCTCCTATCGCATATTCTGCTTTTTCTCCCATAAATGCACTCCATACACTTGTATCCAACATATAAGCTACTGCTTTCATATTATTATTACTACTTGCTGTATGGCTGGTAGTTAATAAATCAAAATAACTTTTATTTAAGTTTTGTATTTTTGAATCTGTTATATGGTCTGAACCATTTGAATAATCTTTTATCACATTATTCATTGATAACTTATAATTACTGTTTTTATAAATTGCTTGTGTTACTGATGCTGGACAATCATTATAATGAATATAATCATCTGTTATTAGGTATATATTATTTTTATCCGCATAAAATATTTTCCAAGCATTTACCCCTGCACTATTTGTACAATTATATCCTGTTACTGTGGCTCCATAATATTGACTTTTATCTTGACTATTGGCAATATCACTTGCCATTACTATAACTTTTTTATCCCCTAATGAAGCATCCGATTTATATGTTATATTTCCTCTTTCATCTATCTCAAAAATATATTTGCTATCTACTGATACGGTTATTGGAAATTTCTCATTGCCTTCTATAATAGAAATACCTTCTTCTTTTTCTAAGTTATTTTTTAACTCCTCAAAATTTAAATTTCCCTCTTTATCGTAACTTCCTAATACTGTTACTTGTACTTTTTCTTTAGCTGTTGCTTCATCTGTTTCTTTTTGAGCTGTTTTTGTTTTTGTTAATATTCCATTTTCTCCTGTTAATGTTGCAATACTTACTGCTGCTAAAATTAGTAATACAATTATTGTAATCACTAATGCAATTAAAGTAATACCTCTGTTCATAAGTGTTTTTTCTCTCAAATTTGTTATTTTACTCATACATATCCTCTCTCTTTCGTTCTTTTTGTAGTTTTTCTCTTTTATCATTTGTTATTATTTACTACTATTTTATATTCTATCAATTTTGAAATTTCTTGTCAATAAATTAACATTACTTCATTTTATTTTTTTATTCAAATAAACATAAAATGAAGAGTAAAAAAGTAGTGATTTTTATAAAAAATCACTACTTTTTACTATTTGGCATAATCAACTACTCTTGTTTCTCTAATAATATTTACTTTAATTTGTCCTGGATAATCCATTTCACTTTCAATTTTCTTAGCTACATCTCTTGCTAGAATTGTCATCTTATCATCTGAAATTCTATCTGGTTTAACAATAATTCTAATCTCTCTACCTGCTTGGATAGCAAATGACTTTTCAACACCATGAAAGGAATCTGCTATTTCTTCCAGATTTTGTAGTCTCTTAATATAGGCTTCTACGGTTTCTCTTCTAGCTCCTGGTCTTGATGCTGATATCGCATCGGCTGCTTGGATTAAAACTGCTTCTAAAGTTTGTGGTTCTACATCACCATGATGAGCTTCTACTGCATTGATAACAAGTGGATTTTCTTTGAATTTTTTAAGAATTTCTACTCCAATTTCAACATGAGTTCCTTCCATGTCATGGTCTAATGCTTTTCCAATATCATGTAAAAGTCCAGCTCTTCTTGCTAATTTTGGATCTAGTCCTAATTCTTCTGCCATAATTCTTGCTAGATTAGATACTTCAATTGAATGATTTAGCACGTTTTGACCATAACTTGTCCTATATTTTAATTTTCCAATTAGTTTTACAATGTCTGGATGAAGTCCAATGACTCCTGTTTCTAATACGGCTCTTTCTCCTTCTTCTTTTATCGTTGTTTCGACTTCTTCTTTTGCTTTTTCTACCATTTCTTCAATTTTAGCTGGATGAATTCTTCCATCATCAATTAACTTCTCTAGTGCAATTTTGGCTACTTCTCTTCTTAATGGGTCAAATCCTGATAAAACGACTGCCTCTGGTGTATCATCAATGATTAAGTCGATTCCTGTTAAGGTTTCCAATGCTTTTATATTTCTACCTTCTCTACCAATAATTCTTCCTTTCATATCATCATTAGGAAGTGCTACAATAGATACAGTAGTTTCTTGCGAATGGTCTGCTGCACATTTTTGTACGGCATAACTCAAAATTTCTTTGGCATTTTTAATCGCATTTTCCTTTGCCTTTTGTTCCTTTTCACGGATTAAAGCTGCTTTTTCAGCTGTTAATTCTTTGTCCATTTCAGACAACAATTGTGCCTTTGCTTCTTCTTTGGTTAAAGAAGCAATTTTTTGAAGTTGTACCATTTCTTCATCATGTAATCTTTCAATTTCTTCTTTTTGCTTTTCAATATTTTGCATTTCTCTTTCTAAGTCTTGCTCTTTTCTTTCAAAATTTCCTTCACGTTTTTCTAGATTTTCTTCTTTTTGAATTAATCTTGTTTCTTGTTTTTGTACTTCGCCTCTTCTTTCTTTAATCTCCTGATCTAACTCTTTTCTACTATTCATAATTTCTTCTTTAGCCTTGAAAATTTCTTCTTTTTTTAAATTTTCTGCTTCTATTTTCGCTAAATCAATTAGTCTTTTTGCTTCGTTTTCTGCTCCTTGTATTTTAGACTCTGCAACTTTTTTACGATAGGCTATTCCTACTAGCGTACCAATTGCTAATGAGATTAAGACAGCGGCGATTATGATTACTATATTCATAATCATACACCTCTTTCTTATTTAATTTTCAATGTTCGAATAAAATATATATTAGTTCTTTATCATATATTTTTTCCTTCCTATTCTATTTTATCTTTATTATTGTAAACTGTCAAGTCATTTTGAATAAAAAAGGCGAATTCCTCTTATTTAACGTCACATCTTTTCTTTTGTGCCAAAGGGGACGAACCTTTTTGGCACGTCCCCTTTGGCAACCTTATTATATTATCTATTTTACAACTTCTACATCTATTTGTAAACTTTCACCATTAATATTAGTTTCTGTATAAGAATTTCTATTTTCATGATACCTAACATTAACAGCCAATGTATCATGCTTAATCAATTCCTCATTCTTTTTAATCACTTCTTGTAGCATGTTATTTCCTGCTACATAAAGATTAATATGATCCAATACTTCAAAACCTTTTTCTTTTCTCATATTTTGAACTTTAGATAAAACTTCTCTTACATACCCTTCTTCTTTTAACTCTTCTGTAATGTGAGTATCTAATACAACACCAATTTCACCTTCGCCACTAAAAGCAAATCCCTCTTTTCCTTGCATGGTTACTAATAAATTTTCTGCATTTAAAGCAATTTGTTTATCATCTATTTCAATGTATTCGATACCGCCATTTTTTACTGTATTTGCTAAATCCATTTGGTTTTTATTGGAAATTTCTTGTTTGATTCTTGGAATTAGTTTACCATATTCTTTTCCTAATACTGGTAGATTTGGTTTAATTTCAAAATTAACATAGTCAGACATTTCAGCTCCTAAGTCAATTTCTTTTACATTTAATTCTTCTTTTACAATATCCGCATAATATTTTGGTAAGGTATCCATTGAAATTAACATTTTAGAAAGTGGTTGCCTGTTTTTAATATTAGCTACATTTCTTGCGCCACGTCCAAGTCTTACAATTTTATAAGCTAAATCCATTTCTTTTTCTAACTGTTTGTCAATTTCATTTTCTTTTACTTCTGGCCACAAGCATAAATGTACACTTTCTGGAGCCTCTTTATCTAATCCAACTACTAAGTTTTGATAGATTTCATCTGCCATAAATGGTACAAACGGTGCTGCTACTGTTACTAAAGTAGTTAATACACGATATAATGTACAATAAGCGCCTATTTTTTCATCCTTTAATTCAGTTAACCAGAATCTTTCTCTATTTCTACGAACATACCAGTTAGAAAGTTCGTCGGTAAAAGCTTCTATTCGTAAAGCGGCATTCGTTATATCATAATGTTCTAATTTTTCATCTACTTCTTTCACTAATGTATTTAATTTTGAAAGAATCCATTGATCCATAATGTTGGTTGGCTTAAAGTCTTTATAATTTAATGGATTAAATTGGTCGATTTCTGCATACAACACATAGAATGAATATACATTCCATAATGTACTTAAAAATCCTCTTCCGAGTTTCTTGCACATTGTTCAATCCCAATCTAGTTGGAAGCCAAGGAGCACTTACTGTGTAGAAATGCCATCTCGTAGCATCTGCCCCAACCGTATCTAATAATTCCATTGGGTCTACGCCATTTCCTTTTGATTTAGACATCTTTTGCCCTTTTTCGTCTAGTACATGACCTAGTACAATACAATTTTCAAATGGTGTTCTTCCAAATAATGCAGTTCCAATTGCTGTTAAAGTATAAAACCATCCTCTTGTTTGATCTACTGCTTCTGAAATAAATCCAGCTGGAAAATTATTGTCAAACATTTCTTTATTTTCAAACGGATAATGCCATTGTGCAAAAGGCATAGATCCAGAATCAAACCAACAATCAATTACTTCTTTTGCACGGTGCATTTTTTTACTGCATTTTGGACATTTCAAATGAATAGAATCAATATATGGTTTATGTAATTCAATATCATCTGGAACCTCAATTCCTTTTTCTTTTAGCTCCTCAATCGAACCAACACATTCTTGATGGTTACACTCATCATTTTCACAGGTCCATACTGGTAGTGGTGTTCCCCAATATCTGTCTCTTGAAATTCCCCAATCAATTACATTTTCTAGGAATTTCCCAAATCTTCCTGTTCGAATAGTATCTGGATACCAATTTACTTTGTTGTTGTTGGCTACTAATTCATCTTTTAGCTTACTCATGGCAACAAACCAACTTTCTTTTGGATAATAAAGAAGTGGTGTGTCACATCTCCAACAGTGTGGATAAGAGTGTAAATGTTTTTCTTTGCTAAATAATTTATTTTGTTCTTTTAACCATTTACAAATATCTTCGTTGCAGTCTCTTACAAATCTTCCTGCCCATGGTTCTACTTCTTTTACAAATTTTCCCGCTTTATCTACTAAATTAATAAAAGTGATTTCATTTTGTTTGGCAACAAAACTATCATCTTCCCCATAAGCAGGTGCAATATGAACAATTCCTGTACCATCTTCAAGGTTAACGTAGTCACCATGAATCACCTCAAATGCTTTTCCGTTCTACCTCACCAAATGGCATCAATCTTTCATATTTCGTTCCTAATAATTCTTCTCCTTTAAAGGTTTTGACTATTTCATAAGGGGTTTCTTTTAATACCTTATCTAGTAAGTCTTTTGCTAAAATGTATGTTTCATATTGTGGTTCGTCCTCTGTGCCAATATTTGCTTTTACTTCTACATATTCATAAGATTTATTAACACAAAGTGCTAGGTTAGATGGTAGCGTCCATGGTGTTGTTGTCCATGCTAAAATATATTTATCTTCCCCTACTACTTTAAATTTAGCAACACAAGTTAAGTCTTTTACATCTTTATAACCTTGTGCTACTTCATGAGAAGATAGAGCTGTTCCACATCTTGGACAATATGGCATAACTTTATGTCCTTCATACAAAAGTCCTTTTTCCCACATTTGTTTTAAAGCCCACCATACAGATTCAATATATTGGTTATGATATGTAACATAAGGATTTTCCATATCTACCCAAAATCCTACTTTGTTTGTCATTTCTTCCCACATAGAAACATAAGTAAATACACTTTCTTTACATTCTTTTACAAATTTCTCTACACCATATTCTTCGATTTGTTCTTTTCCTGAAATTCCTAGCTTCTTTTCAATTTCTAGTTCAACAGGTAATCCATGTGTATCCCAACCTGCTTTACGGATTACTTTATAGCCTTTCATAACTTTGTATCTTGGAATAATGTCTTTCATTACCCTTGTTTCAATATGACCTACATGTGGCTTTCCATTGGCTGTAGGTGGTCCATCATAAAAGGTGAAGTACTTCTTTCCTTCATTCATAGCAAAGTTCTTTTTGATAATGTCTTTTTCTTTCCATGTTTTGGCTACTTCTTTCTCCATTCCTACAAAACCATTTTTTAATTCTACTTTTTTATACATTTTCTCATTCCTCCTCTTTATGATTTATTTGTTTTTGCTTTCGATTTCTTGTAATTCAAATCTGTATTTTTGTTCCACTTTTGGATATTTTTTGTGGTCTACTTCTTCTAAAAACATATCTAATGGACGAACACATAAGGAACCATCTCCATATAAATGTCTATAAACTACCATTTTTTCTTTGGTTTCACTATGATAGGCTATGTCCTCTACTAAATAATAATCTCCTTTAAAGTGTTTGTACACTCTATGAATCTTTAATTCTCTCATTTGTTTCCTCCTTTTCTTTTTAAGATCCTATTAAATATCTATACTACCAAAAAAACTTTTCGTCCTAAACTATTTTTAGGACGAAAAGTTCTTTCCGCGTTACCACCTATTTTTAGCAAATATATATTATTATACAATCACTCACTCAATTTACCTTTAACGCAGGCATACGATTAAACTTACTGAAAATTTTTCGGTTTAACAACAAACTAAGGTGATAATAAATAATTTTTACTTACCAAATTCCCAGCTTCCTTTGGCTCTCTTCTAAGCTATTTTATTATTTATCGTGTCCTTGTTACTGTTTTTATCTTCTCTATTGTACTATATTATATCACATTTATTTATTTTTGCAATACTTTTTTATGATTCCCGTTTTGTTTTTCTATTTATATTTTCTTATTTATTACTTCTTTTTATTTCTATCTCTTTTATTCCTTTTACTACTTCTTTTTACTTCAACTATTTATACAGCTGTGTATTCTCCCATATCAAATTGTTGCTTCCATTCTTCTAAATAGTTTAACCTTGCATTATAGAAATTAAGTCTCTTTTCATGGGCACAGAATAATTTTTTAAATTGTTCATTTTCGATATCTGTAAATCTTTGTGCTGAAAAAACTTTGTCAAATTTAGCATCAAAATATTCTCTCATTTCTGCAAATTGATTACTAATGCTTTTTTCCATTGTATCTAGTACAACTAAGATGTCTCTTCTGTCTTTTTTTCTTCCTTCTTCTAAATTAACAATTCTATCATTCATTCTGTCTATTTTTTCATTCATGCTGTCATTCATACGATTTATTCTCTCGTTCATACTATCATTTACATTATCTATTCTTTCGTTTATTTTTTGTAACTCCTTATCGTTTTGCTCCCAACGTCTATTGTTTTCTTCCCAGCGTCTGTCATTTTCTTCCCAACGTTTGCTATTTTCTTCCCAACGCTTATCATTTTCTTCCCATCTTTTGTTATTTTCAGTTCTAAACTCTCGAAGTTCTGTTAATATTACATTTGCCATAGCATCTTCCATACTTACCACCACCTTTCTTTTTTAATTATACAACACTTATTCGAATTAGTATGTAAAATTTTACTTTCTTTGTGTTGTTAGGCAATATTTAATCATATGTTCCATAATTTGTCAAGAAAAAAACAATAAAAAATTTGAATAATTATAATAATCAATTTAATATAAAAAGGCAAAGGAGTTCCTTAGTTAAACCTAAGGAAGCCCTTTGCCTGACTCACTTCATCATTTCTGTAAGATAAACACTATCCTACGCTATTCTACCAACCCACTATAATAAGCATGATACAACTTGCTATAATAGCCATCTGGTCGATTTACCAATTCATTATGACTTCCTTGTTCCATAATTTCGCCCTGATTTAATACAATAATTTTATCCACATTTACAATAGTAGACAATCTATGAGCAATGAAAATAGAAGTCTTTTCTTTCGAAATCTTATCGACTGACTTTTGAATTAGCTCTTCCGTTTTGGTATCAATATTGGCTGTTGCTTCATCCAAAATAAAGATAGAAGGATTATGAGCAAATATTCTAGCAAATGCTAACAATTGTTTTTGTCCAGAAGAATAAGAATTTCCTCTTTCTTGTGAAATCTCATCTATTCCATTTGGTAAACCATTAATAAATTCTTCGGCTGAAGCCAATTGTATCGTATTCCTAATATATTCATCTGAAAAATTCTTATTTAATTGAATATTATCTTTAATGCTTCTGGCAAATACAAATGGATCTTGTAAAATAATCCCAATTTTTTCTCTTAAAGAACGCAAGTTAATATCTTTTATATTAATACCATCTAATAATATTTCACCTTTTTGTATTTCATAAAAACGATTAATTAAATTCGTAATCGTCGTTTTTCCTGAACCAGTTTTTCCTACGAAAGCGATACTTTGTCCTGCTTCAATGGTAAAGCTAACATCTTTTAGAATCCAATTTTCTCCCTCATAAGCAAACCATACATTCTTAAATTCGATTTTTCCTTCTACTTCTTCTAATACAGTTCCTTTTTCAAAATCCTCTAAATATTCTTTATGTTCTAATATTTCGTATATCTTATCAATCGAAACAAGTGCTTCTTGTATGGTTTCAAAATTTTCCACGAGACGATTAATTGGGTTAAATATTTGTTTAATATAGGTAACAAATACATAAATTAAACCTACATCCATCGATGCTCCTACGAAATGATTTAGAGTAGCCCAAACAATAATGGTTATTCCTACATTTTCTAATATCATCATAATGGCAACTAATAGCGCTTCTGTTATACCTGTTGGAATTCTGGATTTCCAAAAAGCAGTACACAATTTATCACATTCTTTTTGTTTTTCATATTGTCGATTAAAAATTTTAATTAATTTCACACCATAAATTGATTCTGCCAAAAAGATATTTAATTTTGTTTTTACTTTTTTAGAATATTCTTGCAATTTATTCGTAACTTTCGTAATAATTAGTGATGTTATAATAACCAAAGGAATGACTAAAAATGATAAAAGTGCTAATTTGTAATCTAAAGATAGCATCATAACAACAAATGCCATTATCATAATTATATCTTTAATAAAAGTTGTAATAACTTCTTTAAATAAGGTAGTAACATCTTCTACATCACTTGTTATTCTAACAAAAAGTGTTCCTGCTGGTGTTTTATCATGAAAAGGAATATTGGCATATTGAGCATATTTGTATAACTTATTTCGAATAGAGTAAATAACATTTTCTCCCATCATACTAGTCGCTGTTGTAACAATAAAATTTAAAATGTTACCAACTATGACAATCCCAATATAAATAGCACCAATCATGCCAATTGTCATAATTCCTTGTTGATATACGTTAGCACTTAAATAGTCATCAATTACAATTTTAATTAAGTATGGCTTTACCACTTCACCAATATTAATTAAAATTGCTAAAAAAGATATAATGGCTATGGCTTTCATTTGTGGTTTTAACATCTTATACATTCTTTGCCAAGTTTTATTTTTCATCTGTTTTCCCCTTCTTTTAACGTTAAGCATTTTCTTGAAAATCTCTAATTTAAAAAGCTAGGTTCTGCTTTCGTAGATTGTTGTTCAAAAAATTCATAGTAAATTCCTTGTTTTTCTATTAATTCGTCATGAACTCCTTGTTCCACTATATTTCCATTATCTAAAACAATAATTTTGTCACTTTGTTTGACATCTGATATTTTATTAGAAATAATAATACAAGTTCTATCTTCTGTTAATTCTTTGATATTTCCTAACAAAGTTTGAGATGTTCTATTATCCAATGCTGAAAAAGTATCATCAAAAATAACAATACTACTATTTTTTAGAAAAGCTCTTGAAATAACGACTCTTTGTTTTTGTCCACCAGATAAATCAGAACCTCTTTCCCCTATTGTGGTTTTGATACCATCTGGCATTTGTTTGATCTCATCATAAATAACTGCTTTTTTAGTACTTTCCTTAATTTCTTCTTCTTCGTATTCTTCTTTAAATAGACTAATATTATCTTTTAAAGTAGAAGAAAATAGAAAATTATCTTGTGTAATATAACAAATGTTTTCTCTTAACGTCTCAATATCAATATCATTAATATCTTTACCATCTATCTTAATTTTTCCATTTGGAATATTATACAATTTAGTAAGTAAATTCATCAGTGTGGTTTTTCCACTTCCAATAGTTCCTATGATTCCTAAGGTTTCTCCTTTTTTGATTTCAATATTAATATTTTCCAATGCTTTCTCTAACATTCCTGGATAATTAAAATTCAAATCTTGAATGATAATATTTCCTTCTAATTTTTCCTTTATTTTACTTCTTTCTACCGTTATTTTTTCTTTCTCTAAGGCATACACTTTATCCAATCTTTGATAGGAAATCTGTGCTCTTTTAAATCTGGATATTAAGGTTGGAATCCAAGTAACTGGGTTTACAAATAAAGCAATATAACCATTAAAAGTTACTAATTCTCCTACCGTGATGGTTCCTTCTAAAACTAAATGGGAACCATAAATAAAAGAAATGGCATAACAAAGCCCAAAACAAATATCAATACTAGCTGTTAATAAATTAGAAAATACATCTACGGCATTATCACTTTGTCTAACTTGTCTATTTTTTAATATAAAGTTCTTTAACTGGCTTCCTTCACAGGAATAAGCTTTGGTTGTTCGAATACTATCTGTACTTTCTTGTATGTATTCTGATAACTCTGTAAATTTATCTTGTGCTTTTTTAAAATTAATTTCTACATATTTCTTAATTTTTACGACTAAAAAGGAAGCAATGATAATAGGACATAGCGTAGCCATTGTCAAATATAAATTCACGCCTTGTGCCATTTGAAAAGTAGCAATGATAAAAGTAAAAATAGTTCTAGATCCATGTGATAAAATTCTATACACGGCACTTCTTATTTCATTCGTATCTTTTACGAAATAAGACATAATTTCTCCATTTTTTATTTTTTGTATTTCCTTTACTTTTAATTTCATAAATCGTTCAAACAATTTAATTTTAATATCTCTTTCAAAGCCTCTACTAATATAAGTTTCATAATACTTCCACCCAAGTCTTACCAACAAGTAAAGTACACATATTCCTAATAAGTAATATGTGTTTACTAAAATTGCCTGCTTATTGGCCTCCATATCATATAATTGATCTACAATACTTCCTATAATTCTAGCAGGGCAAGTTAACAAATAAATATTAACTGCTAGCAATACTAATTGTAATAATATTTTCCATTTGTACCCTTTTAATGTATCTATTATAACTTTTTTCATAAATTACATCCTTTTCGTTTGTTAATTGAATCATTTATTTTTTAGTTACTATTTTTGTTTTCTATTTTATGATAAATGGCATCATTATTAAAACCAAAACTAGCGTTAAGATTCATTTGTTGATTCTCCATTTGATAGTTTAAATTCATCAAATTAATTTCATCTTGCAAACTAAATTCATCAAAATCGAATTTCATAATCGATTCCTCCCTTTCTATCTATCAACCTGATTCTTTTCTATTTTCCTTAAAGTAGATGTTATTGTTATTTCACTAATCGTTGTGTTTCTTTGGCAATCATCAATTCCTCGTTTGTTGGAATAACATATATCTTAACTTTAGAATTTGGTTTGGAAATCACTTTTTCCTCACTTCTTACGTTATTAGCTTCGACATCCATTTCTACTCCCATAAATTCTAATTGTTCACAAATTCCTTTTCGAATATTAATTTGATTTTCTCCAATACCACCAGTAAATATAATATAGTCTACTCCCTTCATAGCTACTGCATATTTTGCAATATAACTTGCTATCGCATATTTAAAACTATCTAATGCAATTTTTGCTCTTTCATCCCCATTATTTCCTGCTGTTTCAATTTCTCTAAAATCTGGCACTAACCCTGAAATTGCTTGCACCCCTGATTGTTTATTTAAAATATTTTCCATTTCTTCTGCTGCTATCTTTTCTTTTTTCATAAGATACAAAAGAATGGATGGGTCTAAGTCTCCACATCTTGTTACCATTGGAATACCTCCGAAGTGGTGTTAGTCCCATACTGGTGTCAACTGATTTTCCACCTTCAATAGCACAAATACTAGCTCCTTGTCCTAAATGGCAAGTTACAATTTTCATATCTTCAATTGGTTTATTTTCTATTTCTGCTAACCTCTTTGAAACAAACATATGAGAAGTTCCATGAAATCCATATTTTCTTACCCCATATTTCTCGTAATATTCATAAGGAATTGGATAGATGTATCTTTGTTTTGGAATGGATTGATGGAAAGCGGTGTCAAATACGCCTACCATTGGTTTATTTGGCATTACACTTTTGCATGCCTCAATTCCTAAGATACAGGCTGGGTTATGTAGTGGTGCTAAATCTGTGCATTCTTTTAATACGTTTACTACGGTATCATCAATGACAACAGATTCTGCGATTTTCTCTCCTCCATGTACTAAACGATGTCCAATTGCTTCAATTTCATCTAAACGATCGATTACTTTATATTCTGGATTGGTTAATTGCTCTAATGCAAATTCAATTGCTTCTGTATGGTTGTAAGCTGGATGATCTATTTGCTTCTTCTGCCCTTGTGCTTTATGGGTAATAAAAGCTTCTTTTTCTCCTATCCTCTCATATTTTCCGGAAGCTAATACTTCCTCTGTTTCCATATCAATTAATTGGTATTTTAAAGATGAACTTCCACAATTTAATACTAATATTTTCATTTAAAATCTTCCTTTCTTAATTGGTTGCCAATGGTTTTCTAAGTTTAAATGGCAACCTTTATCTTACTAATTTTAAGGTTTCTCTTGCTATCATTAATTCTTCATTGGTTGGTATTGTATAGATTTTTACTCTTGAATCAGAGGTAGAAAGTTCTGCTTCTTCTCCTCTTATTTTATTTTTTTCATCATCTATTTTAACGCCTAAAAATTCTAATTGCTCACAAATTGCCTTTCTGGAGATAGGACCTTTTTCGCCAACACCAGCTGTAAAAGTTAAAACGTCAATTCCGCCCATAGCCACTGCACATCTTGCTACATAACAAGCCGTTAAATAGTGGTATACATCTAATGCTAATTGTGCTTGTTTTCCCCCTGATATTGCTTCTTTTTCAATATCTCTAAAATCAACAGATACACCAGCTATACCATAGGCCCCTGCTTCTTTGTTTAGCACAAAATTCATGTCATCTGCAGATAAATTTTCCTTTTGCATTAGATATGTAAGAATGGATGGGTCTAAATCTCCACTTCTGGTTCCCATAGGAATTCCACCTAAAGGCGTTAATCCCATACTGGTTTCTACTGATTTTCCATCTTTAATGGCACAAACACTACAGCCTTGCCCTAAGTGGCAATTTACAATTTTTAAATCTTGGATGTGTTTTCCCATAATTTCAGCCACTCGATGAGAAACATATTGATGGGATGTTCCATGAAATCCATATTTTCGAATGGCATATTTTTCATAGTATTTATATGGAATTGGATAAATGTACTTTTCTTTGGATATGGTTTGATGAAATGCGGTGTCAAATACAGCTACCATTTTCATATTTGGTACTATTTTTTGACAGGCTTCTATTCCTAAAATGCAAGCTGGATTATGTAATGGTGCTAAATCAGAACATTTTTTAATTTCTTCTATGACTTCATCTGTTATCCTAACAGAATCACTGAATTTTTCTCCACCATGTACAACTCTATGGCCAATTCCTCCTAATTCTTCTAAACTATGAATCACACCATAATTTTCATTGGTTAATCTGTTTAGTACAAAGGCAATTGCTTTTTCATGATTTTTCGCTGGGTGCTCAAATTTGTGTGCTTCTCCCTTTACCTTATGAGTCAAAAACGAATTTGGTTGACCAATTCTTTCAAAATATCCTTTGGCTAACATTTTTTCGGTTTCCATATCAATTACTTGATATTTTAAGGATGAACTTCCTGAATTTAAAACTAATATTTTCACTCTTCTTCTCCTTTATTTTGATTTTGTAGGTTGAGCATTTTTCGAATTTTAATAACGTAGTAAGACGTAGATTTTCATTTGATTTTTTGGGCTTGGACAGCCGTAATCGCAATAACCCCTGCCACATCTTTACTACTACAACCCCTAGACAAATCATTTACAGGTTTTGCAATACCTTGACAAAGTGGACCATAAGCCTCTGCCTTTGCCAACCTTTGAACCAATTTATAACCAATATTTCCTGTATCCAAATTAGGAAATATCAGAACATTTGCCATTCCTTTTAACGGACTATTCGGAGCTTTCAATTCTGCCACTTCTGGTACAATAGCAGCATCCAACTGCAACTCTCCGTCCACTAAAAGTTTATTATTTTTCTTCTTTACCAAATTAGTAGCATCAATCACCTTTTGTGTTAATTCAGACTTAGCACTACCATAAGTTGAATACGAAAGCATAGCCACTCTTGGATCTTTTTCTACCAATTGTTTAAAACTTTCAGCAGAAGAAATGGCTATTTCTGACAAGCTTTCTGCATCTGGATTTTCATTCAAACCACTATCTGCAAAAATAAAAGTTCCTTCTTCTCCATACTCACAATCTGGCACTACCATGACAAAGAAAGCGGAAACCAATTTGGTTCCTTCTGCTGTCTTTAATATTTGTAAGGCTGGTCTTAAGGTATCCGATGTTGAATGAATCGCACCTGAAACAAGTCCATCTGCTCCAGTTTTATCATCTTTCACCATAAGCATTCCATAATAAACGGGATCTTTTACTAATTCTCTTGCTTTTTCCTGAGTCATTCCTTTATGTTTTCTTAATTCATATAGCAAATTAACATAGCCTTCATAGTTTTCTGAAGTTTCTGGGTCTACAATTTTAGCTCCTTTAATATCTATATTATTTTCTTTTGCTTTCTCTTCTATCTTTTCTTGATTTCCTACTAATACAATATTCGCATATTTTTCTTTTAATACTTGCTGGGTTGCTTCTAATATTCTAATGTCTTCTGCTTCTGGAAGAACAATGGTTTTAATTTCTTTTTTTGCTCTTTTCTTGACTTCTTCTATAAATGACATTTTTATTTCTCCTTCATCATTTCTCGCAATTATATTATATATGGAATTATCAAAAAGTACAAGTATTTTTTAGAATTCTTACTAATTTATTATTAAAGAATATTTATATTATTTTGCAACACTGCGTAAGCGACCAAACGAGCAATGCGAGTGCGATTGGAGCAACCTATTATTTTTATTTATTTAGGAGGTTGCTTTCGCACAAAGTGTAAAAAATAATATAAATATTCTTTGATTAACAGTATGGAATGTTTTATTAATAATTTATTCCATCATTTTCTTTATCTCTTCCTCTTGCCTTAATCTCCAAGATAAGAAATGGTAGGCTTGTTTATCTTGTTTTATGGCAATTTCTGCTATTTCCTTATTATCTCTTAAACGATCACTTGCATATTTAATAATAGCGCCTTTATTTTTAACCGCTGCTTCAACCACTTCTTCATCATCTCTTAAGTCTTCTGCTACATAATATAAAGCTTGTCCATATTGTTTACAACTTTCTAATACCAATTCTTTATCTGCTCTTAATTTTTCAGAAGCATAACAAATTGTCCAAGCAGCACCTCGTAATCCCATTGCTACTATTTCTTTATCATCTTTTAAACGTTCGCTTGCAAATTCTAAAGCTTCACTATCTTGTTCTAAGGCTACTTTTACAACTTCTTTATCATCTTTTAATCGTTCTGATACAACATCTAAAAATTTTCCATTTTCCTTAACCGCTTCTAATATGTACTTTTTATCATCATTATGTTGAATCACCTCTTGTATGTCCACCTTATCTCCCTCTTTCTAATTTTGCAATACATGCTTTTATTTTTATTCCTTGTTCGGAGAACATTTTCTCATGTTCTGTTTCAATATTTTTTTCAAAAATTGGCTCTTGTTGTAAATCATATGTTTTAGTTAAAATTTTAAATCCACTTTCTTGTAGATAGCCCAAACTTGCTTCAAATAATTCGTCATCATCTGTCTTGAAATAAATCTCTCCATGTGATTTTAAAAATTGCTTATATTTTTCTAGTTGAATAGAATGTGTTAATCTTTTCTTTCTATGTTTCCCTCTTGGCCAAGGATTACAAAAATTAATGTATATTCTTTCTACTTCATCTTGTTGGTCTAAAATTAAAAGGATTCTTTCAATGTCAAATCTAGTTATTATAATATTCTTGGGTTCAAGATTAGCTTCTTGATATGCTTGTTCTATATTTCTTTTGGCTAATCCTAACATGGCATCTACTAAATCAATAGCAATATAATTAATATTTGGGTTTTCTACCGCTAATTTCGCCATAAATTGCCCTTTTCCACATCCTAATTCTAAGTGCAATGGCTGTTCTTCTTTTTCAAATTGCTTTTTCCATTTTCCTTTGATTTTTTCTGGTTCGTCTATATAAAATTTACTTGCTTCTAATTCTGGTCTTGCCCATTTTTTATATCGGATTCGCATTTTTTATTTCATTTCCCTTCTTTTTTTACTTACTTATCTTTCTCTATCTATTCTTATGTTCCTATAATAACCTTATATGTTTTTCTATAACTTCTATATTTTTGCCATCAAATTCAACGATAAAATATACACCATCTGGAATCCCGTCATCCTGTATGTTTTCAGTCATAGAACCTAATATATAATAAGGAATACCATCTTCTTTTATATGCTTTGTCCAATGTTGATGACCAGAAAATACTCCTAAAATATTTTTACGATTCTTCATTATTTCTTTTAATTCTTTTCTATTTCCTAATAGCGCATGTTCAGGACATTTTTCAAACCACCAGTTTCCTTTCATGTCATCTTCTGCAACTCCAAAATGAGTACAAATAATAGTTGGTAAATTATTTTGGTTTAAATCTTTTTTTAACCAATTTAAGTCTTCTTTTGATATAAATTGCGTTTTAAAAATGCCTCCCGCTTCTGTTCCTATATTATTATTCACATAGGTTCCGAGAATTACTATATGCATTTCATCTATATTGAATGAGAAAGTAGAATGTTTATATGCCATTATTTCTTCCACTTCACGACTAGAAGACATAGAACGCAAATCATGATTTCCTATACATGAATAGAATCTTCCTTCAATTTTCATTAATTGATTCCAAATATAATTCAGATTAATAATATCTTTATCATGATCGTTAAAATCTTCGACTAAGTCTCCTAAATTTATAATTAAATCTGGTTTTATCTCGTTATTTATTTTATGAATTAACTTTTGTAGTAATGGTTCTGCATATTCTATTAGTTTTCTTCCTATAATTGAACCATTATTTACAGGTTTTTCTGGTGCATAATGCAAATCTGAAAAAAATATTATTTTTTTCTTATCCATTTCTATTTCTCCTAAGATTTATTTTACTATATATATCATACCAACTATAACATCTAATTATCTGATTCCCAGTGCATTCTTTATTATATCCTGCATCATAACAAATGACTGGAATCGTATTGGCTATTTCATTGATATTGTTCGGGTTGTCCTCAATCATTAAATCTATTTTGTTTTCCTCGATTTCTTGCATTTTACTTTCGTTATGACCTTTTGAAAAAATTAATTTATCATAAAATATCTTATTTTCATATAACCAATTCTTAACAGTTTCTCTCATTTTATTTCCTATATCGTCATTTCTATCGGTATACCATCTGGCAGTTATGATATATATTTCATTTCCATCCTTTTTTAGCTTTTCTATAATTTCTGCCGCAAATGGTCTTGCTTTTTCATAGATAACATATTTTTCTAAATGACTTTTCCAAAAATCTAGTTCTATCTCCTTACTAATATTAAATGTTTTACAATAATCATAATACTTCGTATCTATACTATATTCAATACTATTTTCAACACAATATTTACTCATATAATTTATAACAAATTGTTCTATATTGGTTATAACACCATCAATATCTATTCCTATTCTCATAACTTCCTCCATTTTCTAGTTATTATCATATCATAAAAGCAGATAACTAGCAACTAATTATCTGCTTTCCTATTTTTAATTACTGCTCAAAATTATCTTCTAATAAATTTAAAACTAAATTTTTATAATCATCACTAAAGGTAACAAAGTCTTTTGATAAAAATAGTTCTTTAAAATCATCATAACATAGCCATTTTACTTCTGATACTTCTTCTTTCTGTAATGTTAAGTTTGTAATATCCAAATCCAATTTTAATAAATAAACTTGAGCAATTTCGAAAAATTGGTCTGCTATATACTCACTTATAAATTTGTAATCTGATTCTTGCGTTTTTATCCCTAATTCTTCATAAACTTCTCTAATAGCACCTTGAATAGAAGTTTCTCCTGAAACAACATGTCCTGCACTTGACATATCCCATTTATTAGGATGATTTTTCATAGTTTTAGCTCTTTTTTGAACTAACACTTCATTTTTACTATTCATAATCCAAATCCAAACTGGTTTATGATAAAATTCAACATTCTTACCATGACATATTGACTCTCCCTTTCTACCAATATATTTCCCATCTCGTGTATAGATATCAAAAACTTCTTCCATTTTTAATCTCCTCCGAATTATTTATATTTTAACTTATCCTCTCTACTACTTACTAATTGTTGCACTGCTTATAACATAAATAGAAAATACATTTCATTTAGTATGTATAATTTAAGTTTTGTTTTTTTCACGATTGCTCATAACCTCTTCATGATGAAAATAATCAGAATAATTGATATTATTTTTATTACAATACTTCTTTATTTCATTATCCATATTGATTAGTTCTTGTTTATTCCCCTTTATATAAACGCTCTCAAAAGTAGGATATAGTTCAGGGTAATTTTTCTGTACATATTTTAATATGTTATATTTGTATGCTCCGCGCAAGTTCAAATCTTCAAACCAATACTCACTTATATAATCTTTTGTTTCTTCAATAATTGCTTTCCAATCTGTTATTCCTATGAAAATTGGAGACATAAATAAAATCGTATAAATTCCATTTTGGTGTAATACTTTTAATGTTTCTAATCTTTCTTTTATTGTACTTGCTCTATCCATATCTTCTCTAAAATTTTCATCAAGAGTATTGACTGAGATAGCAACACTTAAATTTTTCATTTGCTTTAATAACTCTAAATCTCGTAGTACCAATTTATTTTTAGTTGATATTTGCAATGTACAATCTACTCCTACTAATTGCTCTAAAATACTTCTTGTAATTTTATATTTTGCCTCATAAGGATTATAGCAATCTGTAACAGATGACATAAATATATTTTTACCTTCTATTTTTTTTGTATCTATTTTCTTATTACTCAATTTAATATCAATAAATTCTCCCCATTCTTCTGGATGGTTTGTAAATCTTTTCATAAAGGAAGCATAACAATATCTACATTTATGAGGACAACCAATATAGGGATTTATTGCATACTCTCCTATTTTTGATTTTGTTAAATAATCTTTTACTTCTTTTTCTTTTACTATCATTTTCCACCTCAAATAAAATTTTTTCCTTTCTCTTTCTCATTTTCTCATTTTCTTCAACTCCAGTTAAAATTGTAATTACCTTTCATAATCAACATTTATATTTTTGCTTCTTTCTTCAAAATATTGGATAATATCTCCCTCAATAATTTCATCTATATCTTTTAAATCTATCCATTTACTTTCAGATTCATTTCCTATTGCTAATAGTTGATAAAATTCTGAACAAATTGATACTTCCTCCTATAAATTATAATTTCTATTTCATCTTTTTATAAATACTTTCGCAAGATTTGCAAGTAATCTTCATTTCATAACTAGCTATTTTTTTATCTAATAATGTAATTAAAGGGTCTTTATCTTTTGGACAACAAAATCTATTTTTTATAATAACTAATTCATCATCACTATTTTTCCCTATCTTACTATCTTCAAAATCCAATAACGCACTTCCCTTACTGCCACAATTACATATATATGTTAATTCTAGTTTATCATAAGTTGAATAACATAAATATCCTATATTTTCATTACATTTATCACAATACATCCAGCCTCCATAATTAGTTGCTAACCTTGTATTTACTAACTCTTTATTTTTTAATATTCTTGACATAACTTCAACTCCTATCAAAATTATACTTTATAAAGTCAAATCTACATTTTGTTGTGTTGATTATAACATAAAAGCAGATACCCTTCAACTAATATGTATCGCTTATTATATCTTTTTGAAAAATATTGTTTTCGATATTTCATAACTTGAAAAAATTTATCAATAAAAATTTGATTTATCCCTTCGAACATTATATAATACATTCTAATAAAGGAGTAATCTATGAAACTAGAATATAAAATAAAAGAAAAAGATAGCCAAAAAAGTATTCATAGTATTTTAGCAAATGAATTAAACCTATCTACTAGACTTTTAACCAAACTCATAAAACATCAGCAAATTTTTATAAATCAAGAAAAATGTGATACCAGAAACACTCCTAATAAAGGAGATTTCCTAGAAATCAATTTTGACATTTCAGAAGATAATTCTAATATCGTTCCAACGCCAATGGATTTAGCCATTCTTTATGAAGACGAATGGTTTTTAGTTGTGAACAAGCCAGCTGGTATCCCCATTCATCCTTCCCGATTACACCATACAGACTCTTTATCCAATGGCATAAGATATTATTTTGATACCATTGAATTATCCAAAAAGATTCGTCCTGTTAACCGTTTAGATTTAGGCACTTCTGGCCTAGTTATTTTTGCTAAATGTGAATACATACAAGAATGTTTCATTCAACAAATGACGAACCATATTTTTCAAAAAGAATATGTTTGCTTAGTAGAAGGATTCTTGGAACAAAAAAAAGCTACCATTAATTTACCGATTGGTAGAAAAAATGGTAGTATTATTGAAAGATGTATCAATAAGAATCATGGACACCCTTCTATTACACATTACCAAGTAATAAAAGAATTTAAAAATTTTAGTCTGGTAACTTGTCAATTAGAAACCGGTAGAACCCATCAAATTCGTGTCCATATGGCGGCTATTGGTCATCCTCTATTACGGTGATACCTTATATGGTAAAGCTTCTTCCCTTATCGCAAGACAAGCCTTACATAGTTATAAAATTTCATGTGTTCATCCTATTTCTAAAAAGAATTTAACTTTTGAAACAGACCTACCTAGCGACATTTCGAATCTCTTAGATTGAAAATATTTAAATAGCATTTAGTATTTCACTTTTGTTTCTAACTCCAACAAAAGTCTTTTCTAGTTTTCCATTTTTCAAAATAACGATAGTTGGTATACTCATAACGCCGTATTCCATTGCTAAATCTTGATTTTCATCTACATTGACTTTTCCTACTTTGATGGTATCTGCCTTTTCTTCGGCAATTTCATCTATAATTGGTGACATTGTTCTACATGGTCCACACCAATCCGCATAAAAGTCAATTATTACTGGTTTATCAGATTGTAATACCTCTTTTTCATAATTTTCACTACTTATTTTTAATACACTCATTTTTTTCTCCTCCTAATATTATTCTTTAATATTTTACCCATTTTTCATTTTTCTTATGTATTTTATCACTTCCATTCCAGCTTTGCTTCCTTCATATACTGCTTTTGAAATTTGCAATAGTCCACCCGTGCAATCACCACAAGCATAAATTCCAGGTAGATTGGTTTCCATATTCTCATTTACTATGATTTTGTCCTTTTCTGTGATAATACCTAATTTTTTAGCAAATTCTACACTTCCTGCTACTCCTTGTGCTACAAAAATTCCTTCTGTTTTTAAGGTTGTTCCATCTTTAAAGGCAATTTCTTCTACTTTGTCCTTTCCCTTGATAGCTTCTATTTCCTTCGAACTTATCTTGACATTGTCACTCTCTGAACGAAATTCTGGAACCTTTTCCCCATTTGTTAAAATCGTTATATTACTTGCTAAATTGATTAATTCATTTACTTCTGAAAGTGCATAGTTACCACTTCCAATTACAGCTATATCTTTATTTTTATAGAAAAATCCATCACATACCGCACAGTAACTAACGCCTTTCCCTTCCAATTCTTCTATATTCTTTATATCTGGTTTATTCTTTTTGTTCCCTGTTGCTAAGATAATACTTCTGGCTGTATACTCACTTTTTTCTGTTTGTATTTTAAATCCATTTTCTATCATTTGTATACTGGTAACTTCTTCTTTTTTTACTTCAATACCTATATTTTTAGCTTGTTTGATTCCTGTTTCATATAATTCTTTTCCTGTAATTGCTTTTTCAAAACCATAATAATTTTCAATTTTATTGGTCTTTTCTAACGCCCCTTCTGTTTGGTATAAAATGACGGTTTTTAAATCCGCTCTTCCGTGTATATAAACTAGCTGAAATTCCCGCTGGTCCTGCCCCAATTATAATAACATCATACATTTTGTTTCTCCCACTCTAATAAATATTGTTTTTTATCCATTCCTAAAGCATACCCTACTAATTTGCCATTACTTCCAATGACTCTATGACAAGGAATGATGATTGGTATTGGATTTTTATGATTTGCCATTCCTACTGCTCTTGCTGCTTTTGGATTTCCTACTTTTTCCGCAATTTCTCCATAAGTTTTAGTTTCTCCATATGCTATTTCTTGCAAGACTTTCCAAACTTCTTTCATAAATTTTGTACCTTTCGGATTTAATGGTAAATCAAATGTTCTTCTTTTTCCTGTAAAGTATTCTTCTAATTGCTTTTGGGCTTCTTTTAAAAGTGGCGTATCTTTTGGTACTACGTTGTCTTGTATCTCTTTATTGATTTGGATTGCAATGATTTGCTTGTCTTCTTCTAAAATGGCTATCTTTCCTATTTTAGTATTACTATATTTTATGTATTTCATACTAGATTATTCCTTCCTGTATTTTATATAATCATTTAATTTATTGAAAGTGATTTCTTTTATGTAGTTTTCCATATAGGCATAATCAATTTCGTTATTTTTATTGACTGGTAATAGTATTTTTTCTTTTTTTATTCTATTATCATTTATTTCTCTATTAAAACTATATTTACTTTTTATTCTTCCTATCGTTGTTGCTAAAAATAAATAAATCCATTTATTATATTTTTGATTTTTTAATACTGTAATATGATCGCTTCCAACAAATTCATATTCATGATAAAAACAATTTCCTACTGATCCACTATTGGCTAATGACAAACCATTTTCAAAAATTCTTCCATCTTTATTTCCAATAAATCCGTCAATTCCATTTGTATTCATGGTTGAAGATACATAAGGAATATCACCTGTAATATGATCTTCTTTTTTCAATCTCTTCCCCCTTGAAATTAAATCAAATATTTCTTTTATATAAAATTCTTTCCATTTAATCTCTTTGGAATTATTAATTCTTAATTTTTTCAAATGTTCCTTTTCCCTTTGTATACTTTCTTCATATTTTCGTAGTATGTTTTCTCTTATTGTTTTTATATACTTATTCATATACTGATAATGAATTGTTCCATCTTCTTTTATTGGTAATAAAATCTTTTGTTTTTTAAGTCTTTGATTGGATAATTTATAACCATAACAGTATTTCTCTTTCTGTTGTTGTAGCATGGAAATAATAAACTCCGCCATTTCTTTATTAATTTTATTGGTTTTATCAATCAAGATGGTTACATCTGATGTAGCTATAAATTTATACTCGTGATAAAAAGCCAATCCCACACCATTTCCATTATTATGAATCGTTATTGTATTCTTATATATAGTTTCATTACTTTTTGGTGTAACAAAATCATAAAAAGCATTATTTTTATCGGTTGCTGTTACTAAGGCAATATCGCCTCCAATTTCCCTTTTTGTAACATCTTTTGCATTTCCTCTTATAACATCAAATATACTCTGTATCTCAAAATTTTGCCACTCGACCTTTTCTATTTCACTCATTGTTATTGTCCTTTCTAAACAATTGTCCTTTTTTATGTACAATCATATTAAACTCAAACGTCAAATAATCTGCTATTGTCTTTTCAAATTCCTCTTCACTTGGTATCTCATCGTTAAAATAGTAAAAAGAATGTAACCATTCATCATCTGGTTCAACCGTTGTTTCCACACAGAATTTTGTGGTTGCCTTTATCTTATCTTTCCATACATCTAGCAAATGTTGTTTTTTATCTTTCGCTGATTCAGTTTCCACTAGACCAACATGTTTTTGTACTACATACCCATCATCTTCAAAATTTATAAATTTACATACTTTATCACTTGGATGAGGTTCATGCGCTGTAAAAACAGCTATACAAGGATTGGTTCCAACACCATAAAAGGTATTGGTATTTAATGTTATGACCCCTTCTAAAGTATGATTTTTATAAATATTTTTTTTGATGTTTTTTTCATAATTATTTTTGCCTGTCATACTACTTTGTGGCACAATAACAATGCATCTTGCACCTTCTGCTAAAGAATCCAATAACTGTTCAATAAAATTCAACTCACATAATTCAGGAGATTTTTTCCCTTGTGAATAAGGAGGATTCATCATTCCTACGGTTGCTCCTTTTAATTGTAATTCATTTGGATTTTTCTTTAAAAAATCATCACATGTTAGATTACTTTTTCCGTCTCCTCTTAATATCATATTCGTTGTTGCTATCGTAAACATATAAGGTTGTAGCTCTATTCCATGCAATTGATTGGTACGAATATTTTTTCTTTCACTATCCGTTTTTGCCTTTTTTAACATTTTGTGCATAGCTGCTATTAGAAAACCACCCGTTCCACAGCAAGGATCAAATACTAAATCATCGGTTTGTAAATCTGCTAAATCTGCAAATAAATCACATATATGTTTAGGCGTTAATACAATTCCTAATGTTTGTCCATCACCACCAGAATAACTCATAAATTCACCATAAAATCTACCTAAATAATCTTCTGATGTACGATTATATCTTATTGACTTATATAATCTATTGTACAAAAACTCTGTATAATATTTTAATGGAGTCTTTCCTAGAACTGGATCCGTTTCATTTAATTTTGGCGTATCTTCAATAATTTTAAATTGATTTACCAGTTTATCTTTTTTAGTTTCTGGTGATACTCTAGCTCTTCTCAAGTTATCATCAATGGCATCCATAATTTTCTTCCCATCGGTTTTTGTATTGTCTCCTGTTAACAAATCAATTGAAAAATTGCCATACTCCATTTCTCTTAATGCTAATAATATTCCACTTACTACTAATGGCTTTTCTTGATCTCTTAAATTTCCATAATTTCTTAAATATTCGTGTAGCTCTTCTGCATCTTTTACTATTTCTTTCGTTGTTTTTTCATCTTCGGTAAAATCTTTTAATATCTCTCTAGTATAATATTCGTCTATATTTTCTACATTAAATGATATGAAACTTTCCACTTGTGGTAATCTCATAAAATACTCTCTGCCATCTAAATAAATGGGTTGGATGATATGTCTCTTCTCATCTCCACTAATACCAAAAGCAATCGCTTTTTTATAATTTGTTTTTTCTAAAATATGTTTTGCATAAAAATAGGCTCCATTTAAAGCATATTCTTTTACTTCCTTTGGATTCAACTCCAATATTCCTTTTTCATTCAATTTCTCTTGTTTATCAATGGTTGCCTTATCTTCGATTACAATTACAAAATCTTTTACTACACCACAATATTCTGGAAATCCTACATTTCCTTTTCCATTTTTGGACGCTGTTTTTAATGCTTCCTCTATTTCTTTTATTTCACAACCTTGTGGGGTTAATTGTATATCTGCTTCTTTTAATAATTCATTCACCCACAAATCAGTATTTATTTCTTTTTTTGCCATAGTTTCCTCCTAAACATTATATCATTCTAATTTATTTTATATCACAATATTATACTGATTTCAACAAATCTGTTAAATTTTAGACATCAATGTGGGCTTGTCTATCAAATAGCAAATAAAATCTTACATTTTCTAGAGGCATAAAATACTGCTAATCTAAATATCGCTCAATACCATATCTTAGATTAACAGCATTTGTTAAAACATTTTTAATAATAGGAATATCGATTATTATTTGGCATAGAGCCGTAGATGCCAGTAGTAGAAATCGTTATAAACTTAATCGAATAAATATCACAATATACCAAACTATCATTTTCAAAAGAACGTAACAAAATATAACTAGCTCCTACATCTTGTAAAATGCCAATTCGATCCACTAAATTATTGGTACCAATCAAAAATTCTACTCTCATCAATTTTCCAATTTGTTCTCTCAAAAAAGCAGGCGTATAAATGGGATTGGTTAAAATCTCTGGTGAATTTTGATTCACCTCCACCTGTCTTGTTTCTCTTTTGTCTACTCTTTCTTCTGAACTTGCCATAAAACCATCACCCTTTCTAAATTCTATGTTTGTGAATACTTGCTAGTTGGACGATAAAAACAATGATCACCCAATCTGGTATGAAAAGTTCCAGATCCATTACTTGGAAAAGTAGAACTACAAGTAGGTCTAAATGGATTTAAGTACCATAAACAATCTCCTATTTCATTTAGTCGATTGCCTGCCAAAGCCCAATCAGCAATATAATAATGAACTTCTGTGGGAGTCATATTATAGATATTTTGTGGATTATATTGATTACGTATTGTTTCTCTTGTGCAATCATATTGACCTTGCTGAAAAATAATATTTCGAACATTTCCACCTTGTGAAACTCTAGCATATTCTCCTTCTGAACTATTTACGCGATTCATCGTAACAGAGGCAACTGCTTTCATTCCATTGTCACCTTCTCCACCAGCTTCGCATTGTACAATTCTTGCTAATAATTCTCGATCTGAATAGGCCATAAAAAATCACTCCCTCACTTTATTCATTATATTAAATACAGAAGTAATTGGTTCTTATTTCCAATAATCTTTTCATACAAAAGTATCCTATTTTTTTAATTTATCAAAATTTTTATTTTTTTGATCGAAATATATGTTATAATAAATGTGGTGATTAAATGAAAATATTATTTAAAAATAAAACCAGATATACTAAAACCGTATATGATCAATTTCTTGCTTTTCACAATAAAAAATATCATTTTACCTATACCGCTTATACCGTTATCGTAGTAGCACTTATTCTACTACTCCTTATTTTACAAGTAAAATCTCATAATTACACACTTGCTATTTTATTGTGCTTTGGATTAACAGCTTTTATTCTTTGGCGATTTTTTCGCCCTATTTCTGAAGTTACAAAAGAGTATAAGAGTGAAAAAATTCAAAAGGAAAAAGAATTTACTTTTACCTTTTACGATAAATTTTTTATGATTGAAGATGAAAAAGAATTTTCAGAAATGAAGTATCATCAATTATATAAAGCTTTTGAAACAAAAACTTTTTTTTATTTATATCTTGATAAAACACATTCTTTTTTACTAGATAAATCTACTTTTCAGAAAAGCAATCCTTCTGACTTTTCTGAATTTATTAGAAAAAAATGCTGGTGGGGTTATAAAAAAGTCAAATAAATTCAAATTTCGTCTTTTTCGTAACAGTAACTCCTACCTCTTGGCATAAATAGGGTATATTTTATTTCTACCGCTTGATTGGAACGAGAAATAGAAATTATTAAGTAAGAAAATGAGGGATGTTCAAGGCAAGACAGTATTCAAAAGATAGAATACTGTCTTGAACATGAAAGAGGCTCATTTTCTTATTTTATAATTTCTTTTCAAGTGGAATGAACAAGGTAGAAATAAAATATACCCTATTTATGCCAAGAGATAGCAATTACTGTTACGAAAAAAATAAAACTTAAATCAAATAAATGTTTGACTTTTTATTTTTTTGTGGTATAATAATTACAAATATATGTTTGGTATGGAGAATTAAAAATGGAAACCTTAGACAAATTAAAAATATTAGCAGACTCTGCTAAATACGACGCTTCTTGTAGTTCTAGTGGAAGCAATCGAAAAAATAAAAATCATGGAATTGGAAATGGTAGTATATCTGGCATTTGCCATAGTTGGGGAGCAGATGGAAGATGTATTTCTTTACTAAAAATACTATTTAGCAATTGTTGTATTTATGATTGCAAATACTGTATTAACCGTTGTACCAACTCTGTTAAACGTGCTACTTTCACTCCGCAAGAAGTAGCGGATTTAACCATCAACTTTTATAAAAGAAATTACATTGAAGGACTTTTCTTAAGCTCTGCTGTCGTAAAATCCCCTGACCATACAATGGAACTACTTATTCAAACCATTTCCATTTTGCGAAATGAATATCACTTTAATGGTTACATTCACTGTAAAAGCATTCCTGGAGCTAGTAAAGAATTAATTGATACCTTAGGTAGTTTAGTCGATCGACTTAGTATCAATATTGAACTTCCCTCCCATGATAGTCTAAAACTACTTGCTCCACAAAAAGAAAAAAGCGGTATTTTGGATCCCATGTCTTATGTTTCAAATGGTATTAAACGCAACCAACTTGAAAAAAGTAAATACAAACCTAGTTTTGTTCCTGCCGGACAAACCACACAATTAATTGTTGGCGCTACGCCTGAAAGTGATTTAAAAATCTTAAAACTTTCAGAAGGACTCTATCAAAAACTAAGTTTAAAAAGAGTTTACTATTCTGCCTACATTAGTGTAAATCAAGACAAAAACCTTCCCACCTTAGAAGCACCACCATTACTTCGTGAAAATAGGCTCTATCAAGCGGATTGGTTACTTCGTTATTATGGTTTTAAAGCCAGTGAATTATTAGACGAAACACATCCTAACTTTAATCATATGCTAGATCCCAAATGTGATTGGGCTTTACGCCATATCGATAAATTTCCCATCGAAATTAATTCTGCTGACTATTTCACCTTACTACGAATTCCGGGCATTGGTGTTATTTCCGCCAAAAAAATAATTCGTGCAAGACGTGAATTTTTGCTAGACTTCCAGGCTTTAAAAAAACTTGGTGTTTCCGTAAAAAGAGCACAATACTTTATTACTTGTAAAGGAAAATACTATGACAAAGTCTACAAATTTAACGAGAATTTTATTGAAAGAAACTTGATTTACCAAGAGAGAAGCACTTTACCATTCCCCCAATTCCAGCAACTATCTATTTTTGATAACTTATTACCAACGAAGGAGGATAAAATAAAATGTCTAACTGGAAGCTTATAAACAAAACCTATTTATATGATGGTACATTCGATGGTTTCCTAAGTCTTGTATTTGACTGCTATGTAGCAAAAACCTTACCAGAACAAATCATTTCAGAAGCGGAATATTCGCCCAACTTTTTAGACCATCCCCTTTTCATACAAACAGACTCTGAGAAAGCCAAAAGAGTATTTGCTGGTATTGAAAAAAATATTGGTTATACCACTTTATACAATACCTATTATAGCTTTCTTTGCGATGAGAAAAACAAAGAAGTAAATTTGCTAAAATATCTTTGTGATGGCTTTCAATTTGGTCCTAAAATTAATAATCGACTTACCATTCCTTATATCTTTAAAGTAATGAATATGAAAAAAAGAAGTTTTGGAGAATGTCATAGACTAAAAGGATTACTACGTTTTCAAGAAGTTGGAAATAATTTATACTATGCTTCTATCCATCCAGACAACAATATTATCGAACCTCTAGGCCATCATTTTATCCATCGTTTACCGACTCAAAATTTTATCATACACGATAAAATTAGAAATATTTGTTTATTATATAATGGAAAAGAATACAAAATAGTAGACGCTACCCATCTAAAAATTCCTGCTATTTCTGTAGAAGAACAAAAATATCAGGAATTGTGGAAATTATTTTTTAAAACCATTGCTATTTCAGAAAGAAAAAATCCAAGATGTCAAATGCAATGTATGCCTAAAAAATACTGGAAAGACCTGATAGAAGAACCCTAACTTAATCCTCTATCATCTTTCTTGTCTTTTCTTTCACCTCTTTGTCCAATGCTAAAATCTCTTCGACTGTATTTAATTCCATTTGGTTATGTTCCTCTAGCATTTTTTGTATTCCCTTTGGAATCTGCGTATAGGTTATTTTCTTATTCAAAAAAGCATCTACTAGCACTTCATTAGCAGCATTTAATACGACTTGATAACTATGTCCTTTTTCAATTGCTTCAAAAGCTAATTTTAGACACAAAAACTTCTCTAAATCTGGTTTTTCAAACTTTAATTCTGCAATCTCAAACAAATCAATTTTTTGAATCGAATTGGTTAAACGATTGGGATAATTTAAAGCATAGGCAATTGGTATTTGCATAGACTTTGGCCCTAAATTTGCCATAATCGTTCCATCTTGAAATTGTACCATAGAATGGACAATACTTTTTCTATGTACTACAACTTGTATTTGACTTGGTTCTACATCAAATAACCATTTTGCTTCCATTACTTCAAAACCCTTATTCATCATTGTAGAAGAATCAATTGTCACTTTTTGCCCCATCTTCCAAGTTGGATGATTTAAAGCTTGCTCTACGGTTATATCATCTGTTATCTCCTTATCAAAAAATGGCCCTCCAGAAGCTGTCAATAAAATTTTATCAATCTTATTTTGCTTTTCGCCTTGCAAACACTGCATAATAGCACTATGTTCACTATCCACTGTCAATAAGGTAGCATGGTTTTTAGCAGCTGTCTCCATAATTAATTTTCCACCAGCTACTAACACTTCTTTATTGGCTAACGCTACTGTCTTTCCATTTTTTATCATGTTATAAGTTGGTTGTAGACCCGCAATTCCAACTAAAGCAGATACCCCAATATCAAAATCTGTTAATTGTGAGATTTCTTCCATCCCCTCTTTTCCATGATACACCTGTAGATATGGAAATACTTTTTGTAGTTCCTTAGCATTTTCTTCTGCTGTAATATATACATGTTTTGGCTTAAATTCTTCAATTTGCTCTATTAATTTTTGTATATTCTTTCCTGCCACTAAGGTAATTACTTCAAATAAATCTGGATTTTCTCTAATTACATTTAGTGTACTTTCTCCAATGGAACCCGTAGAACCAAAAATGGCAATCTTTTTCAATCCAATCCCTCTTTTCTCTCTTATATATTTTCTTCTTTTTTAAAATGAATACTGGTTTCTCCTACACCTGCCTCTACTTTTATCATAACATCACCATTTCCAATGGTCTCGTGATCTCTAATTTTTTTACCATCTATCTCAAAATTGCCCAAACCTGTACTTCCTTTTACTTTGTAATCATTTGGTAAACCTAATAAATTTAATTCCATCTTTCCAATACCACATTCAATATCAGCTCTTCCTGTAATTTTACTTGTTAACACTAATTTTCCAATACCACCATCTAATTTCAATTCTTCGATTTTACTATTTAAAATATTGGCTTCTCCTGCCCCTGCCTCTATCTTAGCTTGTTTTGCTATTAAATTATCGATTTGATATTTTCCTACTCCCATTTCTAAATTCACTTTATCTGCTTTTAAATATTCAATCTTAGTTTCGTTCATTCCTGTTTTAATCGTAACTTCTTTCCACTCTACCACTTCTGGTAAATAGATGATAATTTCTGGTACCACCTCTTTATTGTTAAACATCGTATAAACTTTTTGGTCTTCCATTTTTAATTGATTTTCTCTAGCTTCACATCTAAATTGTTCTGAAACATGGGAAACTTCTACTTTTAAAGTATCACCCTTTTTGATGGTTAGTTTACCTATATTCAAATCAATATCTAAATCTGTAATATTTGTGTATTCTTGTTCCCATTTTGTTACCATAGTAGAATCATCTCTATTTTTAAAAAATTCTAATCCTGTTGAAATACCAAAAATAGTTGTTATTCCAAACAAAATCATACTAATTATCATAATACATAAATAAATAGCAAATCCAATGGCTCCATACTTAATTATTTTTTGAAAGGTTGTCATTTTATTTCAACACCTCCAAACATAGCTACCCCATTAATATATAAAGTTGGCAAACTTTCATTGTATTCCGTTTTTACTTTGTTTTCTACGCCACCAAAAATTGGTGTTGATTTTACTTTGATATTAACACCAGTTGGTACTCTTATTTCAATCCCTCCAAAAATAGCATTGGCATTGATTACTTGATCTTTTTTAAGAATAGCTTTGGAAAGGTCTAGTTCTACACTTCCAAATACAGCATCTAAGTTCGCTCCTTTAAATTCTTGCCCTGCTAAATCACTTTTTTGTCCTCCAAAAGTGGCACAATATTCTTCAAATTCTCCTTTATTGGCATTTAAGTTTCTAATCTTTTCGGCTACTTTTTTATGAAAAGTATCTTTAAAAATAATACTAATTCCTATCATCACTAAAATAAATGGAAAAATTAGTTTTCCTATTAAACTAAAAGATAAAATGCCTTGTGCACACAATAATAGCACAACCCCTATTACCAACCAAATAAAACTCCACATTTTATTTGTACTTCTAAATAATTCAATAAAGCTTGGAACAATTATAAATAATGTCCACCAACCATGAAAGAAAATATTGATATCGGTTAATCCTACCGCATTTAATCCAAAGATTACTCCTACTATAATTAATACCACTCCCCATAGTATATTTCCAAATTTTTTCATTTTACTTAATCTCCTTTTCTTTTTTAATTATTTTCTCCACCTCTTGAAAACAAGCTTCTTCTTCTGTTAATACCACATCATAATGTCTATTATAAAATTCTAAATTCTGTTTGATTTTTTGGTTTAAAAATCCTATTGTTATGGTTTGATCCAAATTTTCTTTTGGTATCATTTGTATGTCTTCAATGATATCTCCACATAAAATAGCATATTGCTTTTGTTGGATTATCTCTTTTAGTTCTTCTGGTAATGTGTTTTCTATTCTTTTATTCATAGAATGAATAATAGAACCTGTGAATTTTTGCATTTTATCTTCTTTAAAGGTAATAAAATTACTAATAATATGTATATTGTCATAATAACACTCTTGCTTTTTCAAGAATTCTTCTATCACATTTCCAATCCCCGCAGATAATATTATAACTGGTACTTTTTGTTGGTATAAATTTTGTAGAAATCCTTTCGCCCCTTTTCTAAAATTTAAAGTATCTTTTTTCAATGCCTTTACCAAATTAGAATAGCTTATTTGGTATTTATATAATAAATCCATACTTTTTTGATACCATTCTACCATATGTCGCTTTTTGGTTTCTTCCTCCAATGTGTAGTCTAATTCCATTGGAGAATATTTTGCATTTAGTTCCTCTATCTCTTTTTTGCATTCTTCCCCATAAATTTCAAAGTCTAATAATGCCATCCAAGAGTCTAAACTTTCTTTCTTGGTTATGGTTTTGTCAAAGTCAAGTACAACATAATAATTATCACTTGTTATTTTCACCTTTTCTATTTTATTTGTGTTTATAATTCTCATCTTCCACCTCTGCTACTATTCTACTATAATCATACTCACATTACAATAGAAAATGTAAATTTAAGTTTACAAACATTTCACATTTTTTTCTTCTTATGATATAATGTTGAAAAATCAAGAAGAAAAGGAAATAATTATGAAAAACTTTTTTATATTATTAGCCATGAAAATTTTACATTTAGGATTAAAAATACTAGGCAAAAAAGGTGGGAATTTTTTGGGAAAAATAGCCTATGAGTGGAACCCCGACATATTCCAATACTTTAAAATTAGTTGTCCCATTATAGCTGTAACCGCAACCAATGGAAAAACGATGACCAATAATGCTATTGGACATGTTTTTAAGACCGCTGGAAAGAAAGTTATCAGCAACATAGAAGGAAATAACATGGAAACTGGTATTTTATCCACTTTATTAAAACATTGTTCTTTAACTGGAAAAATCAAAGCAGATTATCTTGTCTTTGAAGTTGATGAAGGTTATGTACCAGTGGTTTTTAAAGATTTAAAATTAGACACTCTCGTCATTCTTGACTTTTTCCGTGACCAATTAGATCGAAATGGTGAAGTAGAAGCCTTAATTCTAAAAATCCATGAATTTTTAAAGACCTACACTGGAAATCTAATTTTAAACAACGATGACCCAAATGTAGCAAGACTAGGACAATCCAATCCAGAAAATCCTAATATTTATTATTTTAGCGTTGATCGATACACACATGCTACCAATGAAATGAAAGAAGCAGGAGAAGGAAAATTTTGCCCTTTCTGTCACACTCGTATTAAATACGAATATTACCAATATTCTCATATTGGTAAGTTTCAATGCCCAAATTGTAACTATGGAGATAATGAAATCTACCAATTAGCTACTAATATCGATTTAAAAAACAAAACCTTCTCTATTAATAACATCACCTATCAGACTAAATTTAATAGCATCTATAATATCTATAATTTTGTAGCCGTTGTAGCCTGTGCAACTTTATATCATATCGATACAGAAATAATACAAAAAGCACTAGCTACCTTTGTATTAGATAATGGTAGATTAGAAGAAATTAAAATAAAAAATATCTCAACCATCATTAATTTAGCAAAAAATCCAACTGGTGCCAATGTTAGTTTAAGAATTTTAAAGGAAGATGATGAAGAAAAAGAATTACTATTCGTTTTAAATGACAATTTAGCAGATGGACATGATGTATCTTGGATTTGGGACATTAACTTTGCTGATTTAAACCATGTTTCCAGAATTATTACATCAGGCATTCGTGCTTATGATATGGCTATTCGTATCAAAACGGCAGGATATCCTATTGATAAAATTGAAACCTATCCAAACTTATCAGAGGCGGTAGAAAACTTCTATAAAACGAATTGTAAAAAATATGTGATTGCTAATTATACAGCCTTACAACCAACCAGAAACGAAATTTTGAAATTAGACAAGGATGATTAAAAATGAAAGAATTAAAAATATTATATTTATATCCAGATATTTTAGAATTATATGGAGATTACGGAAATATTCAAGTATTGCGTTATCGATTAGAGCAACGTGGATTCAAAACAACCATTACCTCCTACTCTATTGGGGATACTCCTCCTGACTTTACAAGCTACGATTTAATTTTTTCTGGTCGGAGGTGCTGACCAAGAACAAGGAATTCTAGCAGAAGATTTAGTTCAATACAAGGATTCTATCCAAGAAGCCATAGACGCTGGTGTCTTTTTCTTATTAATTTGTGGTTCTTACCAATTATTTGGCAAATACTATAAAGATGTGGAAGGCACTATTATACCTGGTCTAGAAATTTTTGATTATTATACCGAAGCTATTAATGATAGAAAAAAAAGATGTATTGGTAACATTATCCTTGAATCAGAATTAAACGGTAAAAAAACAAAAATAATTGGATTCGAAAATCATGGTGGACAAACCTTTAATATTGCTAATCCTTTTGGAAATGTCCTATTAGGAAATGGCAACAAATTTGGTGATACGCAAGAAGGCTTTTTTACAAGCAATGTACTTGCAACCTATCTACATGGTCCTTTACTTGCTAAAAATCCTGAACTTAGTGACTACATCATTAAATATTGTCTTGATCGAAAATATAAGGAAGACACCTTTTTAGAACCTTTAAATGATGACTTTGAAAACAAGTGTCGAGAACAATTGATTTCTTCTTGGAATGTTGGTTAATTCTTGATTGGGTGTCCATTTGGGACGGTTCTTTTTGTGCCAGAGGGGACGGTCCTTTTTGGCACTAGCTCAAATTAATTAAATAAATAAAATATAAAAAATAAAAAGTTTTGCTTGAAAGTAATTGAAATAGCAATTCTTAAACAATTTTATGGAAAATGTTCGCGTTTAACGTGAAAGGGCGCCATAAAATTGTTTTAGAAGTGCTATGAAAATTAGCTTGAACAAAAAACTTTTTATTTTTTATATTTTTATTCTATTAAAATGAAGAAGTTGCCAAAAAGGACCGTCCCCTCTGGCACAAAAAGAACCATCCCAAATGGAAACCTAGTAAACATTATAAGTGCATTACTCTTTGTTTTATTTCTTTGGTCTTTCCAACATTCCAAAAATTTTCTCCCAAATAGCCACAAGTTCTTCTAACTACTGTTAATTTATTGTGATCTTTATTGCCACAATTTGGGCATTCCCACTCATTCTCTTTATTGATATTAATCTCTCCATCAAACCCACATTCATGACAAAAATCTGATTTTGTATTGAATTCTGCATATTGGATGTTATCATAAATAAATTTAACAACAGATTCTAAAGCTGCTATATTTTTATTCATATTCGGTATTTCGATGTAGGAGATGGATCCCCCTGATGATATTTTTTGAAATTCACTTTCAAAAGTTAATTTGTCAAAAGCATCAATTTTTTCTCTTACATCTACATGATAAGAATTCGTATAATATCCTTTATCTGTTATATCTTTAATGGTTCCAAACTTCTCTTTGTCAATTCTTGCAAATTTGTAACATAAACTCTCTGCTGGCGTTCCATATAAAGCAAATCCTATATTGGTTTCTTTTTTCCATTGATCCGTTGTTTCTCTTAAATGTTTCATGAGTTTTTGAGCAAATGCATGTCCCTTTTCTGATGTTTGTGACTCACCTGTCATTAGTTTGGTTACTTCATATAATCCAATATAGCCTAAAGAAATAGTGGAATATCCCCCATATAATAATTTATCTATGGTTTCTCCTTTTTCTAATCGTGCAATTGCTCCATATTGCCAGTGAATTGGACTAATATCTGATTTTGTTCCAAGTAGTGCATAATGTCGACACATTAAAGCTTCTTTGCATAATTCTAGTCTTGCATCTAATTCTTTCCAAAACTTTTCTTCATCTCCATCTGCTACAATTCCAACTTGTGGCAAGTTAATGCTTACGACTCCTTGATTAAATCTTCCTTCAAATTGATATTTTCCCTCTTCATTTTTCCATGCTGATAAGAAACTTCTACATCCCATTGGACTGAATACATTTCCTTCATAGTTCTCACGCATTTTTTTAGCAGATATATAATCTGGATACATTCTTTTGGCAGAACATTTCACCGCTAATTTTGTTAAATAGTCATATTCTCCACCTGTTAAATTGTTGAACTCATCTAATACATAAACTAATTTTGGAAAAGCTGGTGTAACATAAATTCCTTTATCATTTTTGATGCCTTGTTCTCTTTGTTTAAGCACTTCCTCAATTATCATTGCATTTTCTTTCATATAAGGATCGTCTTTTTCTAAATGTAAGAATAAGGTTACGAATGGTGATTGTCCATTGGTTGTCATTAAGGTATTAATTTGATATTGAATGGTTTGTACACCTGCTTTTAATTCAGCTTTTAATCGATCTTGAACGATACTTTCTATCATTTCTTCTGATACCTTATCTTCATATTTTTCTTGCATTTCTTTTTTGAATTTATCATAACTTTTTCTTAAATATTTCCCTAAATGAATTAAATCTACTGACTGTCCACCATATTGGTTACTGGCTACTGCTGCAATAATTTGCGTTGTTATGGTACATGCTACTTGAAAACTTTTTGGGGTTTCTATCATTTTCCCATTCATAACGGTTCCCTTGTCTAACATATCTGCTATATTGATTAAACAGCAATTAAAAATTGGTTGTACAAAATAGTCAGCGTCATGAAAATGTAACACACCTTCTTCGTCTGCTTTTACAATTTTTTCTGGTAATAATAATCTTTTCGTTAAATCTCTTGATACCTCTCCTGCTATATAATCTCTTTGGGTAGATGCTAATAAGGTATTCTTATTAGAGTTCTCTTCTGCTAATTCTTTATTTTCATTTCTAATTAAACCAAGTATAGATTCATCTGTTGTATTTTGTTTTCTAACTAAAGCTCTTGTATAGCGATACACAATATATTTTTTGGATAATTCATACTTGCCAATTTCCATTAATTGCTCTTCAATAATATCTTGGATATCTTCTACTAACATTCTTTTTTTGCCAAGTTCTTCAATATATTCAATTAAATTTTTAATTTCTTCTTTACTTGCTCTTTCTTTTGGTCTTACTTCTTTATTTGCTTTTTCGATTGCTATTTTTATTTTTTCTCTATCGTAATCTACCGCTCTTCCATCTCTTTTTATAATTTTCATGTTTTATCCATCCCCTCTATTCTGCTTTTTCTGAAATTTTTCCTACTCAGCAAACTTGTTATTTCTAAAAATTTTCACTGATTTTTCATATGTTCCTATTATACCGTAAGTTTTTTCTTTTTCTGTTGTAAAAGCAACAAATTATTTGCAATCAATTTGAACTGTGCTTTACTACAACATTTTGTCGAATATTACATTTGCATTACAATTTCAATGTTGCATTTGCAACTCTTTTGTAGTATAATCTTATCATAAATCGTTTTAAGTTTTGACTTTTTTAAGTGAAGAAAAAATCAAAACTCAAATAAATACTATCTTATGTTAAGATAAAAGGATTGATAAAATGAATATTAATTTTAATATAGAAGAATTTATAAATAATTTTGAAAATAGTTGTCATAGAGTTCAAATAAAAAGCTTTTCTAAAAATGAGGTCATCACTAGCTACATTAAGAAAAGAAATCAATTTTGTATTTTAATGAATGGAAATGCCGATTTGGTTCGTTATGATTTGAATGGAAATCGAACCATTGTTGAACATTTCTCCAAAAATGACGTTTTTGGAGAAGTATTTTATACCATTACAACAAATAATGAACTACTCGTAGAAGCTCGTGAAAAATGCGAAGTGCTTTTTTATGGCTATAATGATATTCGCCACAAATGTAGAAACAATTGTAAATTTCATCAAAGGTTATCAGAAAACTTGCCAGAATTAATATTGAGTAAAGTAACGGATCTAAATATGCGTATTGAATTACTAACGAAACGCTCTACTCGCGATAAGTTGATTGGCTATTTTACAATGTTATCGACTAGAAGTTTAAGCAAAAGTTTTTCTTTGCCTTTTTCGTTAACCGATTTAGCTGATTATCTGAGCGTGGATAGAAGTGCTATGATGAGAGAGTTAAAACTTTTAAAGGAAGAAGGTTTTATTGAAAAGAATGGGAATAAAATTACTTTGCTTTATAAATAGAATAGAGAGAGAAAACTTTTAAATGTTTTCTCTCTCAACTATTGAATATTATTTTCAATTCATTATTATTCTTCAGTGGTTTCTTCTTCACTATTAGCTTCTTCAGCTACTGGTGGTACTTCACTAGGTCCTGGTTGTTGTGATTCACCTGGATTGATAGGATCTTTTACATCAACATCATTATCTCCTTCTCCAGATGTATTATCTGAAGTTGAACCATTATTTTCTTCTCCTCCAGTTGTTCCTTGATTAGAACCATTTACATCTGTATTATCAGATCCAACATTATCACTAGGATTTGTTGGTTTATTTAAATTATCTCCTCCAACAGATGAATTTGAATCATTTCCTTCTTCTGGATCTTGTTGTCCCTTGTTATCATTTGAAAGATCGATTAAAGCTCCATTTTCCCATACATTTACAGATATATTGGCAGTTTTAGCTCCGCCAACTGCTGCATATTCTATGGTTAAACCTTCAAGGATATTTTCTTTAGAATCTTCCCAAAATTCTTGGTCTTCTAATAAGAATGAATCAATAGAAATTCCAATTGCTTGTATTTCTTCTGTTGTATTGGCATCTGCTAACATATATTCTCCATTAGCATTTTTATAGAAACTTTTTATTGAAAAGTCCATATTATTTCCAGCTGCTGAAGTTTCATAAACTTTTATATTTGCAGTTCCATTTGGACTATCTTCTATATCTTTAGCAGAATTTTCTATTTTGTCTCCTTCTTCATCTCTTAATTCAATTGGTATAATAGTATAAATATATGTACTATTAGTATCTGTATCTTCTATCACTTTTCCTTGACCTGTTGTGTCTTTATATAAAGTAATTGGTCCTACTTTATTGGCTTCTTCAGGAATTTTAACTCCATTTAATGTAATTCCTTTTATTCCAGCAGGTTGTAAAATATCTACATTAACTACTTTTGAAATACCATCAATTTCTAATGTTATTGTTTTAACTCCTGTGGTTGTTAATGGTTTTATTGTAAGTATATTATTAGCATAACCTGTTTCACTTGCAAAAATTGTATTATCAAATGTAACTTTTACTTTGTTATTATCTACTTCACTAACTACAAATGGTTCTGGAGCAGTGTATCCAGGTTTTAAGTTTGTATATTCATGTACAAATTCTACATTTAATTTCTTTTCTTTTCCAACTCTTACTTGTGCATTTCCTGTAACTTCAGTTGTACCTTCTTTTATTCTAATACCTGTTATTTCATCACTTTCTGTTACTTCAACAGCATAAGTTTCTCCTCTTTGTACACCACCATTTACATTTGTACCTGCAATAATTGGTGTAACTTGATAAGTTCCTGCTTTAGCAGCATATAATACCATTTCAAAATTTCCTGATGAAGTTTCATTATAGTTCACTTCTGCTATCTTACTATCTTTGCTTACAATTGCTCCATCTAATTTTATTTCATAGGTTAATATACTTTTGGTAATAGGATCATTTCCCATTGCAGAAGCTACATCTGTTGCTACTGTAATATCTTCATAACGTTTTCCATTGGTTGTTCCTTCTGTAGCAGAAATTTTTTCAATTAAGTCTCCTGATTGTGCTGGGTATTCATCTATTATCGTTTGTTCTTGTGTTCCATATTGTTTTCTTAATATGAAAGCTTGTTGAGCAAGTGCATTGGCTTTATCGTCACTATCCTTATTGGTATCTTTTACAACATCAAGAGCTTCTTGTTCAACAGCTTTAACGGTTTCTGTTCCTACGTCATTTTTTCTTGTTTTTAAGGCATCTGCTGTGGTAACTCTTCCATCACCATTTACATCTCCATAAATAACAATTGTATAAGTATTACCATTTATTTCAATGGTTTCTCCTGTTCCTAAAATACCATTATGATCGTCATCAAAAACTTTTACATCACTACCAAATTGAGCTTTGATATCTTCTTCTGTAAGGGTATCATCGCTATATGGTAAAGCATATGCTACTATATTGGATGCTGTTCCTAAAGTACCATACATTCCTATTGTCTTTTTACTTCCTGTTTGAGGAAGTCTTGTTATAGCATTTCCATTTCCATCTACATATTGTGGGTTATTTGCTACTTCTGTTTGACCATTTATTTGTTTAATTTGTACTTCTGTCGCGTCAAATTGTTCTCCATTTTCACCTATTTCTACTGTTCCAACTACTCTGAATGGAACGCTTGTCCCACCAGCTATGGCTTTGAATTTCATAGTTACTGTATCTGCTTTTTCAGCATTCATATCAAATGCTGAAACTCTTACCATGTCTTTAGCAATTAGGTTTGAGTCAGTAGAATCCAAGTCACTTACTGCTGAATCATTTACATATTCATATTTACTACTATCAAATTGTAAATCAAATTGAATTGATTCAACATTTTGTTTGGTATTTACTTCAACTGTTACAACATCTCCTACGTTCATTTCAGATTTGTCTACAGTTAGTGTTGCAGCATTTACAGATAATGGCAACACCATTGCTAATAATAACATTACTGTTATTGTTCCGAAAAATGATTTTTTCATTTCGTCCTCCTTAAATTTTTTATTTTTGAGATTCCATCTCTTGTGCTTTTACAATAAGTCTTGTAATTCCGCCTGGATTGCATGTGATAAGTGTTACTTCTCTTTTTCCTTCTGTTTCTTGATCTAAGCAATCTAGTTCTGTCGGATTTACGGTATATTTATCATAAATCTTATAAGTAACTTTTTCTCGATTTGCTTTGTCAATAATATAGAAGGTATCCCCTAGCTCTAGGTCGTTTGCACATTCAAAAATGTCTTTGTAATTATGGCCCGTTATACAAAAATTGCCTTTTTCGTTTAAATTTGGTCCATAAAATTTGGTGACTGATAAGCTCAAGGAAGAATCTGTTGTTTCTTCTAATATGTTTTTTTGTAATCCTAATTTGTCGATTACAATTACGCCAAGTACCTTATATTCTCCCATTTTATCTGGTATCTTATTAATATCTACCACTTCTGGTGAATTTTTTTCTTTGGTTGTTTTGATAAAGTCTGATTCCTTAATGAAATTTGCTCCCAATAGGATAACAAGTCCCATTATTAGAATTAATGAAAAAAATTTTATTTTTTTACTACTGAGTTTTTTATTTTCCTTTTTGCCACTATGCTTTCCTTTTTTAAAATGCTTTCCTCCCAATAGAAATTCCTCTTTTCTTTTTGTGATATTAATAAATTTTATCCAAATAGTCTCGACATTTTTTCCAATCGAGATTATTATAGCATATTTATTTTTCTTTGTAAATATTTTTATGATGTTATTTTTTATTTTTCATTTTTTCTTTTGTTAATTAACTTCTTCTATTACTCCTGCCTGCGTTGTATCGTTTGGTCCCATAAGTGGTGCTTCTTGCGGTGTTTCTTTATCGACTACTCCGTTAGTTGTCATATTCGTCTCATTTTGGGTATCCTTATTTTTATTTGCCCCATTCATATATAGCATAATGATTACTCCTAAAGTAATAATAATTACAATAACGCCAGCTGCTATTTTTTTTCCTAAGTTTTCTTGTTTCATTTTTAATTTTCCTTCCTTAATTTATTTTAAGAAAGGGCTGATATTTTTCCCATTCAGCCCTATTTTTTATATTTATATATTATTATTTTTTTGCGTTAACTTTAAATGTATCGGTATTAATTACTCGATCATTAATGGTTTGCATCTCCATTTTATAAATACCATTTTCTTCAAATTGATAGATGTTATCTGTAATTAAATCCTTTATTTCTCGACTATCTCCTTCTCGTTTTGTCATTGTTATTCTTGTTATTAAGTCTAAATTTTCAAATTTAATCGCATAAATTGTTCCATCGCTATTCTTTAAAAAAGTATATTTAGCTTCTTTTTCTTCAATTTTTACTGTCTTTGTTATTTCTTTGCTCTTATCCTCTATCTGATTTGAATTCGTATTCTTTACCACAATAAATACTAGCAAACTAACTACTATCAAAATAATGACACATAATATAATTTTTTTCATATTTAATTTACCTTTCTCTCAAACAGTCTTTATCTTTTAATATAATAGACTGATTAAATTTTTCAATTTTATATCAGTCTATCATATTAATTATTTTAATGTCTTATAGTACTTTAATTGTATATTGATTGATTGGTAATACTTTTCCACTTGTTGTTTTTACTTCTACCATTATTCTGTCACTTGTTCCTGTTGGGAAATAGTATTCACCATTTACTAATGTTGTTTTGTCAATTGGATAAACCGGTTGTTTTCTTCCTGTTACTGTTATAGTATCTATTTTGTCAAGTTCTATGAATCTAATTCCTATTATATTTCCTGATGCATTTTTTATTGGTTCATAACTTGCTTCTACTTCTTTTTCAATCGTTATACTTCTAGTTACTATTGTCGTATTACCGAATTTTATTCTTATTTCATAAGTTCCAAATTCAGTTAATGTGCATCCTGCATCTGATATTGCTGTTATAATAGTTCCATCATCTTTTTGTACTTCAATTGTGAAACCTGCTGTTGCTGTGATTTTTACTCTGTTATTTACTGGATCAATATTATTTTCTAATGTATTGGTTACTCCACCACCTACACTATAATAAACAGTTGGTAAATACATATTCAAAGTATTTTCTGCTGTATGAGTTCCACTAAATCCATCTACATAACTTACATGATAAGTAATTGTTTGTGTTAATGTTGTTGGAACATTTTCTATGGTTGCTTCTGCTGTTATGTCTTTCGTTTTATCTGAAGAAGAAGCATAAGTTCCTATTACTTTTATGTTATTTTTATCAATGGTTTGTCCATATAGATATTTTGGATTTGTTACATCATTATAAGTTGTACTAATTTCTGCTATATAGTCTTTTACCATAACTTCAAATTTTGCTGTTTGACCCATATAACTTACTGTTATAGCTTGTTTTCCTGTTGCTGAAGTAGTTCCTTCTACTATATCACAATCTTTTAAGTCAATTCTTTCAACTGTTCCATTAGATTTTGTAACTTTTACTTTAATAGCATATTCTGTTTTTAAGTCTTGTCCAAAGTAAATTTCAGTTGGTAAGTTTTCAAGTTCAATTCCTTTAATTCCTACAATCTCTAATTTAGCTGTCATGGTTGCTGGGCTTACAGATGCATAATTTTTGCTTAATTCTTCACTTAATACGAAGGTTGCTACGGCATTGTAAGTTCCTACATTCGTTCCTGCATTGTTTGTATACGTTGCTGTAATTCCTTCTGGTAAGTTTGCTACTGTAATTTCATGTCTTGCTCCATCATAAGCTACTTCTTTATTGGTGAAGATTACATTTGCTGGCAATGTATAGATTGCTTTTCTTACACTGATTTGTACATCGATACCTGTAATGATATTATAGTTTTCTGTATCATCTGGTGTATAAGTCACTTTAAATGTATTAGTTCCTGCATTTCCAACAGATGTTGATAAAGCATCTTCAAAACTAAATCCTTTTGGTAATGTTACATCTGCTAATGTTTGTCCATAAGTTGCTGTTAATCCGGTTGGTACTGTATATTCTGGGTCCATTTTTGCTGTGATTGTATAAGTACCGTTTTGCGTTGTTACATTGTAGTTTTTATTTTCACTTGCTGTTACTACGATTGGATAAGTTCCAGCTACTGAGCTTGATGTTGCTGTTGTTGTTACATTAAATGTAATATCTCCCTCATTTACTAAACTTCCTGTTGTAATTGTATAAGTTAAGTCTTTGATATTAGCTCCCACTACACTTGTTTGATCATTTGCTTTTACTGTAATTGCTCTTGGTGTAATTGTGTAAGTTCCATTTACAAATGCTACATTATAATTTGTATTGCTTGCAGTTCCTGTAATTTCATAAGTTCCTACATTTGAAGTTGATGTTGCTGTTGTTGTTAAGTGGATTCCTAATTCGTCTGCTCCATCACTTGTTAAGTTTACTATACTATCTCCATATGCACTTGCTTTGCTGTCTATTCTTACGGTTACTGCTTTTGGTGTAATTGTATAAGTTCCCTTTACAAAGTTTACTTTGTAGTTTTTATTGCTTGCAGTTCCTGTAATTTCATAAGTTCCTACATTTGAAGTTGATGTTGCTGTTGTTGTTAAGTGGATTCCTAATTCATCTGCCCCATCACTTGTTAAGGCTACTATACTTTCTCCATATACACTTGTTTTGCTGTCTATTCTTACGGTTACTTCTTGTGGTGTAATTGTCAAGATTGCTGTTTTATTTGCGATTGGTTCATAGTTCATAGTATCTCCTGTGAATTTAGCTATAACTTCATAGGTTCCTACATTTGTATTACTATTGTTTTCATAACTTACTGTTACGCCATCTGGTAATTCTCCTGTAATTTCTAATCCTTGTGCTTCTCCTGTATATACTTTGCTTGCATCCTTAAAGCTTACTGTACTCATGTCATAAGTTGCTTTGGTTATTGTTAAAGTTGCTGGTACAAATGTTACCTTATAGTTTCCTTGTTCTGCATCTCCTGTTGCTTCTATTGTATAGTTTCCTACATTTTCTCCACTTTCTGTTCTTGCAATTGTGTAGTTTACGGTATCTGTTCCTACTAATCCTGTTACGGTTGCTGTAAATGTTGGATCTGCTTCTCCGTATACTTTTGTTGCTGCATTTACGG